>JACDCD010000131.1 GCA_013694625.1 Actinomycetota bacterium | reverse complement strand
CGTGCCGCAGACGGGGCACTTGCCCTGTGCGGCCTTCGTCCCGTTCTTCAGCTCGATCTCTTCGCCCTCGAAGTCCCGCTTCTCCCTGCACTTGACGCAGTAACCGTTGTAGGTGTCGGCCATGGTTTTTGGCTCCCTTCCAAGAGATACCTCGGCGCCCTCAGGGGCGCGCACCCGCCTATCCTGCCACCTTCGGAGGCGATCCACGGGGTTTTCGGCTACAGAGAGTAGTCAAAGGCCCCCTGGCCCCTGATTTCTCGGCCGTGGGACGAGCCATATTGGGCGCGCCGACTCAGGAGGTCACGGGACCAGGTCTCTCCTCCTCCGAGCCGGTGCCGGGTTCGTATCCCCCCGACGCCCATCGCTGCGGCGCGCCCCGGTACCTGGCCAGGAGATAGAGGCAGATCAGAGACACCGTGAGGGCCAAGATCTGGCTTCCGGTGAGGCCCAGATAGCGCCGGTCCACCCGCAGGAAATCCGTCGCCATGCGGGCGCTCCCGTACCAGATGACGAAGACGATGGCCAGGAGGCCCCCCCGGCGTCGGCGCCCGGCCAGCCACAACAGGAGCCCGAGAAGCAGCAAGGTCGAAAGTAGGTCGTAGAGAGCGGTCTGGTGCACGGGGACGTCGAAGCAGCCGAGCGATGGTGCTCCCCCGCTTTCGACCGCCGCCCGATAGCCACTCGCATCGAGTGGAGACTTGCCGCCGACCTCTCCGAGACAACGCCACCCCAGCGGCGAGGTCGTCTGCCTCCCGAGGTGGTCCCCGATCACCAGATCGCCGATCCTGCCGATGCCGATCCCGAGAGCCAGACCGGGTGCGACCACGTCCATCGCACCCCAAAAAAGGATTCCGTGGCGGCGCATATAGGGGATCGAAGCCAGCACCGCGCCGGTGATCCCGCCCAACAACGAGATACCGCCTTCCCAGACCTTGAGGACGCCAAGCGGGTCAGTTCCGCCGTCGGTGACGCTCGACACGTGGCCGAGCACGTAGCCGATGCGCGCCCCCGCGATGGCGCCGAGCATGGCCCAGAACAGCCCGTTCCAGATGTCGGTCTCCTCCGGTCCCCCGTACCTGCGCGCCACGTACACGCCGAGACGCGCACCTACCAGGACGCCCAGCGCGATTCCGATTCCGTGGGGAGATACAGCGAGGGGGCCGATCTCGATGCGAGGGAGAATGACCCAGGCGAGTGGGTCGACCCCGAGCCTTACCGGCGCGCCGAGCATCACGGCGGCGTCCGCCCGGAGTCGACGAAGGAGCGATGCGTGACGGGCATCTTCTGAGAAAAAAAGGTCTCGACCGCATCGGCGTAGGCTCGAATCTCGTACTGCGCTGCAACTGCGTTACGCAGTGACAGGAAGTTCATCAGGGAGCGGGCGTTCACCGTCCAGTAGAACTGAGTGAAGACACCGAATGGCAGCAGGGCCCGCGCCAGCTCTTTGGCCACCCCCTTGTCCATCAGCGCCTGGTACTCCGCATAGAGCTCTTTGTAGACGCGTTCGAAGGTTGCGATCGTGTCGTCGGCCAAGGCGGGATCGACGGGCTCGAACGAGTACGAGCCGGGCTTCCCCACCTGTGAGCGGACGGCCTCGGGCTCCGGTATGTAGAAGTCGCCCTCGAGCTGGTGGTATCTGCCGGATTCCTCGTTGAAGGAAGAAAAGCGATGTCTGAACCATTCGCGCGCGACGAAAATCGGCGCCCGGATGTGGAAACGGAACGAGTTGTGCTCGAAAGGGCTGCCGTGACGCTCGCGCATCAGAAAGCGGATGAGCCCGGCATCCTTGTCGCCCATGGCCTCCTTGCGCACCGCAAAGCTCACGCGCGCCGAATTCACCACCGAGAGGTCGCTCGCCATGGCGTCGTCGAGCCGCACAAAGCCGTGCTCGAAGAGCTCGATCTGGTGGGGCTCGGAAGCTTCGATTCCGGTCATGGTGGGATCCTCCCATGCAGATGTGACATCTCCGCCTCTAGCGGCGCAGGATACGGTCCTCGGCGCCGGGCGCAACGTAGGCCAGCCTGCCACCACATACAACGGCCACCACCGGAGGTATGTCCGGCCCTCCGAAGTCCGGCGCACCCAGGATCACGGCATCGGCGCGACCGCCCGGCTCCAGCCGGCCGACGCGTCCATCCAGCCCCAGGGCACAGGAGGCATTGACGGTCGCAGCCGCAAGGGCTTCCACCGGATGCAGCCCTAGGGTCCCGCAGGCAAGCTCCAGCACCCGCGCCATGCCGGGGGCGCCCACCACGGGCCCAGCGTCGCTGCCCAGCGCCACCACTGCCCCCGCCTCGATCAATGCGCGGGCCGAAGGCTGCCGGCTCTGCCCAATGGCGAGGGTGGAGGCAGGCAGAAGGACGGCCACAGTGTCGCTGGACGCAAGATCGTCGATCGCGTCGAGCGAGGTGTGATTGAGATGGTCCGCAGCAGCGAAGCCCCATCGAGCGGCAAAGGCCGCCGTCTGATTGTCGGCGAACCGGTCGGCGTGGACGCGCATCCGCAGACCCAGCGCGTCTGATGCAACGGCCAGACGCGCCGCGTGCTCGAGAGCAAACGAAAAGAGCTCGATGTGGATGTCGCAGGCGGAGGCAAGGCCGGCCCGTGCCACCTGGGGGAGAAGAGCGGTGGCCGCCTCCCCCACCCACTCGCCCTGGGACTTTCCCGGGGGGACGGCGTGGGCGGCCAGACAGGTGACGGTGACGCATTGGGGCACGCGCGACGCAAGAGCTTGTGCCATCCGAAGGTGCCGGAGCTCCCCGTCGACCGAGAGGCCGAGGCCAGATTTCGTCTCGAAGGAGGTTGTCCCCCCGGCAAGCATCCCGGCAGCAAGGCGTTCGGAGTATGTGACCACAGCGTCGTCATCTGAGACCGCAAGCGCTGAGGCGCACGGTAGGACCCAGTCGGCCTTCCGTTCGAGCCCGGGCGCCGGGGCCAGGTAGGGCAGGTGCGTGTGAGCATCCACGAAACCCGGGACGACGGTGCATCCCTGGGCATCGACCTCGACCTCTGCGCCCCGGGACGCTCCCAGAGTTGCGATGCGGCCGTCACGGATAAAAAGCGAAGCCGGCGCGTCGGGTTGCTCGGCACCCATGGCGCTTGCCCGCAATGGGCCCCGCCCTCGAAATGGAAAGAGGGTGGCTGCGCCCTTGATCGTC
Source organism: Actinomycetota bacterium (assembly GCA_013694625.1). Classification (GTDB taxonomy): domain Bacteria; phylum Actinomycetota; class CADDZG01; order CADDZG01; family WHSQ01; genus JACDDL01. The sequence continues at coordinate 22,846 of JACDCD010000131.1, read as the reverse complement.
AGGGTCGAAATGTGCCCGGGCCTCCTGCGAAGGCCTGAGATACGGGCGTCTAGCTGGCGATCCTCCGGCGCGTTGCGACGGCCCGGCCCTTGGTCCGTCCCACCGCTGCCGCGCCTTGCTTCCTGGTGACTTCGGTGGTCGCGCGTGCCGCCCTGCGGGAGGCATCCGCCGCCTTGCGGGCTTGCTTGCGAGTCTTCTTGAGCTGGCGAGATTTGACGATGCCCGAAACTTCCTTCTGGCCTCTACCCCAGGCGATGTCGAGCAGGCTGGACGCTGCGGCTGCGGTTGTCGAGGCTGCGGCTGCGGTCGCCTTTGCCGATTTGGATGTCGCCAGCGCCGCCGCTCGTGTGCGCTTGGCCTCGCGTGACCGGGCGAGGTCCCTACGCGTACTGCGCACAGACTTCATGCTCTTCTTCTGGAGGTCACCGACGTTCTTCATCAGCTTGGTGCGCTGCTTGCGGGCCTTCTTCTGCTTGCGCCGGAGCGACCGGTTCGACATGGGTTCCTCCCTGGGGCCTGGTTTGTGTATCAAGAGTACCCGAAACAGCCCACGCCACGCCTCCGAATGGCGACAGAGACGGCAACCTCGGCCTTGCCGACCCTGCAGATTCGACTCGAGGCGACCTCCGAGACTATCCGGCGCCGGAGGTGGGCGGATCCTCGGGGGAAGTCAGCTCGAGGCCCAGGGCGTCGAGCACTCCAACAACCTCAGGCCCGGTCCATCCCCGCTCCTTCAGCTCTTGGGCGAGCCGCAGCGTCACATCGGTGAGCTCTTCCTGTTCAAAGGACTCGTATCCGTCTAGGAAACCGCGTGCATAATCCCATGACACATACTGATCGGGGTCCGGGTCGAAGGCCGGCTCGTGCACGGGCGATTCACCTGCATCGAGCAACTCTTTGAGGTTTCCTGCCAGGAGGTCCCAGCTGAGGTAGTGGTCCTCCTCGCAGTCGGAGCAATAGAACACCGCCCCCTTGATGCCCTTCGGACGGAGCACCTCCTTGAGGACCTCGACATCGATGAGATCCTGTTGGAGGGCGACGCGCTCGTCCTCGTCCAAGGGCGCCTCGTCATCGAAGGGGCGGTCGTCTTCCATGGCACCATCGTAAGGCCCTTGGCAACGAGCATTGCGAAGATCTCCCGGACCGGTGGTGGAGGGTGCAGGGACCGTGGCCGCTATGGATCACCCCGCTCCCAGTCCGAGGTAAAGATCGATCACCCGGTCCCCGACCAGAACCGACACCACTGCACCGAGCGAGAGAAAGGGCCCAAATGGGATGGCGGACTTGCGACTGCCCCCGGCGAGCAGGACGACCACGCTGACCAATGATCCGAGCAGGAATGCCATGAACATTGCAACCAGCACCAGACCCGGCGCGCCCAGGTAGCCCAGGAAGATTCCCAGGAGAAGACCAAGCTTCACGTCGCCGCCCCCCATTCCCTGGGGAACCAAGAGCGTCACCGCCAAGAAGAACCCGGCGAAGACGGCCGCACCCACCAGTGCTCCGGATATCGACGTCTGGGGGCCGTCGATAATCCCAAACCCTACGAAACACATCCATGCCAGGACGAACCCGAGTCCAAGCAGAGAGGAGGCAGACAGATTCTCGGATCCACTTGGAGGGCGGCGTCTCGGGGCCAGAACCCACAACAGAGCGCCGACGATCGCTACGGACGCCACGACCACCCCAGTCATCCGACCGAAGCCGCCCTCGGATACTGCGTCGGCGAGGAGGAGCAGGGAGCCGGCAGCGAGCGCAGTGAAGACGACCCGATCGGGCAGCAGCCGGTGCTCGAGGTCGATGACGCTGAGCATTACCAGGACCCAAAAGAAGGCCGCATAAATCCCTGCCCTCAGAGAGGGGCCGAACCTCAGGGCGGCGAGAACGAACAGGACCGCCGTGAGGATTTCGATCAGGGGATAACGCATCGAGATCCCGGCGCCGCAGTGCCTGCAGCGCCCCCGCTGCATCAGGTAGCTCAACACGGGGATGTTCTCCCCCGCAGTGATCGTGTGCCCGCAGGCGGGACATTTGCTCCGCCCATTGAGGCTTGCACGGAGCGGAATGCGGTGGGCAGCCATCGTCGCAACGCTGCCGAAGATGAGACCCAAAAGGGCCGCAAACACCGCCAAGAGCGTGGTCACGTGGCTCCCGGGCGTTGAGAGCGGGCGATCGCGTAGATGCCTGCGAGGATCGCCACGCCCCCCGGAAAGACGAAGGGCGAGGGGATCTCTCCCAATAAGACGAAGGCCAGAAGGATGGCAACGACGGGCTCGAGCATCACGGCTACGGTCACGGTCGTTGCATCGAACGCTTTGAGGACGAAGTTGATCATCGTGTGGCCCAATAATTGTGGCCCCGCCACCATCAGGCCGACGATGAACCAGGTCCGCCCCGGCCAGCCCCACAGGGGGACACGGGCGACCCCGCAGGCGACCAAGAGCAGCGCCGCAGCGCAGCCGTAGGCGATTGCGGCGTACTCGAGGGTGCCCAGGCTCCGGCGCGCCCGCTGTCCGGCCATGAGGTAGCCCGCTGCGGCAACGGCGCCGGCCAGGGCCAGCCCGTCCCCCGCAATGGACCCGCCGGCGAAGTCTCCGCCGCCGATAGCTCCCACTCCGACAATCGCAAGGGCGATTCCCGCCCATCCGCGCCCGGCCAGCCGTATCCCGAACAGCACCCTGTCGGCGCTTGCAACGAATATCGGCGTCGTGGACACCAGGAGAATCGCCGAGGCCACCGTCGTGAGGCCCACGGAAGTGATCCAGGTGCCGAAGTGAACCGCCAGAAACCCTCCGGCCACGGCGGGGAGCAGGTACTGCCTGAGTGCCATACCCGAGAGCCTGGACCGCGCCCACGGGGCCAGGCACAGCGCGCCGAGGGCACAGCGCCAAAAAGCCAGCGCAAGCGCAGGAGCACCTTCGGCGTAGCGGACCAGGATCGCCGACGACGACGTTGCGAGGATTGCGAGTCCAAGGCGAAGCCACGCCTCGCCCCGTTCCCCTCCTTCGGCCCGGGTGGCGATGGCTCGCATCGGCTGCACCATAAGCCCCGCGCACCGGCTCGGTGGGTTCGGCGCGCCCGAGGGCAAAGTCTCCACGCCGTCGGGTGTCTCAAATAGGGTTGGCCGGTGACAGAGGCCGGGCCCACCACCGGAGCGCCCATACTCGGAGTCGGAGCCGTCGTCCTGCGGGGCGGATCCCTCCTCATGGTGCAACGGGCTCACGATCCCGGCGCCCGACTGTGGTCGGTCCCCGGGGGGAAGGTCGAGCCGAGCGAGTACCTGGTTCAAGCGGTAAAACGCGAGGTTTGGGAGGAAACCGGCCTCAGCATCGAGGTCGGCGATCTCCTCGGCATCCACGAGGTCATCGGCGCGGCGGTGCACTACGTCGTGCTCGACTACACCGCCGAGATCGCCGGGGCCCCCACACCGCGGGCGGCGGGCGATGCAGCAGACGCACGCTGGGTTCCCCTCGATGCCATTGGCACCCTGGATTGCACTCCGCGCTTCAGGGAGACACTGACCGGCTGGGGGGTATTGACCTCAGCAGACGAGCAGGGTGACTAGGTCGGCCCTGTTCGCCGTCGCCCCACCGGCCGGATCGGTATCCACGACCTTCGAGCCGTCGTCACAGATCTCCAGCACATCGACTCGGAATTCGGCGCGTTCGAGCTCGTCCCTCGCCGGACCGACTTCCAGGCCACGCACGTCGGGGACGGTCAGTTCGGGGAATTCCGGCCCAGCCGAGACGACTATCTGCACCTCACTGCCGGAGGCGGTCAGGGTGCCGGGGGCCGGGGTGATCTCTATGACGTCGCCCTCGTCGACATCGTCCGAGTAGGCCTCCCGGAGCAGAGGAACGAAGCCCGCGCGCTTGAGCTCGGTACGGGCCTCTTCTGCGCCCGCGTTGTCGAGGGAGGGGATCTCGGTAGGGGCGGGCCCTTTGCTCAGGATGAGCTCGATGTCACTTCCCCAGGCCCGCTTGAGCCCCGCGGAGGGCACCTGCTCGATGATGTCGCCTTCCGGCTCGGTCGAGTAGCGCTCCGACAATCTCGAGGGCTCCATGTTGAACTTGTCCATCTGGACTTGCGCGTCGTCGAGATTCAACCCGAGGAGGAGCGGTACCTGCACTCGGGGCGGTCCGGCGGAAACCACAAGCCCGACCGTCGAACCCTCCCGCAAAGTTCCCGCACGATCTTGGGACAGGACCACACCGGCCGGGGCATTCCGGTCTTTCTTACGGCTCTCCACCCGAGCCCCCAGGCCCGCTGCCTCAGCCCGCTCGACGGCGGCATCACGCGTCAGTCCGGCAAGCTCGGGCACCTCGACGTCACGCGGCAGCACCACCGAGGCGAGGGCGCGGCCGGCAACAAGAGCAACGATGACTGCGATCACACCAAGGAGGAGGCGCCGTGACCTTCGTTGAGCGTCGAGGTCCTGACGAGTTGGTCTTCGGGGCGCTTCGATGTCGGGCACCTCCTCACCCCCACTCACCTCGTCCACCAGGCCCTCGACCGGGCGAGGGGGTTTGCGGGACGCGGCCAGTGAACGCTGGAGGGCGAAGACCATGTCGGAGATACTCGCAAACCGTTCGTCCGGATTCACGGCGCACGCGCGCCGCACGATGTCGTCCAGCGCACGCGGGACCTTACGAATGTGCTTGGACGGAAGGATCACCTTCTCGGATGTGGGGGGTCTGCCACTGAGCGCCTCCGTCAGCACCAGGCCTGCGGTCCAGATGTCCGAGGCAGGCGTGGCGGGATATCCCGCCCCCTGTTCCGGTGACAGGTAACGGGAGCTTGGGGTGAGGGCCGCGGTGTCGTGTCGGCCTCCGGGGGCCCCGGGCGAGACGAGCCCGAAGTCGGTAAGCTTCACGGTCCCGTGACGAGCGATCAGAATGCTCTCGGGTCTGAGCGCGCCGTGAACTATGCCCATCGAATGCGCTGCGCTCAAGCCGTCGCACACCGCCAGCATGATCTCTGCGGCCGACGGAGGATCGAGAAGCCCCCGGGTGACGAGGACATCTCGCAGATCGACTCCGGGTACGTGCTCCATCACCATGAAGCAGGTTCCGTCGTCCTCACATCCCCAGTCGAAGATCGTCGCCACATGGGGATGCGACAGCCGGGCTGCGGCGCTCGCCTGCGCCAACCAGAGCTCCTGTGCGTCGGGGCCGTCCGAGGGCCCGGACCGGAGCACTCTGACCGCCACCGGCCGCTCGAGAAGGCCGTCCTGGCCCAGGTAGATGTCCCCCGTCCCACCGGCGACGCGTCCGGCGAGCCGGTACCTGCCCGCCAGGGTGGCGCCGGCTAGCTCGGAAACGAGATGCAAAGCAAACCTCCTGCAGACGAATGCAACAACAGGCTACAGAACGATACTCACGCACCAAGGGTAAACCCCTGGCGTCTTGACGAGGTTAACGGCGAGGAGGGGCCACCGGCTGGATTTCGGCAACCAAGGGAAGGTGGTCGGAGGCGTCGGTAGGAACCGTCCACGACCGCACCACCTCGATTCCATTCCCTGCAAGCACGTAGTCGATCTGCCGACGGCGCCCCAGGTGCAGGAAGGTGGTGTGACGCCCCGGACCGGGGTTCAGCCCAGCATCCAGGAGCGCCGACAGATGCCTCCGGTCCTGGTTGAGATCGCCAAGGACCATCACGGGGCCCGCGGCGCGCCGAGCCATGTCGGCCAGCGCAGAGGTCTGTTGCGGGCGGATTTCCGCCTGGGTGGTGAGATGAGACACCAACACCGCCAGCCCCCTCCAGGAGGCACCCACGACCCCGCGTGCCTGTTCGTCGCCGGCTCTTGGAAGCTCTGCGTAGGTAACCTCCGACAGTCCCTCGCCTGCGAGCGCCAGCCCGTAACGGCCCCCGCCTCGTTTGAGCACGGAGCGAAAGTGAATCGGGAATCCGGTGAGCTCGCTCAGGACCTCCGGCTGATCCACCATCCCCGTGCGATCGAGCCCCCTGTCGACCTCCTGGAGCGCGATAAGGTCGGCCCCGGTCGCCGCCATGGTGTGGGCGACCCGGTCAAGGTCAATGACCCCATCGGCGCCCAAGCCGTGACGGATGTTGAAGGTGGCGACACGATTGATGGTCATGATGCCGCATTGTGACAGAGGGCCCCTCGACGGTTCGGGCGCCTCAGCAGGCACAGTGGCGACGCGTTCTCCTTGCAGGCGCAAGCCGCGCGTGACGGCACCAGATAAGAGACCCTCGTGTGGGAGCATGGAAAGGTGAGCTCTCCGGAACTTCCCCCCGTCCTCGACGATTCGTACGAGACTTATTGCTACGGTCACAAGGACACCCCCACTAGGCTCCGTTGCTCGCGCTGCGAGAGGCCAATCTGCGGACGGTGCGCGATCCCGGCTTCGGTGGGACAGCACTGCCCGGAATGCGTTGCGGAGGCGCGCCGGGGGGCGCCGAAGGTGCGGACCGCCCTTCAGGCCACAGCCCCCGGTGTCCGGGCGATCATCGGAGTTACCATCCTCTTCTATCTCGCCGATCAGTTCTTCGGCCTCACGGGCGAGTTGGCCAGCTACCCTCCCGCTACCGCGGCGGGCGAGTGGTACCGGCTGTTCACCCCGATGTTGTTGCACGCGAATCTCCTTCACATCGGTCTGAACATGTACATCCTCTACCTCTACGGCCCCCACGCTGAGCAGGCGTTCGGCACCGTTCGATTTGTCGCCATCTACGCCATCTCGGGGTTCCTAGGAGCGGTGGCCTCTTATGCCTTCAGCCCTTGCCAAGCGCTCGGTGTGGGCGCGTCGGGGGCCGTCTTCGGGATAGCCGGGGTGTTGTTCGCATACGCTTACAACCGCCGCAGCAGCGCGCTGATGGGTTCGTTCCTGGGTGGCTTGCGCTTCTTCATCATCGCCAACCTTGTGTTCGGATTCATCGTGCCCGGCATCGACAACTTCGCCCATCTCGGGGGACTCACCTCGGGCCTTCTGCTGGGATTCGGCTTTGATCGTCCGCCGTCACCCACAACGACGCCGGTGCAGATCGCCACCTCAGCGGCCGTGATCGCGCTGGGAATCGGCCTGGTCGTCTACCGGACGGCCACCTTCACCTGCGGCTTCTGAACCCATCCCCCAGCACCCCCGGTTCACCCGCCGATGGGGGAGGGGTTTGCCTTTTCCCTTGCGAGGAGAGCCCGTTTCCGGAGGGGCACTTAAAGCTTGCGTGCCCTGAGGAAACGAGCTCCCGCAGCACGCAGCAGCTCCGCTCATCGCGCCGAATGGACCACCACCCGCCCGTCGGAGAGCACAACCGCTCCGGCGCTCTGGAAGGTGGCGAAGCCGTAAGTCGTGCCGGAGTCATCCTCCGCCTCCTCCCAGAACCTCGTGGTGAGAGTTTGTCCCAGGAACACCGGCTTGTTGAAGCGCACTCCTATCTGCTGCACACGCGTCGGATCGCCCGCCGCCAGTCCGTCCACCGCGGCCTTGCCCGCCAGCGCCATGGTGCACATGCCGTGGAGGATGACTCCGGGGAGGCGCGCCGCGCGCGCCACATCCTCGTCGAGATGGATGGGGTTGTGGTCGCCCGACGCTTTGGCGTAGCGACAAGCCTGATCCTCGCTCACCCGGGACACGGCCTCGAGCACCACCGCGCGTGGTTCGCGCTGCGCAGGAGGGGGACGCCTCACCCGGCGAGCGGCCCCCCGGATCACCATTGCCCCGGCAACCTCGGCGACCGCAACCCCGTCCTGGTTCGTCTCTGTTGCCCTGACCGTGAATGTCTCTCCGGCCTCGGTCTCCTCGACCGAGCCGAGGGTCGCAACCACATGCAGGCGGTCTCCCGGCCGTATGGGCGCGAGCAGTCGGTGATCCTCCCCTGCGTGGACCAGCCGTAGGAAGTCTGCGCCGAGCTCCGGATCCTTGGCGGCAGCCATGAACAGCCCGAACGCGGGAACCACCGGCCACACCGGAGACGCCACGATGTCTCCGGTGCCGACGTAGTGACGATTGGGGTCGTCTGTCGCTCTCGCATAGCGACTGATGGACTCCTCGGTGACATCAAAGGTGTCCGAGTAGTCCTTGCCGACAAGGGCTCGGTTAAGCGCCATTGCCACCCTCACCCACAGACGACCCGAGCTCGGCCTCGATCTCCCCCGTCAGGGCGATCTCCTGGTCCGGCAGGCTGAGATCTTCGGGCCCCTCCCCCCGCCGGAATGCCGTGACGGCCACCGAGATATGCCCACCGCCGACCTTGGTCACCAGGCCGGTGCAGGCAAGGAGGTCGCCGGGCCACACGCGTGCGGCGAAACGCACCTTGAAGCGACGAAACCCCCCGGGCCCGCCGAGCCAGTCGGACGCCGCATGCGCGAGGTATCCCGCCGGCAGCATGCCCATCGCGAAGACGTCCGGCGCGCCGGTGGCCCGGGCGTAGGGAGCGTCGATGTGAATCGGGTTGAAGTCGCCGGATGCGCCGGCATAGCGGACGATGTCCACGCGACCGAGAGGACCAAAGGTCCGCTCGGGAAACGAAGATCCAAGCTCCGGAAGGGTCATTCCCCCGGGTCCTTCGAGGTCTGCACGAGGGTGTAGAGGGCGCGCAGAACTTCCTCACCGGCGGCATCGTCGAAGCGCGACTCGTAGGTCACAAAACGCAACTCCCCGCCCCTCCTGCCCTGCTTGGTCACGTCCCTCGAAATACGCATCGTTGCGTCGAGGGTCTCTCCGGCAACGGGAAGCCGCTTGTACTGGAACTCCTGCTCGGCGTGGAGCACGCGGGCGTAGTCGAGGTTGGCGCCGAGGCGCTCCTCCCGCTCCTCCCTCGAGAGATGCCACATCTGGGTCACCGAGAAGGTGGGCGGGGCGACGATGTCAGAGTACCCGGCCATGCGCGCCGCCTCGGCGTCGAAGTAGATGGGGTTGTCCTCTCCGACCGCCAGGGCGAACTCCCGGATCTTCGCCCGCTCGACCGGCAGCTTGAATACGATCGATGCCTCGGCCATACGTGGACACCTCCAGTTCAGTCGCTCGGGCCGGCCCCTCTATACCGCAACTAGTACCCGTGACGGTCTTGAATTTTGTGCGGACTGGCTCGCGGATCCGGCCTGCCTGTGGTTTCATTGTCGTACACGAGAAAGGAGGTGGTCCAAACTGTCAGATAGTTTCGAGGGACCTCGTGAGGTGACCGGCTGCTAGTGGTCTGAGCCTCAGAGCTTCGGATTCTGGCCAGCTTCAAGTTTGGGCTACGGGCAGAGTCCAACCCGGTTCACCGGCATCAACCGCACCCGGCCTGGTCCACCGGGCGCCGAACGGCGAAGAGCGGAAGATGGAAGCTTCGCAACCCAACCGGCGCAGGGCAACCCCTGCGCCGGTTTTGTTTGCCCCAGTCCTGCTTGAGACCGATAGACTCCCTAATTCCCGGCGCGCCGCATGGGGTCTTTTCTCCTCCCTGCGAGGAGAGCCCGTCACGGTGCCGGCGCGAGGACTGCTTTCGTCACCCGCCCGGCTCTGACGGCGTCCAAGGCCTCGTTCATGGCTTCGAGAGGGTAGGGCGACACCAGGCGGGCCAGGTCGAAGCGCTCGCTCAACTGCGGGAGGGACAGCACGAAGTCCACGACATCGGCGCCGGAAAGAGCCCATGAGCCGAGCACCCGTAGTTGCCTACGAGTGATGAGGTGTGGGTTCAACGGCGTCGGCCCATGGTCGGTGTACTGGCCCAGCACGAGGTAGGTCCCGTTGGCCCTGCACATCTCGAGGCCCTCCGCCACGGCAGAAGGGACACCGGTCGCCTCCACCACGAGGCCGGCTCCCCTGGACCCCGGCATGTGGTCGGTCACATGGGCGACCCGTGCGCGGGGCTCGGTGACATCGAAGATGTCGACGTAGGCGTCGGCGACGCCCAGCTCCCGTGCGAGGTCCAGCCGGCCTCCTGGACCGCCCACCATCACGATGCGCCCGGCGCCGCTGAGCCGGGCGCACATCGCGGCGGCGAGACCCACAGGCCCGGACCCCTGGACCACGACGGTATCCCCGACCCCCGGCTTTGCAATGCCAAGCAACCCATGGACGACCGTGGGGCCCGCGCACCCGAGGGCGATGGCGGCCTCGAAGGAGACGTCGCCGGGAAGGCGCACCACCGTCGAACCGGCTTCGAGGTACTGGAGATCGCCCCACGACCCGAGAAGATGAGGCCATGCATCGGACCGGCGCGAGATGCCGTAGACGCTGCGATTCTGGCACAGCGTCGGCTGGCGCTCCTGGCGACAGTAGAAGCACCGGCCGCACGCGATGCTCGACGCCCACGTGACTCGATCTCCTTCACTCAGCGGCGCGCCGAGCGCGTCTTCGCTCACTTCGCGGCCGAGCGCAGCCACGATGCCTACCGCCTCGTGACCGAGGATGACGGGAGTCGGCATCGGCAGGTGGCCCGCGTGGAGGTGGACGTCCGTGCCGCAGATGCCCCCGTAAACCACCTTGACGAGCAGCGCACCGGGCTCGGGATCGGGCACCTCGAAGGAATCGATCTCGAGTGGCGCGCCGAACGACTTCAGCACCGCTCCCCTGCTTTGCATCGCCGTCGATGCTACAGACATCTGAGGCCGGCGCCCGCGAGCCGCTCAGGCCACGATCGGTCCAAACTCAGGTCAGGCAGACGGCCACCCCAACGACGACCCAACGCTTCATGTGATCCTCCTCACCGGATGGGTGGCCGTTTGCGACGATGTTGCAGGAACTCCGCCGCTAAGAGACGGCCGCATCGAGGAGTTGCCGGAATGCGACTTCGTCGAGAAGCTCCACTCCCAGGGTGAGAGCCTTGTCGTATTTGGATCCGGGGTTGTCACCCGCAACGACGAAGTCGGTCTTCTTGGACACGCCCGAAGTGACCTTGCCGCCGAGGGATTCGATCGCCCGGATAGCCTCGTCGCGCGAAAACCCTTCCAGTGATCCGGTCAACACGAAACTCTTGCCCTCCAGCGGTCCTCCGACCCTCTTCTCCGGGCCCCTGGGGTCGACTCCTGCCGTCTTGAGTCTGTCGATCACGGCAAGGTTACGTTCCTGACGGAAAAACGTCTCGACCGAAGCAGCAAGGGTGGGTCCGATGCCATCAATCGCCTCCAACTCCTCGTGCGTCATCGTGCGAAGGCGGTCAAGGGTTCCGGCTTCTGCGGCAAGATCATGGGCGGATGTGGCTCCGATATGGCGGATCCCCAAACCGACCAACAGGTTGCCGAGCGAACGCCCCTTGGACGCTTGTATCGCGGTCATCAGATTGCCGACCGATTTGTCGCCGAAGCCGTCCAGCTCGGCCAGTTGCTCGCGTGTGAGGTAGTAGATGTCGGCTACATCCGCCAGCCAACTCCTGGCGATAAGGGCCTGGATAGTCATGTAACCGAGTCCCTCGATATCCATTGCTCCGCGCGACGCAAAGTGGAAGAGACGCTCGAGACGTTGGGCCGGGCAATCGATCCCGGTGCAGCGCGACACCACCTCGCCGGGCCCCCGCACTATGGCTGAACCACAGGACGGGCATTCCCCAGGCATGACGAAGGGCTGTTCATCACCGGTGCGCTTGGCTACGATCGGACCGACGACATCGGGGATGACATCTCCGGCGCGCCGCACGATAACCGTGTCGCCGATCCGAATATCCCTCCTCTTGACTTCGTCTTCGTTGTGCAGTGTGGCCGTCGAGACAGTCACGCCGCCGACAAAGACCGGTTCGAGGTGGGCGAATGGAGTAGCAGCGCCCGTACGCCCGACATTGATCTCTATGCTGTTGAGCACAGTCGTTCGTTCCTCGGGTGGGTACTTGTAAGCGATGGCCCACCTCGGAGCCTTGGCCGTATAGCCCAGTTCTTCCTGTTGGGCAACAGGATCCACTTTCACGACGACACCGTCGATCTCATACGGGACGTCGTGACGGTGCTTGCCCCAATGAGTGCAGAACTCATAGACCTCGTCCAGGGTCGTCACCCGCCGATTCAATGGATTCGTGCGCAGCCCAAGATCACGGAGTGCCTGCATTGCCTCCCAATGCGAGGTCAAGCGCCTCCCTTGCAGCCAACCGACACCGTGGCAGATGAGCGACAGGTTGCGAGAGGCGGTCACACTCGGATCCTTCTGACGCAACGACCCGGCTGCGGCATTGCGGGGGTTTGCAAAGGTCCTCAGTCCCTGGTCTCTTAAGCGCTCGTTCAACTGCTCGAAGTCGGCGGTCTGCATGTAAACCTCGCCGCGTGCCTCCAGCACCTTAGGCGGATCCCCGCGAAGTCGCAGTGGCACGGCGGAAACTGTCCTGAGGTTCGCAGTGATGTCCTCTCCGCGCCTTCCATCCCCACGCGTCGCCCCTTTCACGAACGCACCGTCCTCGTAGACGAGATTGACGGCTATACCGTCCATCTTTAGTTCGGTGACGAACGCCTCGGGCTTGTCGATGATGCGCTCGAGTCGCTTCCCCCATGCCATCAGCTCGTCCAGAGAGAAACAGTTGTCGAGTGACATCATCGGCGTGCGATGCTCGACGGGCGAAAACAAGTCCGAGGGTGGCGCGCCAACCCGTTGGGTGGGTGAGTCGGGAGTCACCAACTCCGGATGCGCCTTTTCGAGGGCCATCAATTCGCTCACTAGTGCGTCGTACTCGACGTCGGCTACCTCGGGATCATCAAGCACGTGGTAGCGATACGAGTGGTGATCGACTGCCTCGCGCAGCTCACGTACCCGGCCCGCAGCCTCTTGCTTCGTACCCGTCCCCACTATTAAGTCAGTCCTTGGTCGCAAGCAGCATGATTCGTCGCCGAGTGAAGATGTAATCATCGTCGCATGGTCGCCAGTCCATCCCCGTTTCCTCGCCCCTCTCGACTATGAACTCTCGCACGCGACGGATGCGGTCGTCGGGAAACTCGCCCTTCCACATCCACTGCGACAACCGTTGGCTGCCTTCCCAGCGTCGTTCCTCACTGGTGGACAAGCCGGCGAGATTGAACAGGACCCGAAAGGCCGACGCCGGTCTGCTCGATGCATGCGAAGGGTCGCGCAACAAGTCGAGCTCGTTCATGGCGATCGCCTGCTCGAATTTGTCCGATGCAACCTGATCGACAACCAGAAGGCGGCCCGACGGGCGCACCACCCGCTTCATTTCCTTGAGTATCTCAAGAGGCCTGTGCACATGGTGGAGCATCTGCGCACAGGCTACGAGATCGAACGAGTCCGATGGAAGCGGCAGGCAGCGCCCATCTCCAGCGGCGGTCATAAGGCCGGGGTGATGGGCCCGGGCCTGCGCTAACATCCCAGGCACCGCGTCGATTCCAAGCAACAGGCTCGCCCCTTTGAAAAGTGACAAGAAGTTGCCCGTCCCGGCTCCTACTTCGACTACGGTCTCAGAAGGGTTGAAGCGCGCGAAAGACACGACGTCCATGTCGTCGAAGCGACCCTTGGTACGGTCCGAGAAACCCGCTGCGGCGCGCGTGAACTCGGTGTGGAGATGCGCTCGATTTGTCCTGTCGAGATCGCGCCCGATCACGTGCTGGTAGCAGTGAGCAACGGGGGAGGGGTGGAGGCCGGCGTGGTGGAAGTAATGATTCCACCGCCGAGCAACTCCTCCGGCTGCAAAGGGTCGTATAACGCCGCCGACTGACCGGGCGCGACCGCATCAACCGGGCGCCCGAAGGCAACGGAGCAACGGCCGGAGGCTATGCGACGGAGCCGCCCCGGGCTTGTCTCTCCGTGTGCTCTGTACTGCACCAGGACATCCATGTCGTGGGGAAGGCCGGGCTGGACGAAACTCGCTTCCTCGATCACCAGCTCCGACACAGACAGATCCGTCCGGCGCCCGACGTTGATCACATTGTCGGCCCGGTCGATCGATGTCACGAACACGGGTTCACCCAGTGAGACGCCCAGGCCTTTTCGCTGGCCCACCGTGTACCGAGCCACCCCCCCGTGCTCGCCCACAATCTGGCCGTCACGATCTCTGATCGGTCCGGGTCGGGCTCCTTCCGGGATGTGCTCGGCTATGTAGGCGCCGACATCGCCGCTTCGGACAAAGCAGATCTCCTGCGAATCGGGCTTGGTCGCCGTGCGTAATCCCAGCTCGGCTGCGAGAGCCCTAGTCTCCGCTTTGTTCAAGCTCCCCACAGGAAAAAGGCAATGGCTAAGGTCTTCCTGGTCCAACATCCACAACACATAGGACTGGTCTTTATGCGTGTCCACGCCGCGCAGAAGACTGTATCGTCCATTCTGTTTCAGCACACGTGCGTAGTGACCAGTGGCCAGTACGTCGGCGCCGAGGGCCCGTGCCCGCCCCATGAGCGCCCCGAACTTCACCCACTGGTTGCACCTGACACACGGATTCGGTGTGCGACCCGAGGCGTAGTCGGCATGGAAGTCGGCCACAACCGTGTCGGCGAAATGATCGGCGAAGTTCAGCACATAGAACGGAATATCCAGCGCATCGGCGACGCGCCGCGCATCCTCGGCCGCCCCGACGTTGCAGCAGCCCGAGTTGTTGTTCGCAGCCTCGCCCTTCCACAGCTTGAGCATGACGCCCGTTACCTCATAACCCGCATCCTTGAGCAAAGCTGCGGCGACCGAGGAGTCGACCCCGCCCGACATGGCCACGACGGCCTTCGGCCGCACTAGGCGGCCCTCCGGGCGCGCCCGACGATGTCGGGAAACACCTCGAGCAGGGAGGCGACGTCGTCCGGGGTCGTGGCACGCCCCATCGACAGGCGCAGGCTTCCCACCGCCAGAGCCCTGTCTGTCCCGATCGCGAGCAACACGTGTGACGGGTCGAGCGCGCCGGACGCGCAAGCGGACCCCGACGAACACGCGATGCCCGCCTGGTCCAGGAGCATGAGCAACGTCTCCCCCTCGGTCCCTGGTATCGAAACATTCAGATTCCCCGGAATTCTGGTGGTCAGATCACCGTTTACGCCCGCGTCGGGAACAGCGCGCCGGATCCCGTCCAACAGTTGCGCCCGAAGGGCGAGCAAGGCCTCGCTCTTGGCGTGCACCTCTCTGGCTGCAATTTCGGCGGCGACGCCGAAACCCGCGATCCCGGCGACGTTGGAGGTCCCGGATCTGAGGCCGCGCTCGTGGCCCCCGCCATGGATCAACGGGGTCAACCGGACACCGTTGCGCACGAAGAGTGCACCGACACCTTTCGGGCCGCCCAGCTTGTGAGCTGCGAAGGAGGCCAGGTCGACTCCCCAGAGCTTGACGTCCACAGGCAGGTTACCCAGTGCCTGAACCGCGTCGGTGTGGACGAGGGTTGACGGGTTCACCGCCTTCACGGCGGCTACGATCTCCTCTATCGGCTGAACCGTTCCAATCTCATTGTTGACCGCCATCACCGAGACGATCACCGTGGAGGAGTTGACGGCCGCTGCGACTTTGAGGGGATCGACGATTCCTTCCGGTCCCACGGCCACCGCCGAGACTTTCGCTCCCTGCCGCTCGAGCCACTCGACGGTGTCGAGCACCGCTCGGTGCTCTATTGCGCTCACGACCACGTGACGCCCCGGAATGAGGCCGAATGGCCCTTTGAGAGCGAGATTGTCGGCCTCTGTCCCTCCCCCGGTGAAGGTGATCTCCGCCGGCAGTGCTCCCACTGCAGCCGCCACCTTCTCGCGGGCGTCCTCGACAACCTGTTTCGCCCGACGGCCGTACCCGTGCACCGAGGAGGGGTTGCCGAACTCGGCCTTCATCGAGGCGAGCATGGCTTCGGCCACCTCCGGCAGGAGGGGGGTCGACGCAGCATGATCCAGATAGGTCATGGACTGAGGATAAGGGGCGGGGGGGCAAGCCACGTTAGCCCAGCGATGAAGCCTATGCGAAACCGAATTTCTCGAAGTGGATGCGCGAATCGGTTACGCCGGCCGCACGGAGTTGCCTCGTGAGATTGTCGATCATTGCGGGTGGGCCGCAGATCAAGAAGTCCGGCTCCTCGATCGGACCGCTTATCCGGCCGACCGCATCGGCCGTGATGAATCCCTGCTCGTCGCGTCGCCAGGGGATCACCCTCAGGCCGGTATATCGGTCGCCGATCGCGAAGAGCTCGTCCAGAAAATAGCCTTGGTCGTCGTGCTCGATGCCGTAGTACAGATCGATTAGGTAGCCGGGTGCGTCCAAGCTCCTTGCCATGCTCAGGAACGGAGTTATCCCGATGCCCCCGGCGAGCCATACCTGCCGCCGGTTGGGGATGCGTAGATGTGAGAAGGCCCCGTATGGGCCCTCGATCCGGGCCTCAGCGCCCCCTTCCAACCAATGCAGGGCACTCGTGTAGTCGCCGACCGCTTTGACTGCAATCCTGAGCTCGGGCTCGCTCGATGCCGACGTTATGGAGAAGGGGTGATATTGGTTTGCGACGGCACCGGGCCGAAAGGTCATGACCTCCGACTCTCCGGCGGGCTTGAGCGTAAGGGCGTGAAACTCCTTGCTCATGGCGCTCGAGCCGAAGGTGACGAACACGAACTGACCGGGGGTGAAAGACAGGCGCCGACCATCTGGGACCATGGTGATCTCTCTCACAGAATGATCCCCCAATTCGGTCACTTGAAGCACGTTGTATCGCAACCGGGGGATAAAGACATCCCCCAACAACGACCGGTATGCAAAAGCCGCTAGGCCGGCCAGGGACAACGCGGCCAGATAGTAGGTCAGAGCGGGAGACGACGCCTTGGTCCCCGAAGTCATGAACACGTGAAGACCCGCCAGCAGAAAGATGAAGCCAAAGGATCTTTGGACGTAGATGAACCACTCGTGGTTCAACCGTCCGTAGAGAGTAAACACTATGGCCACCGTCATGAACCCGAGCGCCAAGACGCCGAAAGACACCACCCACCCGGCCTTACCGGTGAACAGTGCAGCAGCGCTCGCGCCCGAAACCACAGCCCGGCTCGCTGTTATGAGAACGGCATGACCGAGCAACAAGCAGAAGGTCACGCGGCCGTTCATCTTATGGACGCCGTACATTCTGTCGAGCCCGCCGAAGAACCTCTCAACGACCCGTAGGCGGGCGCCAAGTACCAGGTTCAGTGCAAACGACGACGTTCCCGCCAGAGCGAGCAGCACGGCGATGTTAGTGAGAGTGACGCTGGGGTCGGTCCACCGAGTGCTCAACGGCTGCGCCAGAGCCCACAGCAACATAGGCGTTATGCACAGCGCCCCCATGGCGACAGGACCGCGCAGTCTGCGCCCCAGAGTCACAAAGCGGGCAGAAGAAGGTGCCCGCTGCGCAGTTGACGTCAGAGACATCTGCGAGGACTACTCGTCCGGCGAGTTCGGATCGGTTTCGCTAAGCCGGCGTTCGAGTTCTGCGATGTCGTCATCGATGTCCTGGACAGCATCAGTGCGTCGCCGGCGTTCGAAGTCCCTCATGCGCTGGGGGTATCCGATCACCTGCGCATCGTAGACCGGGATCGACATATGATCGCAGAAGGCAACAGCGTCGGTCGGCTGACGTACGGCGGCCCGGAGGTGGTCGCCATGCCGGTCCACCACGAGGAGGGTCGTCGGGCTTGTTGCAGTGCGAGGCTCGATGAAACCCTCCACCCCCTTGCGCTCCCGTACGAACTCCTCGAGCTCGCGCAAAGCGGGATTGTTTTTTCGGCTGAAGAAACCTCTCATCTTGTCTCCAAAGTTCATGTCTGGCCCTTGCGGCGCTTCACCTCTTCGATAAGTTGTTCGAGCACCTTGACGGCGTCACCAACCACACCCAGGTCCGCCACCTCGAAGATAGGCGCATCTCCGTCCTTGTTGATTGCAACGATCCGCTTTGCGCCTTTCATCCCTACGAGATGCTGTGTGGCGCCGCTGATGCCGGCAGCAATGTACACGCCGGGTTTGACGGTCTTACCGGTCTGGCCGATTTGATAAGCGTAGGGTACCCAACCCGCATCGACAACGGCGCGCGTGGCGCCCACTGCACAATCATCGAGCAGACCGGCAAGCCGATCGAGGAGTTTGAAATTGTCCGGCGCCTGCAACCCACGCCCGCCGGCTATCACAATTCCGGCGTCCTCGAGGTTGGGCCCCGCAGCATCCTGTTCTTGACGCTCGCGCCGTCTGGCCTGCCGAAGCTCGTCGGGTATTCTCGCCTCGACGTTGATCACCTCGGCGACACCCCCCATCGCCTCAGCCGCGAACGACTTCGGACGCACGAGAACAATTTTGGGCGACCCTCGCAGGACGACATCGACCATGAGCGATCCTCCCGAGATCGCGGTCTGCGCTCGATCCAGCCCGCTCACGCCGGTGGCATTGCTCATGAGAGTCGCCCCTGTCTTGGCTGAGAGGCGCCCGGCAATATCGCGCGAATCATAATTTGTCGCAAACATCAGCATCTCCGGGGAATGCTCCGTGACGAGCTGATCCAGAGCTTTGGTGGCCGGCTGAGCGACGAAGTCTCCGAAGACGTCGTCATCGCTCAGATAGACCCTCGAAGCGCCGTAGTCCCCGAGCGTCCCTGCGGCCCGGCTCGCTCCGGGTCCCAGGACAACCGCCGCAACGTCGGCCCCCAGCGAGCGCGCCCGCGTCAGCAGCTCGAGAGCGGTGGTGTCCACCACTCCTGCATGCGTGACCTCCGCATAGACCCAGACTTCGGGCATCAAATGGCCTTGGCCTCGGCCAGGAGATCCGCGATCCGAGCGGCCGCTTCGTCATTCGCAACCCTGGTGCCGGACTTGCGCTCGTCGACGGCAGAGATCTGAACGATCTCCTGCTCGACCTCAGCATCGGCCGCCGACATGCCAAGGTGATCGAGGGTCAGGTGCTCGAGCGGCTTCTTCTTCGCCGCCATAATGCCCTTGAATGACGGGTAACGCGGCTCATTCACCCCCGCCGTAACGGTAACCAACGCCGGGAGGGAACACTCGACCACGTGGTAGCCGCTGGCGGTTTGACGGTCGACCGTTACCGACGATGCGG
Source organism: Actinomycetota bacterium (assembly GCA_013694625.1). Classification (GTDB taxonomy): domain Bacteria; phylum Actinomycetota; class CADDZG01; order CADDZG01; family WHSQ01; genus JACDDL01. The sequence continues at coordinate 3,965 of JACDCD010000131.1, read as the reverse complement.
ACGCCGAAAGACGCTTGGCGAACGTCACCTGTGGAAGACCGAGGAACTCGGCCAGGGAGGACGGCATTGTGCCCGTGTACCCGTCGGTCGACTCAACCCCGGCGATCACCAGATCAAAGCCGGCGCGCCGGATGGCGGCCGCCAGCACCCGGGCCGTAACAAGGCTGTCGGCGCCTGTGAGAGCATCGTCCGAGATCATCACGCCTCTGTCGGCGCCCATCGACAGGGCCCTCTTTATGGCCTCGACGGCCTGAACGGGCCCCATCGAGATGACGGTCACCTCGCCCCCTAGAGCCTCCCTGAGCAACAGCCCCGCCTCGATGCCGTACATGTCGCCGGGGTCCAGCACATTCTGAACCCCAGTGCGCTTGATCCGGTTGTCCTGTATCTCAACCGGAGCGTTGGGGTCGGGGACATGTTTGACGCATACGACGACGTTCACTTGCCCTCCTATGACGTTGCTTTGTCTGTAATCTCGCCTCGGCGCGCCCGTCCGAGCCTACTCTCGGCCTACTTCATCCCCCACTCGCAGAACGAGGGTGTCTCGGCGTCTCCGGTCTCTTCCCCGGGGCCAAGTCCAGGGCTCAGAGCCAGATGTGCGACGGCCGCGCCTTGTCAACGACCGGTGAACTTTGCCTTGCCGGGCCCCTTGTCGATGAAGGAAGTCATCCCCGTCCTCTGATCCTCAGTGGCAAAAAGGGAGGCGAACGCCTGACGCTCGATCAGCAGACCGGTCGCAAGATCGGCCTCGATCCCCGTCTGAATCGCCTCCTTTGCGGCCCGAAGGGCTACCAGAGGACCCCCGGCGAAAGCGGCCGCGAGCTCTCCGGCGCGCCGGAGGACCTCGGAGCCAGAGACCACCTGGTTTACGAGACCGATGGCCGCCGCCTCCTGGGAATCGACAATGCGCCCGGAGTAGATCAGCTCCTTGGCCCTGCCCACTCCCACCAATCGCGGGAGGCGCTGGGTCCCCCCCGCACCGGGAATCACTCCGAGGTTGATCTCCGGCTGTCCGAAACGCGCTTCCTCGGCGCAAATGCGAAGATCGCACGCAAGCGCAAGCTCGCACCCTCCCCCGAGGGCATATCCGTTGACCGCCGCAACGGTCACCATCGGGACCCCCTCGAGCCGCGTCAAGACCCGCTGAAAGAAAGAGATGTAGTCCGTCGCGGAGATGGGGTCGAGAGTCATCATCTCCTTGATGTCTCCACCGGCGGCGAATACCTTGTCGCCCCCGGAAACCACGAGGGCACGGGCACGTTCGTCACCCAGGGCGAGATCCAGTGCAGCGTCGATCTGGCCGAGGACCTCGGCGCTCAAAGCGTTGACCGGCGGCCTGTCGATCCGCATTGTGCCGACTCCGTCGTCCGCCACTTCGAAGTGGACAAGCTCCGCCACGATTCCCTACCTTTCTAGACGGGTGAACGCCCTGACCGTCAAGGCTACGATGTTGCCGTGCGCAGAGATTTTGATCTGACCCTCGAAAGGGCCTTAGCGCAATTCTCTCCCCATCGTCCTGAGCCCGGCGGCGCACGGGCGGCGGCGGTGCTCATTCCCGTCGTGGCCGAGCCTGAGCCCACGCTCCTCTTCACCGTCCGGACGCAAACCCTTCCGAGCCATAAAGGTCAAATCTCCTTTCCCGGAGGATCGGTCGACCCATCCGATCCGACGACCGAGGCCGCTGCTCTCAGAGAGGCCGAGGAAGAGCTGGGCCTCGCCCCTTCCGCCGTCCGAATACTCGGCGAGTTGGACACGGTGCTCACCTACGTGTCGGGTTTCATCGTCAGCCCGTTTGTCGGGTGGATCGACAAGCGTCCGTCGCTGGCGCCCAATCCCACCGAGGTTGCGCAGGTGCTGCAGGTTCCCCTGGCGCATTTGACCGATCACATCCGGGCCGAGCCCGGTTTCTCCCACGGCGGCCGGACTTATCCGACCGAGGCCTGGATATGGCGCGGTTCGGTCATCTGGGGGTTCACCGCACGCCTGCTCAGGCTGTTCTTCGACGTGCTGGCGGAGGCGGGGCTCGTCGACGCTCCTGCGACTTCCTCAGAGCCGTGGCCCCTGTCGTCGTAATCGGGGTAAAGCCCACGCCCTCGCCTACGGGGCTCAAGGCCCCCGTCGCGGACGGGCTGCAGACCGCCGGGGCAATCCTGTCGATCGTCCTCGCCCTGGCGGCGGGGGTGCTCGCCTATCGGGTCATAAGAGGCGGCCGAGGCATCTAGCTCGGGAACAATCCGCGCCCATTCATTCGTCCAACCACCGACAACCCGAAACGGTAAGGGAGAAGACAATGACGGACGGTCGCAGGACGCTCAGGACACTGGTCGCGTTGGGGATTCTGGGGGCGCTATTGGCCGGTTGTAGCGGCGGCTCAGATTCAATCGGTGGCAGCTCAGGTGGTGGGAGCGCAGAGGACGCGGTGGCCCAGCGAGCGGCGCAGGCGGCGCCCAACAAGTCGTTCGAATCTCAGGACGCGCCGCAGCTTCAGAACGCGCCGCAGCTTCAGAACGTGGCCCTCCCAACAGTCGCTGCCCGCGTGATAAAGACTGCCGACCTCGAGGTGGCGGTTCCAGACGGGGACTTCCGCTCGGCGCTCACCGCCGCCGTCGAGGTGGCACGGCGTCACGGAGGCTTCGTGTTGTCCACCTTGGTCGAGGCCGGGGATGCAAAGTCGGGCAGGCTCGTGATCAGAGTCCCGGCGGAGTCGTTCGAGCGCGCCTTGACCGACATTGAATCCCTTGGTGAGGTCGACCGCGAGGTCGTCTCAGGCGAGGACGTCTCCCAAGAGTTCGTCGACCTTCAGGCGCGCCTTCGCAACGCCGAGGCACAGGAGAAAGTGCTGCTGAAGCTCATGAATAGGTCGAAGTCGGTGCAGGACACGATCGACGTGCAGCGCGAGTTGCAGACCATCCAATTGCTCTCCGAACAACTGAGCGGACGTCTGCGCTACCTCGAAGATCAAACCTCGTTCAGCACCATCACCCTGGCGCTCGGCGAGAAGGGCGCCCCGGCAGTCGCTTCCTCCGGAATTCTCGAGCAGGCGTGGAACAACGCCACCAAGACCTTCTACACCGTCGTTTCGGCCGTCATTCTGGGCGCCGGTTTCGCGCTGCCTCTGGTCATCCTTCTTGCAATCGTGTTGCTGATCGCCCGCCTCGTGCGCCCGTTTCTTCCCTGGCGCTCCAGGAGCACACCTGCTCAGGAAGCGTGAGGACCTTCGACGGCCCAGCCGAACCCCCGTCCGGTCGATCTCTGGGGCCGAATAGTCGATGGGCGACCACTTGGCCCAGAGAAGTGCGGGAAGTAGTTGGGCTAGCCCGGCCTATGTACGGTCACCGCCGAAGAAACTGCGCGATCTGCCAGGCGGTTGTCATAGGTCACCAACCCCGCCAGGTCATCTCCCAGGGAAAGGGCCGACGCAAGGTGGATTGCATCGAGCGAGCGAAGTAATGGGGACCCCAAAGCTCCCGCCGTCCTGAGAAGCTCTTCGTCCACCCTGAGCAAGGCTACGCTCGTGAGCACCGTTTCCGCTCGGGAGCGGGCCTCGTCGTCCACCTCATCTACAGCGCGGCGCCGCACCGCCCTCAACACCTCCGTGAGTGCAAGCGCGCTCACGGCGTGTTGATGCCACCCGGCGATGAATGAAAGCAACTCCGCCGATTCTCGTTCCACGACGATCAACTTCAGTAGCGCTGATGAGTCGAGGTAGAGGATGTTCCCGCCCATTCAGTGCACTTAGAGGCGCTCTTGACGCTGCTCTTCCAATACGTCCGTCAAAGAAGGCCGGTCCGGATCGGCGGGAAGCGGAGGACTTATATCGCCCAGATCGCGGGCTGCCGGCGTGGCCCGCCCCGAAGCAATCAGCCGATCGAGGGCGGTTGAGTGCTCAGGAAGTGGACCGAGCACGGCCACACGCATGCCACGCTCGGTCACCAGCAGCGTCTCGCCCTTCGCGACACGCCTCA
>JACDCD010000165.1 GCA_013694625.1 Actinomycetota bacterium | reverse complement strand
GACGACGGGGACCCCGAGCTCACCTACAGAGATGTGACCCTCGGCCGTTACACGCCGGTGGAAAGGAAGTACTGACGCGTGGATGTTCGCCTGCGGATCCAGCGGTTCAATCCGGAGCAAGACGATGGTCCGCATTTCGAGGACTACACCATCGACGCCGAACCCATGGACCGGCTTCTGGACTGCCTTCACAAGGTCAAGGCGTATGAGGACTCTTCGCTTGCCGTGAGGCGGTCGTGCGGTCACGGCATCTGCGGCTCCGACGCCGTGCTGATCAACGGTGTAAATGCCCTTGCTTGCAAGGTGCTGGTCAAGGACGTAAAGCAACCGATCACCATCGAACCCATCAGAGGCCTTCCCCTCATCAAGGATCTGGTCGTGGACATGGATCCGTTCTTCCAGGGCTATCTGGAGGTCAAGCCGTGGCTCATCGTCGACCCAGTTGCCAAGGAGCCCGAACGCGAGCGGCTCCAGTCGCAGGAGGAACGTGAACGTTTCGACGACACCACCAAGTGCATCCTCTGCGCAGCCTGCACAACTTCATGTCCGATCTTCTGGTCCGACGGGGGATATGTCGGGCCTGCAGCCATCGTCAACGCCCACCGCTTCATCTTCGACTCCCGGGACGAAGGGGCGCGCGAGCGCCTCGAGATACTTTCCAGCAAGAACGGCGCCTTCAAGTGCAGGACCGCATTCAACTGCACTGCGGCGTGCCCGCGGGGAATCCAGGTCACCAAAGCGATCCAAGAAGTAAAACAGGCTGCTCTGTTCGGTTCCTTCTAGCCCTTTCGACCCCAGCGGGTGACCGATGTGAATAATGCACACTCGCCACCCGCTCGGCGGGCGGCGCCGTGAAGACGTTCCGTACGGTTGCTCTCGTGACGCTCGTGGTCGTCGCCATGGTGGTCGGCTACCCTCTTTGGCTAGGCTTCCAGATCTGGGATCAGTCTCACGAAGACGAGGTGGTGGGGGCCGACGCGATAGTGGTGCTGGGTGCGGCCCAGTATGACGGAGTCCCGTCACCCGTCTTCAAAGCAAGGCTCGACCACGCGCTGTATCTCTACAACGAAGACCTGTCCGACATCATCATCGTCACCGGAGGAAAGCAGGCCGGGGACCGCTTCACCGAGGCCCAGGCGGGCGAAAGCTACGTCACGGCCGAGGGGGTCCCGAGCGATGCGGTGCTTGCCGAGTCGGAGGGTCGTACGACATTCCAGAGTCTGCGCGCCGTGCGAGCCATCGCAGCTCAGCAGGGCGTCTCCTCGGTGCTGTTGGTCTCGGACCCACTCCATTCGGAAAGAATCAAACGGATTGCTTCGGATCTCGGGTTCGAAGGGGTCTACGCGAGCCCCGCTTCCTATACGCAGTTGGAGCGAAGCCGTTCGACCAAGGCCAGAGAGCTCGTGAGGGAAGTGGCGTCGCTGCTCGCCTATCAGTTGTTCAATCGCTAACGTCCGGCGCGCCGGAGGTCGGCCCAAACTTTCTTCCGCTACGAAGTCGTTCCAGCCTTGATCGTGGCGCGCCCGGCAAGCTCGAAGGTCACCGGAGTGGTCAGCCCGATGAGCTCTCCGTCGACGTTCACCTCGATCGGAGGATCCGAGTCCACCTCGATCTTCGGCCCCCTGGTCACCTCGACGTCATCGAGCTCGCCGTGAGTTCCACGCTTGACCTTCAACGCAAGCCTGGCGGCGGCGGCGGCATCCGCAGCAGGCAGCGCGCATGCGTCGAGGATGCCGTCGTCGATGACCGCTTGTGGCCATAGCCTGACGCCCCCTCCACTCGTCATGCCGTTGCCGACCCCGACCGCAACGCAGTCCCGGACCTCGACCCCGTTCAGGGTGACCGTAGAGCGGGGCAGGGCCGCCGCCACCTTGGCTCCGCCGACCCAGAAGGCCAGCGGCCCCAAACGCGACTTCATGCCCTGATCGACGGCTTCGTTCATCGCAACCGGAAAGCCCGCCAGACAGGCGTTCACAAACAGCCCCTGCACACCGGCGCCGGTTGCACGCCCAACATCGATCGAGCGCTCGACACCGCCGGTCGCTATGTTGGCGGCCGAAGATGGGTCCCCAGAGAGATGGAGGGTGCGGGCCAGATCGTTGCCGGTGCCGGTCGGCACCAGTGCGAACACGATGTCGTCGAGACGGGTCTCGAACGCGTTCACAACCCGGCTGAAGGTCCCGTCGCCCCCTGCGACGACGACCATGTCCCTGTCCCTGGCGGCCTGGGTCACCTCGAGCTTGAAACCCTCCAGGGACGGCTCCACACGTCTGACGTCTCCCGACTCGGCGAGAGTCTCCTCGAGCGAGGCGACCGTGTCACCCTCGGAGCCACCCGAGCTTGGATTGGCGATGAGAAGGATCTTCATGAAGCCAAGTCTCACTCAGGCTTAGGCGCTGCGCATCACCGGGTCGGTCGACGGCTGTTCCGAGCCGCCTTCGGGTTCAACCGTCACCGCCATGCCGTCGACCCCCTCGACCGGATCTTCGATCCGGACCACCGCTTCTCCTTCTTCCACACCGAAGGTTCCGAGACTCAGGAACTGGTCGTTCCGCAACACCCACAGCTGGTAGGTGCGGCCGGCGGGAGGCTCCGGCAGCCCCACGGCGGCAAACAACGCCCCGTTCTCTGTCGGCACCATGTGACCTTCCGATCCCCCGGCGCCCGCCAGGGCCAAACCGTGGTCGGCAGTCAGAGCGATGATCACCTGCCTGGTCCTCCGCAGATCCGAGCGCGCATCCAAGAACCCTGCTCCGAGCACTCCAATGATCGCGGCGGCGGCAGCGGCCACAACACCGCTCAGAACCGGGCGCCGGAACGGAAGAACCTGCGCGCCGGCGGGCTCCGGAGTCTCGCCGGGGGACGGTTCCCGTCTCTTGGCCAGCGCCAGCACCCCATCGGCAAAGCCGACGGGAAGCGGCACGGGATCGACGGTCAGCGCAAGCTCGTCGATGACGCCCGAATGGGCTTTTGCCTCCTCGACGCACGTGGCGCACGAGGCGACGTGGTGCGCCACCTCGGCGAGCTCGTGGGGCGGGATCGCGCCGAGGGCATAGGCGGCTACAAGCACCTTGTATTCCTCGTGTGCTCGATCCATCTTCCCGGCTCCTATATTTCGGCTGTGCCCGATTTGTCCAACACGTCTTTCAGCTTGATGAGGCCGTCACGCAGTCTCGTTTTCGCCGTTCCCTCCGGAATGTTTAGCTCGGCGGCAACCTCCCGGTACGTTCGCCCGCCGAAGTAGGCAAGCACGATCGCTTCCCGCTGAACCTCCGACAGTTGGGAGAGAGCATCCCGGACCTCACGTCTATCTTCAGAGCGATCGGTTGGGTTCTCCACCGTGTGTGCGGTCTCTACCTCGGCCATCAACAGATCCCGCGCACGGCTTCGCGCTTCTTCTTTGCGTACCAGGTCGATCGCCTTGTTCCTTGCCACCCCCAAAAGAAACGACTGCAAGCTCCCCCTCGAAGCGTCGAATGCCCCGGGACGGCGCCACAGGGCGAGAAAGGTGTCCTGTGCGACCTCCTCCGCCATCGCCGGCTCGAAGAGGATGCGCCGGGCCATCCCCAGAACCACTCCCCCGTAGAGCCCTATTGTCTCGCGCAAGGCCGTCTCGTCCCCGTTCTGGAGTCGTTCGACCACCTGACTATCAACGCCCAGCATGCGCTCCATCATGTCGGAGTGTACTGACCGCTACTCACAGTTCGGCCGATCCCCCCTCTGTGGATTGGCCCCCCGTGTCGATTGACCCCGGGGCGATCGTGGTTAGAAGAGGGCGAGAGCGAGGCGGCGACGGGCCGCAATTGCCCGTGTGTCATCCGCCGGAAGCGTATCGAGCAAGCCCAGCAAATGAACCCTGACCCGCTCCTTGGCCGGCCCCGAGGTATCGGCGACGGCTCCGACAAGGCGTCCGAATGCCGCGTCGAGATCGCCTGCGGCAGCCTCCAGATCCGCAAGCCCGATGACGGCGTCGGTGTCGGCCGGATCGGCATGGGCCCGGCGCGCCAGAACCTCGCGGTCCCGGTCCGTCGTCCGCAGCCTGAGCTCGACTTGGGCCAATCCCCTTCGGGCGGCCTCGTGATCGGGATCGAGCTCGAGGGCGCGCCGGAAACCGTCCCCGGCGGCCTCCAGATCACCGGCGGCGTCGGCCTCTGCAGCTTCGGCCGCCGCCAGGTCGGCAGGCCGCGGCCCCAGACCCGCCAGCCACTCCCGCACCTGCGGTTCGGGGAGGGCGCCGGTGAATTCTGCAACCTGGCGTCCGTCCCGGAAGGCGCGCACCGCGGGTATCCCCTGCACCTGGGCGGCCGCCGCCAGCGACCC
>JACDCD010000164.1 GCA_013694625.1 Actinomycetota bacterium | reverse complement strand
AAACCGTGGCTGAGAAGGATGGTGCGGTGGTTGGTGTACACATCGTGGGGCCGCGGGCCTCGGACATGATTACCGAAGCGCAGCTCGTAACATCGTGGGAGGCCTATCCATCCGAGCTGGCGGAGCTTACTCACGCGCACCCGACTCTTTCGGAGGTCATTGGGGAGACGTTCTTGGGCCTGGCGGGCAAGCCCCTGCACGGCACCTAGGAGCGCCGCAAGCCCAACGGCGATCTTTTCAACGTGAGCCCCGCTGAGCGATGCTGACGTAGAAAAGTTCGATAAACTGACTTATCGCGTGGGCGAGGGAATGTAGCTTAGTCGATGCAAGAAGGGAGGAGGGGATCAGTGGAGTCAGATGAACGGAGACTCCAGAACCAAGCCCAGGCAACGTGGGTGGAATGGGCCCGAGGTGCGTAGCCAGCATCGGCGTCGGCGCGCTGTTGCTGCGTCGGCAGTTCTCTTATCGCTAGGTGCTCTCGGCTGGACGACCATGTTCTTGTTCGAAATTCGGCCAGGAGTGATCGAGCATCCCTCTACGATAGCGAGTGAGACTCCCGTCGCGAATGACTCGCCGCCGGCTTCCCAAGTGGCAATGGCGAAGGGGGAGCCTTCCGTCCTAACTTTCTCAAGTTGAGTGATGCGTCGGCCTACGAGAGAGCTTCTTACCAGAGAGTAGATCGGCCGGCCCCTCAACAAGACGACAGCGTCGTCGGTAGGCTGCGAGCGGCCATGAACCAGCTTGTGAAAGGACCGACGCCACAGGAGCGTGGCCAGGGACTATCGTCAGTCTTCTCTCCAGAAACGGCCGGTTTAGTCGAGAGCATTGGCGTGGACCAGAGCGGCGCGGCCACGGTCAGTCTTAGAGATTTTCGAGAGGAGCTCCCAGGTCTTTCGACATCCGAGGGAGGCGTCATCTTAATTCAGTTGCTGAGCCACACCGTCTTCCAGTTCTCTAGTATTGATCAAGTCGAGTATCAGATTGAAGGCAGATGCGCGACATTTTGGGACTTCCTGCAAGCGAGCGGATGTCCGGTCATCACACGCTCCGAGTTTCAGGCCACCCCTTAGTCCAACCCGGCCCGGCCTCCCTGAGCTTCGGCCCCCAGGCGTGATCAGGAAATCCACTTACTCCTGAGGTGAGTGGATAAGGCCCGCTTCACCCGCCGATGAACGCGTGCCATACTTTCTCGATGGTTTATAAGAAGTCGCCCGAGGAGGTCGCGGCGATGCGGCGAGGCGGCCGCGTCGTTGCAGAAGTAATGAACCGCCTGGAGGCGAGGCTGCGTCCAGGCATAACAACCAGACAATTGGATGGGATCGCCGAAGACCTCATCACTGGGGCCGGAGCACGCTCCTCCTCCAGGTTACAGGGATTCCCCGGCGCGATATGCATCTCTCCCAACGACGTCGTTGTTCATGGCGTCCCAGGTCCCTATCGATTGAAGGACGGGGATGTTGTGACACTTGACGTAGCGCTCTTCTATGACGGGTGCCACGTTGATACCGCGTGGACGTATGCCATCGGAAGCGTGGACAAGGAAACCCTTGCGTTGCTCGCAACAACCGAACGAGCGCTCCAAGCGGCCATCTCCATGTGCGAACCGGGCAAACGTTTGGGCGATCTTGGCTGGGCCGCGCAGCGAACGGTTGAGGGCGCGGGGTTCTCCGTCGTGTCCCGCTTTGGCGGCCACGGCATCGGGCGGAAGTTGTGGGAGCCCCCGACGGTCCTGAACGTGGGGCCGCCTGGTCGAAGAGATATCCTTCGGCCCGGCATGACGATCGCCATCGAGCCAATCACAGCGGCAGGGACCGCAGACGTAGAGCTTATGGACGACGGCTGGACCGTCGTCACCGCGGACCGTAGTAGCGCGGCTCATTTCGAACACACCGTAGTCATCACACCTGATAGCCACGAAGTTCTGACACACGACGACCGTAGAAGCGCCGCAGCCGCCTGACGGCAGATCTGCCGCACGAGGTCGCAGCCCAGCGAATCGAGAACGACTCAGCCACGAGCCGAATGTCGATTCTCTCCGCGAAAGGAGCGCTCCGCGCTGCTGAGGTGGAAAAGTTCGGTAAAATGAACTCAATGCGAAAAGTCTGCTGGGCGCTGGCTGCGCTGTTGCTTCTATTGATAGCTTGCGGTGGTGATTCATCCAGATCTTCCGGGGAGGCGGCGCGCTCGCT
>JACDCD010000134.1 GCA_013694625.1 Actinomycetota bacterium | reverse complement strand
TTGTGACTTGTGTCGATAACGCAGAAGCGGTTGCCCTCGGTGTCGGCGAGGACCACGAAATCGGGATCGTCCGGGTAGAGGTCCCAATCGACCCGCTCGGCGCCGAGTGACAGGAGCCGCTCCACTTCGGCCGTCTGATCGGCGGCATCGCCCGCATACAGGTCAAGGTGGACTCGGGGGTGCTCCTGCAAGGGTGTCTTGCTCTTGCTGAGATCGAGCGCGACCTGGACGCCGGGTGCCCCATCCGGCGGGACGAGCACGATCCAATCGTCATCTTCCTGCGGATCGCGTCGAACGTACCCCAAGGTTCGTCCCCAGAACTGCGCGGCCCGCGTGGGGTCTGCTGCACCCAGCACAACGCTTCCGATGGTCAGCATGCGCTCGATTCTGGCACCACAAAGTGGATCCGGTTGACCCATTTGACCGAACAGGCGTAGAGTTATCGAACTATGTTAGAGACTCCGATTCGCGATAGGCGTGCCGAACGCCGTGAGGCCACAAGGGCAGAGATCCTCGAGGCCGCCTGGGAATTGGCCAGAGCCGAGGGGTTAGCAGCGCTTTCGTTACGTGACCTTGCCCGCAAGGTGGGGATGAAAGCGCCGTCGCTCTATTCGTACTTCGACTCCAAAAACGCCATCTACGACGCCATGTACGCCCAGGGCTCACGTCAGTACCTGGAGCGTGATGCAGGCCTGGGCCTCACGGGGGAGCCGCTGAACGACCTCAAGGCAGCCATGCATTTCTTCGTCGGGTTCTGCACCGAGGATCCGGTTCGCTACCAGCTGCTCTTCCAACGCACGATCCCCGGCTTCGAGCCTTCCGCCGAGTCCTTCGCCTTGTCCGTAGAAGGCCTCGAGGCGGTGCAGAAGCGGTTGGCAGGAATGGGCCTCACCGACCCCAGGGCGCTCGACCTGCTGACCGCAGTCGGCACCGGCCTCACCGACCAGCAGATCTCCAATGACCCTGGTGGCGACCGCTGGGCCCGGCTCATCGACGACGCCATGGAGATGTTCTACAACCACGTGTCGAACCGAAAAGGAGGAGGGGCCGGAAATGACGGTCACGCAAGATAAGAAGGAGCCGGAAATGACGGTCACATCGACCCCGATCGAGCAGGTGCCCCCACTCGATCGGGGTGAGGCGGCGGCCCTCTCTGCGGTCGAAAACGCCCGGATAGTGGAACTGATGCGGTCCCTGCGACCCGAGGACTGGTCGAAGCCAACCGACTGTCCAGCATGGGACGTAAAGGCGATGGCATCGCACGTGTTGGGCGGCATGGAGGCATTCGCGACGCTCCCCCAATTCATCCATCAGATGAGGGCTGGGAAGAAGGCCGCTGGCGACGGCCCCTTCATCGACGGCATGACCGCAGTGCAGGTGCTTGAGCGAGCCCATCTTTCCCCAGAGGACATCGTCGAACGCCTCGCAGAGGTGGGGCCCCGGGTCTCCCGCTCCCGGCAGCGGGTGCCGGGCTTGTTCCGGCGGATGCCAATGAAGGAGGAGGTGGGAGGTATCGAGGAGACGTGGCGAATGGGTTACCTGCTTGACGTGATCCTCACGCGCGACACCTGGATGCACCGGGTTGACATCGCGCGGGCAACCGGTCTGCCTCTTGTGCTGACCCCGGAGCACGACGGCCGGCTCGTTGCCGACGTCGTCGCAGAGTGGGCTCGACGCCACCGTCGGCCGTTCACCCTCACCCTCGAGGGGCCGGCGGGGGGCGCCTACACGAACGGTGACGGAAGCGAGGCCATAGCCCTCGACACGGTTGAGTTTTGCCGCATCCTCTCCGTCAGGGGGGCCGGCACCGGGTTGCTTGTCCAGCCCGTGCCATTCTGAGACTAGATAGCGCTTCTTCTGGGGGAGGGGCTACATGAAGGTTTCGCCGGCCATCATCCGAGCGCCGAGCCTCACAAGGGTCGCGTTGTCCGGAGCAAGCCGTCCGTCGGGCAGCTTTGTTGTGTCCTCGAGGCCAGCCCGGATGCCATGACCGCGTTCAACGGCCCGAGCCATGACGTGCCAGGTGGCGATGCCGTCGCCGTGATGAACCTGCTCCAAAGTCACCCCGCTATTCACCAGCACTTGCTCCATGGCGGCAGCGTGAGCAAGAGCGGCGGCCGGGTCCGGATCCAAGGGCTCGATCAGGACGCGAACACAATGATTCGGGAGCCCCGACTTCACAAACCGACGCGCGTCGTCGAGGTGCAGGAGTCCGGCTTCGATCCCGACCCCTCGAGCGATGAGAAGGTCGCACAACTCGGCGATCCCTTCCTCTCCCTGATTGGCGGTGACCAGGTCGGGTAGCTCGGTCCAGCGGCCCATGGACTCCAGGCGGCGCGGGTGCGGCTCAATGTCCGCCGAGGTGCTGAACGAGATTGGGATTCCCGGACACGCCGCCCGAACCGCGTGAAGGGCCGCCTCGCAGGGCTCCGGTGCGAAGGTCTCAGAACCGGCCTGGTCATAGGCATGCAGATGCAGAACCTGAGCGCCGGCTTTCACCGAGGCTCGCCCCTCTCTCGCGAGATCCACAGGCGTTCGAGGGATGCCCGGATGTTCCTCGCTCGTGCGCGAGCCGTTGAGACATGCCTGAAGCACCATTACCCGAAAAGTATTACTACCTTGGCCGCTCATGTTCGGGAGTGTTCCAGCTCCTCCATTCTCAAGCCGAGGGGCAAGAAAGCCGACTACTCCACCATATGGACAACTCCCGGCCTCTGGCCCGTTCTGGTCTCATGGGTCGCACCGCGCCCTTCGGCTTGGCGACTTGCCTCGCTTTTGCGCTTGTCCCGATACAGCCTCTCGGGGATCACATGGTTGAATTACTCCTCGCCGCGGTGATCTCGGTCCTGATAATCGGCGCGGTCGTTCTCTTTCCCTGGGACAAACACTCCTCGTACTTGCAAGCGATCCCACCACTCGCCTTCTTCGCGGTGATTCCCTTCCTGCGGCAAGCGGAGGGCGGTGCGGGCTCTGGTTACGGGTTGCTCGCCCTGCTCCCGATACTTTGGCTGGCCCTCTACGGGACCCGCTTCCAGCTAACTCTTGCAATTGCAACCCTGATTACGGTTTTCGCTGTTCCTATCGTCATGTTGGGCGAACCCCGCTACCCTCCGACCGAATGGCGACGAGTTCTCATATGGGCGAGCTTAGGGCCACTGATCGGTTTTACGGTGCAGCGACTGGTCACCGAGATCAGGAGGCTGGTGGCGAGACTAAATGAGGTTGCGCGCTTGGACGCATTGACGGGCATGCCTAACCGTCGCGCCTGGGACGAAGAACTCACTAGGGAATTATCTCGCGCCCAACGATCGGGAAAGCCCGTATCGGTCGCCGTCCTTGACCTCGACAATTTCATGGCCTTCAACGACGTTAACGGCCATCGAGCTGGTGACCAGTTCTTGAAAGATGTTGCAGCAGCTTGTGATGAACAGATCAAGGATATAGATCTGATTGCGCGCTACGGAGACGATGAGTTCGCCTTACTTCTTACCGACTGCGCATTGGATGAGGCACACGCAGTTGTCGAGCGTGTGAGGCGACGGGCGTTGGAGGATCAGACGTGCTCTGTAGGACTCGCATGTTGGGACAGATCGGAAACTGCCGAGGAGCTTGTCACACGAGCCAACAACATGCTTGACGAGGTCTCGAAAGCTAAAGCCGATCGGGCGGCTCTGGTAAAACTGGGTTTCTACGGTCAGGTAGCTCGCTAGCGAAGTCGGCTTTTGGGCGTTTCCTTGAAACCAGCACCAAATGACTCGGCCGTCGACTCCCGGCGCGCCACTATCATCTCGGCGCATGCATCTGAGGAGATCGAAACGGCTAGCTGGCCTGGGCGCGGGGTTGTTGCTGCTGGCCGCCTGCACCGGTGGCGAAGGGACTCCGTCTCGGTCGAATGCCCCGAGCCCGCGCGCGAACGCGCCCAGCCCATCGGAGAACGACGGTGACTCCGGCCAAGCCGTCGGCGCGCCGTCTGGCGAGTGGCTCGAGCGCGCCTGCACCCTCACTCCGGAACTCGTCAAGCGAATCCGGCGCGACGTCTTCCCCGGCCGGTCGCCGGAGCTGATCGCAGTCCCCCAAGAGCCCAACTACTTCGGGGGCTTCATCGGAACGAGCCACTCGGGACCTTGGGATTACGTTCAGGAGGTCCCGCTTGCGTTCTACGGGCCGGGGCACATCCGATCTCAGGGCCGGATCGCGGTCGAGCACGAGCCGACTGTGACCGACCTTGCCCCAACGTTGGCCGAACTGCTCGGAACCGACTGGCCCGACGACCGACCCGGCAGGGCGATCTCGGACGCGCTGCAGCCCGGCACCGCACCCCCGAAGCTGGTGGTGGTGGTCGTGTGGGACGGAGGAGGACTGAACACGCTTCGAGCTTTTCCGCAGGCGTGGCCGAACCTCCGGCGCATCATGCGCTCGGGGACGTGGGTTGCAGCGACGGTCGGGTCGTCTCCGTCGGTCACCCCTGCGATCCACGCCAATATCGGAACCGGTGCGTTCCCTAGTCAGCATGGGGTCGTCGACATCGATATCCGCAGCGGGGACGACACGATCGACTCGTTCGAGGACGGAACTCCTGAGAATTTAGAGATTCCAACGCTTGCGGACCTCTACGATGTCACGACAGACAACAAGGCCATGGTTGGGATGTTCGGCTCGAATGCGTGGCACTACGGGATGATGAGCCGCGGAACTTTTCACCCAGGTGGGGACAAGGACATTGCGGCCCTCGTCGCCACAGACGGATCGAAGCTGATCGGTCATCGCCGCTGGTATTCGTTTCCGCCATACCTGAACGAGGCCGGTGACTTCGGCGAGAACATCAGAGCCACCGACCTGGAAGACGGGCAACTCGACTCCCTCTGGCTGGGTAACGACGTCCTTTCGAATACCTACGACGCCAAACAGACGCCGGCCCTCGCGATCTACACGACTGAGGTGATCAAGTCACTGCTCGAACATGAGGACTTCGGCCGCGACGAAGTCACGGACCTCTTCTTCGTGAACTACAAGCCCATCGATCTCGTCGGGCACAGATGGAACATGCTTTCGCCCGAAGGGAGGAGCGTGCTGCGGCAGACAGACGAGGAGCTGGGTGAGCTCGAGGCGTTCCTCAATGGCCTCGTGGGCCAGGGCAACTGGGTCATGGCGCTGACCGCCGACCACGGCCAGACGCCCACCGCCAACGCGACCACTGCTTGGCCCATCGACATGGCCGAGCTGATGACGGATATCGCCGACCGGTTCGGGGTTCCCCAGAGGCTGTTCGATCGCACGCGCCCGGGGCACTTCTGGCTCGACGTGCCGACAATGGAGGAGGCCGGGATCACGCCGGAAGACATCGCAGACTTCATCTCAGACTACCGCCTCGAGGGCAACACCTCACAATCGCGTCCGTTGACCGAAAAGTATGCAGGGCGCGCCGACGAGCACCTGTTCTCCAGCGCGTGGCCGAGTCGATTCACCGATGATGTCTGGGGCTGCGTCCGGTCCGGCGCGCCCTGAACGCCCCAGTATTTTATTCGATCAAGAGTCTGCGCGAGGTTCGAACAGAACCGGGAGCCATACGATCAATAGACCGCCGGGGTACTCGAGCAGGTGCTCTCGTCGAAGGTCGGTGGCGTGCCCTTGGTAGCCAGCGAAGGGAGTCACGACGAGTCCCGAGCCCATTACCCTAATCAAGTCCGCGGAACATCACCTCGCAGCGGGAGGCCTTCCCAATTGTCCGATGAGTCGGCTTCGTCGTCAGGTCAGTGCCTTCCGAACGTTCTATCGTGCTCGGTTCCGTCTCGCTTGAGTATCGAATGATCGGGTGGCGCGTCGGGTGGGTTGTCAGCGACCTGAGACTGCGTAGCACCCCGCCACATACGGTTCGTCTTTAGCCGAGAACCGGTCGAACGTTTGCGAATGTTAGGAGAGCGTGGATCGGCAGCTTCGCCGGGCTCAAAAGTTGCCCGTAACCTCGCTTCGTTCTGATAGGAAGGACTATGAGGTGGACGCCACTCAACACCTTCGAGTGCTCGTCGGGAAGACAATCCAGACGATTTCCGCCCGTCCCAACCGCATCATCGCCGTAAAAGGCAGTGACGTCATCGTGGTGACAATGGCAACCTTGTCAAGTTCGCGGTACATCTCCTCGCAGCCTCTCAACCAAATCTCGGACGGGAGCGAAGACGTGCTGACGCCCCACCCGGCGGCGGCGCAGGAAGCCCCTGTCCATCAGAGACAGCAAATCAGTCCGAGCGGATTGATGAGTGACCTTGTGACTCATCGAATGAGAACGAAAGGTGTAACGCGCCTGGGGATTACGGATCGCGTCGCTGAGCAGGGCTAGTTGGCGATGGTTGAAGTCGTCACGCCCTCGGATGACGGACTCAACTTCTCGCACCTCTTGCATCTTTCTCTGTAAATAGGCCCTGGCTTCATCAATCGCTCTCCTAATCGTCGCCAGATGGTAAAGGATAAAATAGGTGGTGTCTCTTTCGTCCAGTTCAGTTAGCAAGAACGCTTCACCGTACTGCGAGGGTGCTTCTCTGAAGATCCTCGATATCGAGAGATATTCAGTCATCCAATAGTCGTGCTTCTTCATGGACCAGTAAAAAAGGGCTCGCGCCGTCCGTCCGTTCCCGTCGACAAAAGGATGGTCGTAAGCAAGCCAGAAGTGGAGTAGTACCGAACGCACAACCGGGTGCAGGAAACCTTCCGTCTCATCCCCTCCGTTCGCGAAGTGGCACATCTGTAACAGGCGCTCTTCGAGCTGTTCAGCGGGCGGAGGACTGTACACGACACGGTCGCCTTCCCAAACAGCCACCCTTGCTTCGTCGGCACTTTGAAGGCGACCCGCATCGGCGGAGTCATCAAGAGTCTCATCGGTCAAGATTCGATGCAGCGTCAATACGAAGTCAGGAGTGAGGGCCTGAGGATTTTCCGTCCGAATGAACTCCATTCCGCGGTAGTTGTTGAGAATCATTTGCTCGCTCCGGTCTCGTGGCGTGCGTCCGGACCGAATCATCTGCTTTGCAACAACTCGGCTGGTACTGGCGCCTTCCAACTGACTTGAGCGAATCGCTTCCTCGATCACGGAGTTGACCAGGAATCTGTGTCTTGCCGATTCGTCAGCAGTCATGAGCTCCGGCATGGCGATTACGCCACTCGCGTGCTGATCGATGAAATGCACTAGTTCCTGAGCGGCGTCTGGCATGCAATAGGTGAACGGCGCGCCTCTAGCATCTGCCAAGGCAAGTTGTCTTGCGACAGCCTGCCGGGCAAGCTTGATCCCCGCCCACCATTCCTCGTGTGTGACCCCATCAGGGGCCGTGAGATGGCGTAGCGTGTCCCAATGGCGGTAACTACCAGGTGGGGCGACCGAACCATGTTTGTGGATCTTGAGGAGCTTCTCCGGAAGGTCGCCGGCAGGTATTCGCCGCATGATTCCCATCCAGTCGGGGGGAGCCGCTACATAGGGCATCGCGTGAGTGTACCAGTGAACTACTAACTTTGACAAAGTTAGTAGTTCACTGGTAGCACGCCAAACGTCCTCAGGGAGAAACTTCCTTGCGATCGCATTGCCGGTCGTTCCGCCAATGAGGCTACGGTCGCTAGAGCGCCGGTGCCGCAGCGCTCGGTTGGCCTACGGAAATGTCGGTTGCTGAGGGCCCCAGCGGCTCAGGGTGTACTTTTCTCGCTCCCCTGCGTCGACTATCGCGCGAGTTCGTTGTTCAGGCGCACGAAGAAGGCCTGTCCACCGAAGTCTTCCGCAGGAATATTCGCAGCGAAGGGAGGAGGGGTTGACGCGGGTCTCCGAGGGGCGGGTACTGAGAGCCGCTCCCGGAAGCCCGCGGAATTGGAAACTGAGCGCGGTTGAGGCCGACGCTCGTGTTCGCTAATGTACCGGCATGACGACGGTGCTCCTGTTTCATCACGCCCAAGGACAGACGGCCGGGT
>JACDCD010000085.1 GCA_013694625.1 Actinomycetota bacterium | reverse complement strand
AAGCTCCACTTACCCATGCTCTTGAATAGCGTGGTCAACTCCGCCCGGCGGTTCTGCAGGTAGAGGTTGCTGGCCATCGGGCTGTAAACCTGATTGAGAGCGACGTTGATCGCGCTGGGCGCCAGGGAGATCCTCCTGCCGGTGACATAGGCGCCCGTCTGCGACAAGGACGCCAGGGAGCCGAGCAACACAGGGAAGAGTTGCGCGCGCGAGGTTTCGACGACTTTGGTGCCCCAGGCAGGAAGGGCGAAGCGGATCAACTCCCTCCTCTCTATGCGTTCGGTGGGGCCGAAGATCGGCAATCTGCGGTGCAACGCGAATGTCGCGGACGCCGTGACGATCAACTCGCCTACCACCAGGCCGGCAAAAGCCGATACCGGCGTAGCGGCTAGGGACAGAGCGATGACGGCGGTGACGACGCGGATGGTCGGTTGCATGATGTTCTTGACCAGGGCGTAGGCCCGCATGTTCTTGAACGCCTGCGTCGCGTACAGCATGACCTGTCCCAGTCCGACGATCGGAATCGCCAGGGCGGCGAGGCGAAGCAGCGGCACCAACGAGTCCCCCTCGAAGAAGCGCTCGTCCAGCATGGGCGCCAGGACCAGGAGGCCGCCGGAGATCAACAGCAGAGCCCCACCGGCCAGAAAGATCGTGAGATGGATGGTGCGGCGGAGGCGAGGGAGGTCCCCGACCCCGTGATAGTAGGACCCTTGCCGAACGAGAATCCAGTTGGCTCCCAGCAGCCCAAGGGTGGCGCTTGCCTGGGTTGCGGCATAGGCGATGGCCCACCCACCCAACCCCGCCTTCCCCAGAGCCCGCCCCAACAACACGTTGAGAGCGAATGCACCGATGTACCCCACTACCCCGGACGAGAGGAGCAGCGCAGCGTGCTTGGCCAGGTGGCGGGTATGGCCCAGTTCATTTGCCTGCATCCCGTTCGACTCTGGCTGGTCCATGGATTCCGATCTCGATCGATTGGGCAGAGGCCCGGCCAGAGCAAGTACCAGGGTTGCTCTCCCGGGTCGGCGGTCGACTCTCCGGCTCGACCTCGCAGTCAGCCCTGCAGCTGTGGCGGCCGGCGTCCCCTGGTGGCTTCTGCGGAGTCAAACGCCATTTCTGCGGGGGTTGCCAATCATGTCATATCGTCGGTTCTATCCATTGGGGCGGCTCCGGCCACGGCCGCTCGACGGCCCGGTTTGCCGGTGACGGGTTCCCCCAGAAAAACCTCTCCGTCGAGCAACCGGCGCCGAGATGCTTCGTTCTGATACAGGAGGGCATGAATGGGCGTGCTCTCGCAGTGGACCGCCACGAGGCGGTCCTCTGGCCGGCCATCAAGTAGGACAGCATTGGAGTCGAAGACACCGAGATGAATCAAACTACTGCCCGCCCGGGCCCAGGGATCTGACGGTGGAGACGGAATCCGCCTTCTCGGTTGTCTCCGGCAAGGGCGCCGTCGACGACGAGCGCACCGAGACCGCTCCTCTCGGGGATGACGTTGACGAGGGACAAGACGCGCGGGAGCGACCGGGAGCGACCCGAGGTGAAGTCGTCGAGATAGACAGGCACCAGGCCGCACCGCCCCCTGTCGCCGCCCCCCCTCGGACCAGCTCAGGGCATATCGAACACCTGTCGTACAGCAAGGCCGCAACAACATCAAAGTGGAACGTGATCGGATGGCAACTGTTCGCAACGGATGCCCTTTGTCTCGTGGGGGCCCTGGCGTTCTCCTATCTCATCCGGTACGGGTCCCGCAGCCTCCCCCTCGGTTACCTCCTGGTAATAGCCCTCGGACCGATTGCGTGGGGTGGCGTCTTCCATGCCTTTGGGCTGTATGCACCGCGCCACCTATCCGCCGCGGAGGAGTTCCGGCGCACTATCAGTGCAACGAGCATCGGGATATTTATGGTGGTCATGACCAGTTTCTGGTCTCATTCCGAGCTGTCCCGGATATGGATAGGACTGAGCTGGCTCTTCGCCCTCACCTTCGAACTAGTGGCCCGACGTGTGTGGCGCTGGCATATAGCCCGTATGCGCAAAGACGGGCGCCTGGCGATGCGAACGCTAGTGGTTGGTTCCAACGCCGAGGCTATGAGGCTCGACAAGACTCTGCGCTCGGTGAACTCTGGTTTCAAGCCCCTCGGGCACATCGACCCTTCGTACTCCCTTGCTCCCGACCTTCCGGTTGGCGAGTCACTCGAGCGCCTGATCTCCACTCTTCGCGCCAACGCCGCGGAGTGCGTCTTCATTGCATCGACATCGGTCACCGCCGAACAGATACTACGGATAGCGCAGGCCGCCCGGCGCGCCGGGGCAGAGGTTCGTCTCACGGCTAACCTGCCTCAGATCTTGATCTCCCGACTCACCGCTCAGCCCATCGGTGACACCATGGCGTTGTCACTCAAGCCGGTGCGCCTGACCGGAACAGAGGCGACGGTGAAGCGCATCTTCGACCTGTCCCTGGCAAGCCTCACGCTGCTGGCAACGACGCCTCTGTGGCTCATGGCGGGGTTGCTCATCCGCTTCACCTCCAAGGGTCCCGTCCTGTTCAGGCAGGAAAGGGTTACCCGCGGAGGGCGGACCTTCCAGATGTACAAGTTCCGCACAATGGTCGTGGATGGCGACCGCATTCTCAGGGAACGCGGCATCGATCCCAGCCAGCCGTTCTTCAAGATCGTGGATGATCCCCGGCTCACCTGGATAGGGAGCATTCTCCGCAAGACCAGCATCGACGAGCTCCCCCAGCTGCTCAATGTCATCCGGGGGGAAATGAGTCTTGTCGGGCCACGGCCGCTGCCCGCGGACCAGGTTGCAGCGAACCTCGAGCTCCTGAACCCACGTCACGAGGTGCAGGCCGGGGTGACGGGCTGGTGGCAGATCAACGGTCGCAGCACCGTCGACGCCAAAGCCGCCTTGCAGATGGATCTCTTCTACATCGAAAACTGGTCGCTTGCGCTCGATACCTACATCGTGCTGAAAACCGCCGGGTCCCTCGTCACACGGAAGGGCGCGTACTGATACGTACCGAAGGGCCCGGAGGCGCCTCGCCGCAAGAGAGCTTGCTGGGGGATGGCGCCGCCGCGCCATTCTCGGCGCACTATCGGGCCCTGTGAGCGTCGCCCTCGTCACGGGCTCCGGAGGCCTGATCGGCTCCGAGGCGGCGCTTCACTTCGCCAAGCTCGGTCTCGATATCGTTGGAATCGACAACGACATGCGAAGCGTCTTCTTCGGCACCGGCGCGTCAACTGCCTGGTCGGTGGAACGCCTCCAGGTTGAGCTTGGGTCGAGCTATGCGCATCACGCGCTCGATATCCGCGACAGGAACGGCATCGAAGGCCTGGCCAAGCGCTATGGGGGCGACATAGCGGTCGTCGTTCACACTGCCGCCCAGCCATCCCACGACTGGGCGGCGCGCGAGCCCTTCACCGACTTCGACATCAATGCTGTGGGTACGCTCAACCTCCTTCAGGCAACCCGGACACATGCGCCGGAGGCTGTTTTTCTGTTCACATCAACCAACAAGGTCTACGGGGACACACCCAATCGGTTGCCGCTGACCGAGCAGACGACCCGCTACGAGATCGATCCCGGACACACCTACGCGAACGGCATTCGCGAGGACATGTCCATAGACAGCACGCTTCACAGCTTGTTTGGAGCCTCCAAGGTCGCCGCCGACATCGTCGTGCAGGAATACGGCCGGTATTTCGGGATGCGTACCGCTTGCTTCAGGGGCGGAACCCTCACCGGTTCACGCCATTCGGCCACAGAGCTGCACGGATTCCTCGGTTACGTAATGCGTTGCACGATGACGGGCACTCCCTACAAGGTCTTCGGTTACAATGGCAAGCAGGTGCGGGACGCCATCCACAGCAACGATCTCGTCAATGCCCTTGTGAGCGCGTTCCAGGCGCCGCGCAGCGCAGAGGTCTACAACATCGGCGGTGGGCGCTTCAGCAACTGCTCTGTTCTGGAAGCTATCGACTTGAGCCAGAGTATCGCCGGCGAGGAGCTGGAATGGTCCTACGTCGACCAGAACCGGGTGGGTGACCACATCTGGTGGATCGGTGACAACGGAAAGTTCGAAACGCACTACCCAGATTGGAAGATGGAGTACAACGTCGACCGGATACTGAACGATATCTTCGAAGCAAACCGGGACCGCTGGAAGAGATGAAGGATAGCGGCAAGCAGAATATCGTCGGCGTCCTTATCGACGGCGTCGACTACGACAGCGCAGTCGAGCGAATAACCTCGGCGGCGCTCGAGGAGCGGCCCTATTCGGTGTCTGCGCTTGCGGTACACGGCGTGATGACCGGTGTGGGTAACGCCGAGCACCGCTACCGGCTCAATCATCTCGACCTCGTGACACCCGACGGGCAGCCGGTAAAGTGGGCCCTCAACCTGCTACACAAGACCGGGTTGAGCGATCGCGTCTACGGCCCGACGCTTATGCTCAAGGTGTGCGCCGAAGCCGCGCGCCGAGATCTTCCCGTCTACTTCTACGGCAGCAATCAGACCGTGCTCGACGACTTGGGCAGCCGGCTGGAAGAGGGCTTTCCCGGCCTTGTCGTGGCGGGGGCGGAACCATCGAAGTTCCGCACCACCTCGCCGGAGGAAAAACACGAGATCGCCGCCCGGATCCGCTCGTCGGGCGCCAAGCTGACGTTCGTAGGACTCGGGTGCCCGCGTCAGGAAACGTTCGCCCACGAATACCGCGACGCCCTCGGAATGCCCGTGATCGCCGTCGGAGCGGCGTTTGATTATCACGCCGGCCATATGGAGGAGCCCCCCATGTGGATCCAGAAACGCGGGCTCCAGTGGCTGCACAGGTTGCTGCAAGACCCCGCCCGATTGTGGAGGCGTTACCTTCTGCTCAACCCTGCCTACCTGACTCTTCTGGCGCTACAGGCGCTCGGGCTGTGGAAGCCCGACCCGAATCGAGTCGTGCGCCCGCCCTACGAGATGCTGTACGGATGACCTGTGCCCCTCCGCAGGCGCTTCCGGCGCATCTGGGGCGAGGGATTCAGCCGGGAGCGCGATCCGAGCCTTAGTCTGAGGCGTCCGGTAATATATGGTAATGCCCGACTTTTCCCACAGGAGGACCCACCATGCGAATCGGAGTAATCGGCACCGGTCACGTCGGCCTCATCACCTGCGTCTCACTGGCTGCCATCGGCCACGAGGTCGTCGGCGGGGACAATGACCCAGAGAAGATAGCCCTGCTCGAACGGGGTGTGGCTCCTTTCTATGAGCCGGAGCTCCAACCCATGCTCGAGCAGCAGCTCAAGGAGGGGCGCTTGACCTTCACTGCCTCGCCCGCGGAAGCCGTCAAGGACGCCCCCGTGGTATTCATCTGCGTCGGAACGCCACCGCGCGTGACCGGCGACGCCAATCTGGTCGCGGTGGAACAGGCGGCACGCTCGGTCGCTTCCCACATCGCAGACAGGGCCGTCGTGGTCGAGAAATCGACCGTCCCGAGCGGTACCGCCCAGCGTCTCAAGCGCACCCTGCAGCGGGGCCGTCCGCAGCCTGAGGAGCACCTCCAGGTCGTCTCCAACCCGGAGTTCCTGCGAGAGGGAAAGGCCGTCCACGACTCGATGCATCCCGAGCGTATCCTGGTCGGCGGCGAGGCCGAATGGGCCTTCGAGGCCATGCGAGAGGTATACAAGCCGCTCACCGATCAGGGCTATCCCCTTATCGAGACCTCCATTCCGACCGCAGAATTGTCCAAGCACGCTTCGAACGCATTTCTGGCAATGAAGATCTCGTTTGCGAACGCACTTGCCCGCGTCTGCGAGAAAGCCGGGGCCGACGTGGTCGAGGTCGCCGACGCCATAGGGGC
The DNA here is from genome assembly GCA_013694625.1 of Actinomycetota bacterium. Lineage (GTDB taxonomy): Bacteria > Actinomycetota > CADDZG01 > CADDZG01 > WHSQ01 > JACDDL01. The sequence continues at coordinate 2,950 of JACDCD010000085.1, read as the reverse complement.
CGATGCCCGCATCGGCCGGGCTTTCCTGAATGCCGGGATGGGCTACGGGGGTTCTTGTTTTCCAAAGGATGTTCAAGCCTTCGAGCATCTCTCGAGACGCCTGGGATATGACTTCCGCCTGCTGCAGGAGGTTGCGCGCATCAATGCGGAGGCCATCGACTCGACGCTGGAGAAAGTCCGCGACGCGTTGTGGAACCTCGAGGGCAAGACCGTCGCCCTCCTGGGATTGGCCTTCAAACCGGGAACCGACGACGTGAGAGAGGCCCCCGCCCTGACGCTCGGAGCCAAACTGTTGGCGGAGGGGGCAACGGTGACCGGATACGACCCCCTGGCGGCGGCCAACGCCAAAGACGTCCTGCCCGAGCTCCATATCGCCCCGGATCCTCTTTCCGCCGCCGCCGGGGCGGACTGCGTGGTGATCTGCACCGAATGGCCCGAGATCCGTGACCTCGACGCCGGAGAGTTGAAAGAGGTCATGGCCTACCCGGTGGTCGTCGATGGAAGAAACGCATTCGACTCCGGGACCATGGCGGACCACGGGTTCCTCTACTATCCGACCGGACGCCCCCCGCTTCTCTAGGGCCGGTCGGCTTGCGTCAGAAGCGGATAGCGGTACCGGCGAAGCAGCGGGGCATCCGTCAGTGTCGTCACGGCATTGCTGCCGCGCGATAGACGCGTTGTCCATTCTGTGTCCGGCTTCAGCGTGACGTCACCGGCATTGAAGCGGGTGGGGTTCCCGCCGGCCATGTGATTGGGTTGGAGTGTAATCGTGTGGGTGCCGGTGAAGGGCAACCTGCCCGGGAGCTCACCGACCATCCCGGCCACTTTCTCGACCGTGGCAGCCGGCGCAGCCACGAAATCCTCGTAGCGGACCAACACGGAGCGGTGAGAATCGAAGTGCCGCCGCACCAGCTCCGCTCCCCCGTTCAGCTCGAGCCAACCGAACGCGCTGTAGAAGGAGCTGTGGCGAGGCATCTCCGCATCCGAGGCGCCCTGAAGGTCAAGGGTCGCCTTCCTCCGCTGCCACGAGTAGGCCACCGCCCTAGGGTCCCTAACAAGATGCACGAAGTATGGGTCCACCCCCGGCAACACACCGAGCAGGGCCGCATCCGATGGCCGTTTGGAGGAGTCCACGACGACCTCCGCCCCCGCCACCTTCCCGATGCCCTGATAGAGAGCAGCCGCCACCGGAGCGTATGCGTCGAGCGGCTCCCATCCCGTCGGAAGCAGGCCCATGCGCAACAACCTCCGTGTGTGCCGGGTGCGGACCGATTGCTGCTGCCACGCCACGACCTGACGGGGATCGGGGCGATCCTCCACGCGGCCGTACGCCGCCGCCCAGACTCCCGTCCAGAACGGGCACTTGCTCAACGGGTCCCCACAGCCACACAGCCTGTCCTCGAGGAGCCCCCGCTCCCAGATGTAATGAAGCTCCCCGGCCGACACCCATCCTTCCAGCGCGCCCAGCACGCTGTCGAGAATCGTGCTTCCGCTTCGGGTCCATCCCATGATGAACAGAACTTTCAAGGACGGATGCGCCTAGGTAGGTCGACCGAACCAGCCAATCTCATTTCTCCTCCAGCGTGGTTTTGCAATGGGCGGGGTGGGCCCTTGCGGGCAGACCACAGAGGGCAGGCAGCGTCCTGCTCGGCCCCCTCAGGTGGGCTTTCTGTAGCGCACGATGATACTCAACCCCCCTGGCTACCTCCGAGCGGAGCACGTCGTCGGGCGTCAAATCCAGAGGGTTGGGGCAGGGAGATCTAGGGTGACAACCTATGGACGAGACTCCCCTCCAGCTCTCTCCCTCGAGCGCCAGCAACTTCAAGAGCTGTCCGTTGCTGTTCAAGTACCGGAACATCGACCGGCTGGACGAACCCATATCGACGCGCCAGGCGGGGGGCTCGCTCGTTCATGCGGTGCTCGAGAGGCTCTTCGCCCAGGAGGCGCCGGCACGCACCACAGAGCGCGCCAACGAGTTGCTGGAGGTGTTGTGGACGGAGCTCAGGGAGGAGCCAGAGTGGCGTCCGACCGAGCTCGACACCGAGGACGAGGTCGGCTGGCTAGAAAGTAATCGCAGGCTGTTGTCAAACTACTTTCTGCTCGAGGACCCGTCCACACTCGACGCCGCCCGGCTCGAGTGGTGGGTTGAGTACGAGCTGGACGACGTGCAGCTGCGCGGCGTGATAGACCGCGTCGAGGAAAGAGACGACGGCTCCTGGATTCTGACCGACTACAAGACCGGCAAGGTGCCCGGGGCGGCCCGGGAGCAGTCGGCCAGCCTGGGCTTGCGCTTCTATGCACTCGTGTGCTGGCGAGCGTATGGAATCATTCCCGGGGAGTTGCGCCTCGTATACCTCGCCGACCCTGCGGTGCTTACGTGGCGTCCCACGGAACGCACCCTGCTTGCCTTCGAACGGCAGATGAAGGCGCTCGCCAAGGCCGTGCGGCGCGCCGCCGACACCGGCGACTGGCGCCCCCGCCCATCGCCGTTCTGCATGTCGTGCGCCTTCCAGGATCGTTGCCCTGCATGGAACGAAAGCGTGAGAGGCTCACAGGCCGTCTGAAGATCTCATGGACGGCGAGCGCCGGATGGCTGTGGTGCACCGTCCCGACGGATGAGTGTGGTCCACGCCCCGAGAAACGGATCTCGTGCCCTCAACCACACCCTGGTGTGGCCCAAGCCCCGAGTTCTCTCCTCCCAATGCGAGGAGCACCCGTTTCCGGAGGGGCACTCAAAGCTTGCGTGCCCTGAGGAAACGGGCTCCCGCAGCACGGGCTCCCGCAGCAGCTCTAGGAGTTGCGGGCGAGCATCCGGGTGATCTTCGTGCCGCAGACGGGGCACTTGCCCTGTGCGGCCTTCGTCCCGTTCTTCAGCTCGATCTCTTCGCCCTCGAAGTCCCGCTTCTCCCTGCACTTGACGCAGTAACCGTTGTAGGTGTCGGCCATGGTT
>JACDCD010000065.1 GCA_013694625.1 Actinomycetota bacterium | reverse complement strand
TTGGACGGCTACGGGGGTGGCCTGTTGCTCCCCTTCCGGGATGCCACCTCCGGTCGGTCGTCCTATGGGGCCGGCCGCTATCTGCTCGACACAATCAAGGGGGCCGACCTCGGGGCGTCCGGCGGGCAACTGGTGCTCGACTTCAACTTCGCCTACAACCCCTCCTGCGTCTACGACCCCGCCTGGGTGTGCCCGCTCGCCCCGCCGGCGAACCGCCTCCCGGCATCCGTGCACGGCGGTGAGCAGCTACCGGGCGGTGACCCTTCCTCCGAGCATGACCTCTAGCGGGGCGAGACCGTAGGACCAGGCGAACGCGCCTTCGTGCTCTGCATCCCACACCACAAGGTCTGCCAGCTTCCCGGCCTCGACAGTCCCTCGGTCCTTCAGGCCCAACGAGCGGGCGCCGCCCACTGTTACCGCGGCCAGGGCCTCGTCCACCGACAACCCGAAGGCGGCCACCGCAAGGGCAACCACGAGGCTCATGCTGGTCGCCCCGCAGGTCCCGGGGTTGTGGTCGGTCCCCAGCGCCAGGGTGACTCCGGCGTCCAGAAAGGTGTGCACCGGGGGCATCCGGCCCATGGCGAGCGCCGTGCCCGGCGCCAGCGTCGCCACCACGCCCGCCTCAGCAAGGGCACGCGCATCGTCTTCGTCGGCGTAGAGGAGATGGTCGGCCGATTGGGCGCCGAGCTCTGCCGCCAGAAGGCTGCCACCGCTGTGGGCGAGCTCGTCTGCGTGTATCCGGGGGATGAGCCCGGCCCGCTTGCCCGCCGCGAGCACCTTTCTGGATTGAGGCACCGAGAAATAGCCTTCGTCACAGAACACGTCGCAGAAACGAGCCCCTGCGGCCGCCGCCGGGCCACACCATTCGACCACCTCGTCGATGAAGGTGTCTGCGACGCCGCCGGGCGGCACCGCATGGGCGCCCAGAAAGGTTGACTCCACCCGGGGAAGGCTGGGATCGAGGCCGAGCTCCGTCAGGATGCCGACCGCATCGAGCTCCCCCTCCCGTTCGAGGTGGTACCCGGTCTTGGCCTCGATCGTCGTGGTCCCATCCCGGAGCCAGGCGCTTAACCGCCCTGCCACCAACTCCCGAAGTTCCCGGGCCGGCTCCTGTCGCGTGGCCGCGACGGTGGCGCCGATCCCTCCTCCCGCGCCGGCGATATTCTCGTAGGATTCGCCCGCGGATCTCTGGGCGATCTCGGCCATACGATCGCCGGCGTAAACCGGGTGGGTATGGGCGTCGATGAACCCCGGGGTCACCAGCGCGCCCCCGCAGCTGTCCTCCTCCTCGATTCGGGTGCGCACCTCCTGCGGCGGCCCCGGTTCCGCCGGACCGGCCCAGGCGATCCGATCTCCCTCGATCGCCAGGACCGCGTTCTCCACCACTCCTAGGCGGGTGCCGGTGTAGAGCCGGCCGATGTGGTTCAGAAGTCTCATGGCTGCTCCTCGAACAGTGGTGTGATCGCTTCAGCGAGGGCGTGTCCCACGTCGACCAGCCCAACGTGCGCTCCGTCGACGACGACAGGGCGGCCTTCGGTGACGACGTGGGTGACGTCGGCGCCACTCGCGGCGAAAACAAGATGGTCCAGTAACCCCGGCGCGCCGGCGCCGGCGGTGCGCGGAGAGTCGAGTCGCACCGTAACGAAGTCCGCCGGCGCGCCGGGCTCGAGTACGCCACCGCTCCTCCCAAGGGACCGCATTCCGCCCGCCGTTGCGGCCTGGAGCAGGTCGACGGCGCTGTGGTGACCCCGGCGTTCGGTGACCAGGCGCTCGTCGAGCTCCACGGCGCGCGCTTCCTCGAAGAGGTCCACCACCGCGTGGCTGTCGCTGCCGAAACACAGTGGGCTTCCCGCCGTCACCAGTGCGGCGGCGGGCCCGACCCCGTCGGCTAGATCCCGCTCGGTGGTGGGACACAAACAGACCCGGGTCGAACTCGCCCCCAGCCGGGCGATGTCGTCTCCGCTCAGGTGCGTGGCGTGCACCACGGTCGTCGTCGGCCCGAGGACCCCCGAGGCCTCTAGCAGTCCGACGGGAGTGCGGCCGGTCGCTGCTAGGCAAGCCTCGTTCTCAGCGCGCTGCTCGGACACGTGGACGTGAAGAGGGGCACCGCGTCCGTCCGCCCACTCCCGCACGACCTCCATCGAACCGGGATCCACGGCCCTCACGCTGTGAATGGCGGCCCCGATCACGGTGTCGTCGGGGACTTCAATCAGGTCGGCGCGCCGGGCCCACGCGTGAGCGTCCCGGTCGCCGAAGCGCTTCTGAGGGCCGTCGAGCGGACGGTCAAAGCCACCCCGCAGATAGCACGTGTCGAGAAGAGTGAGTCTGACCCCCGCCTCCGATGCCGCCTGTACGAGAGCGCCGCCCATGACATTCGCCTCTCCGTAGGGCCGCCCCGACGGAGAGTGGTGGAGATAGTGGAATTCCCCCACTGCACAGATCCCCGCCAGCGCCATCTCGCCGTAAACAGCCCGTGCCAAAGCCAAGAGGCGCTCCGGATCGAGGCGCGCCGCCAGTCCGTACATCGCGTCCCGCCAGCTCCAGAAGTCCCCATTGGAGGTTCGGCCATGGGTTCGTCCCCGCAGGGCGCGCTGGAAAGCGTGGGAATGCGCGTTGGCGAGACCCGGGATGGTCAGGCCCGCGAGCCGAACCACACCGTCGCGCCGGGGGCCGGCCTGGTGGGTGACGGCCGCAATGCGACCGTTGTGAACCTCCAGCAGGACTTCCTTCTCTACAACCGGAGACGGCCCGCCCAGCCAGGCCAGCTCGGCCAGATACCGATGAGCGCCGGACGGAGCCGGCCTCAAGGTCGAATCGACTTCTGGTCCTCCATGTCAGGATCAAGGCTTAGATCGCCTGGCCGAATTCTCTGCGACCGCCGTAGTATGCCGCTCCCCTGTATAGTTCCGCTTTGAGGCCGCAGAGCACCTTGAAGGCCTGCTTAGGGCAGGGACAAACTGGACCGCAGCAGTGGGAGCCTTCATGATCACGTTCAACTCCGTTAGCAAACGCTTTGCCGATGGCACTACGGCCGTCGACAGCTTGAGCCTAGAGGTGCCCGACGGCGAGATCGCCGTGTTCGTCGGCCCTTCAGGCTGCGGCAAGACCACCACCCTTCGAATGGTGAACCGCATGATCGAACCTACAGATGGGGTCATCGAAGTCGACGGGAAGAACATCCTGAAGGAGGACCCGGCCGAGCTTCGCAGGCGCATCGGCTATGTCATCCAGCAGATCGGACTCTTCCCCCACCGCACGATACGTGAAAACATCGGGACCGTCCCCGGGCTCGTCGGGTGGGACAAGAAGCGGACCCAGGAGCGAGTCGACGAACTGATCGAAGTCGTGGGGCTGCAGGAAGATTCCGGCGACCGCTATCCTCATGAGCTCTCGGGTGGGCAGCAGCAGCGGGTGGGTGTGGCGCGCGCCCTTGCCGTCGACCCGCCGATCATGCTCATGGACGAACCCTTCGGCGCCGTCGATCCAATCGTGCGAACGCGCCTGCAGGAGGAGTTCCTCCGCCTCCAGCAAGAGGTGCAGAAAACCATCGTATTCGTGACGCACGATATCGATGAGGCCATCAAGATGGGAGACCGCATCGCCCTGTTGAGCCAGGGGGGCCACCTCGAGCAGTATGCAACTCCCGAGGAGATGCTGGCATCCCCAGCCAACGAATTCGTCGCCGATTTCCTTGGTGGAGAAAGGGGCCTCAAGCAACTGGCTCTCATCTCGGTGAGCGACGTCGATGCGCAGAGCGGCCCCGTAGTCACTCTCGAAGACACACGTGCGCATGCCTCAGAGGTTGCCGGTGACGCAAACACCGACTGGGTCGTTGTGGTCGATGACGCACGGCACCTAAGAGGCTGGGTGTCTATCGAAGAGCTCAACGGACAACGCAACGTCGGCGAAGGCAACATTCACGCTTTCAGTGCCGAGGTCAAGAGCGGCGACTCGTTAAGGACCGCACTGAACGCCATGGTCACCTCTCGCACCGGGGTCGCTGCACGCGTGGGCGAAGGCGGCATCTACGAGGGGATCGTCACCCATAGGCTCATCAACGAAGAGTTGTCCAAGCCCGCGCAGCACACGCCAGACTGATATGGACTGGGGCTGGGTTCAAGATCACCTCGACGAGATCCAATCGCTATTTTTCCAGCACGCGCAGTTCACGCTGCTCGCCCTCGTGTACGGGTTTGCCATTGCCTTTCCGTTGGCCCTTGCAGCTACCCGGTGGCCCCGTCTCTACACGCCTATACTCGGGCTTACCGGCATCTTGTTCACCATTCCTTCAATCGCTTTGTTCATGCTGATGATGCCCTTTACCGGCCCGACAGCCACGACCTGCCTGATCGCGTTGACGATCTACACCCTTCTGGTGCTGGTGCGTAACACCGTCGAGGGGCTGAGGGGTGTCCCACGAGAAGTCCGCGAGGCGGCCGAGGCAATGGGGTACCGGCGGTTCAAACAACTTTTCCGGGTGGAGCTTCCCATCGCTCTCCCGGTCATCATCGCCGGGATCCGTATAGCCGTGGTCACCACCATCGGATTGGTGACCATCACGGCTCTGATCGGTTTCGGGGGACTGGGTGCGCTGTTCATCGACGGCTTCAGGCAGGCTTTCGGAACGCCGATCATTGTCGGGTTCACACTATCGGTCCTATTTGCGGTTGTTGCCGACGTGGCATTGGTGGGCGCCCAGCGCATGCTTACCCCCTGGGCGCGGGGGGCAGGTGGCCGATGACCTTCCTGAGCGAGCTGCTGGCGTGGTTCACGGACCCCCTCAACTGGCAGGGAACCAGCGGCATACCCATACGCACCTGGGAGCACATTCAGTACTCAGTCGCGGCCACACTCATAGCCGCTTTGATCGCTCTGCCAATTTCGCTCTATCTGGGGCATACGGGGCGCGGAGGGCTATTAGCCATCAACATCGCCAACATCGGGCGGGCCATCCCGTCCCTCGGTTTGATCATCATGGCATTCATCCTCTTGGGCTTGAACATCGTGCCTGTGATGATTGCCCTCGTTGCGCTTGCCATCCCACCCATTGTCACCAACACCTATATCGGAATCCGCAACGTCAACCGGGAGGTGCGTGACGCTGCTGGTGGAATGGGAATGACGGGGTGGCAGATTCTCACCCGGGTCGAGATTCCAGTGGCTTTGCCGTTGATCATGGCCGGCCTCCGCACTTCTGCCGTGCAAGTTGTCGCTACCGCCACTCTTGCTGCGTACTTGAGCTTCGGGGGCCTGGGCCGTTTCCTGTTCGACGGCCTCGCGTTGCAGGACTACGAGCAATTGACAGGCGGTGCGCTCCTCATCGCCGCCTTGTCACTGATCACCGAATTCGCGCTGGCCCGCGTGCAGGCAGTTATCGTCCCGAAGGGCTTGGCGAAACGCAACGCTACTGCGGCAGTCGACGCAAAAATGAGTGGGAGAGCCGGAGTTGCAAGCTCCGGAGCATGACGTAAATGGCCATCTGAGAGAGGGGACCACATGAGAGGCACCGTTACTCGCAAGGCCGCTGCGGCATTTACCGCACTGGCGCTTTTGGGCGCTGGTTGTGCTGCGGAGGAGGACGCCGCCCCGAGCTCCGGTTCGGGAGACTCGGGCCCGATAGTTGTCGGGGCTGTCGAGTTCACAGAGAACATCATCCTGCAGGAGATGTACGCGCTCGTCGTGGAGGATGCCGGGGGCGAGGTCGAGCTCAAGCAGCCGCTGGCATCGCGCGAGGTTCTCTTTCCGGCGTTGGAGGAGGGGGATGTCAACCTTGTGCCCGAATACACGGGCGCACTCACCACCTTTGTAACCGGTGAGGAAGCCGAAGCCAGCAGTGACGGCGACGAGCTCGTCGCCGGGCTGCGCGACGCGCTCGAGCCCGACGGCATCAAGGTGCTCGAGCCGGCTCCCGCGCAAGACCAGGACGCGTTGGTGGTCACACCGGAGACGGCCGAGAAGTACAACCTCGAGACAGTTTCCGACCTTGCGCCGGTGGCGGATGAGCTCACGGCGGGAGGGCCTCCCGAGGAAAAGGAGCGCTTCGTTGGACTCCCGGGGCTCAAAGAAGTCTACGGGATAGAGTTCGCCGAGTTCCGTGCGCTCGACGCAGGTGGCCCACTGACTTCCAACGCATTAGAGAGCGAACAGATCGATGTGGCAAGATTCTTTTCGACGCAGGGAATCATCGATCAGAAGGGCTGGGTGTTACTCGAAGAGGACAAGCCTTTGATCCCCACCGAGAACATCATCCCGGTCATCACCGAAGATGTCTCGACCCCTGAGATCGAAAGTGCGCTCAACGACATGTCGGCAAAGCTGACCACGGCCGAGATAACGGCGCTGAACAAGAAGGTCGACGTCGACAAGGAAGATCCCCAGGATGTAGGGAAGGCGTGGCTCGAAGAGAAGGGCTTAATCGGCAGCTAGAACTGCCCGCATCGGGAATAGGACCGGAGCCACAGCCAATGACCGAGCTGTGGCTCCGGTTTGTCTCCGGGCCCGACGTCGATGCGCTTGCCATTACCCGTGCCGAGGTTTTCGGCGCAGTCGAAGGCGCTGTGCTGGCCCAAGGCGAGGGCAAAGTGGTGCTCGAGCCCCGGGTTCACCTCGTACCGGCCAACGACGGGGCCGGCCACTTCAACGTTCTGCGTGCCCATCTCGGGCCGCAGAACGTCAGCGGCGTGAAGGTCGTGGGGGACTTCGTCGACAACTACCGCCGGGGCCTACCCAGCGAGCTCGCGCTGGTGACCCTCTACGACCCGGCCAATGGCGCCCCCATCGCCATCATCGACGCGTCGACGATCACCGACGCCCGGACCGGCGCTCTAACTGCGCTCGGAGCCCTGCATCTTGCCCGCCGGGACAGCAAGGTGCTCGGGCATATCGGGGCACGGGGAACCGCCTGGTGGAACATTGCGATGCTCGACGACTTGTTCGATTTCGACGAGATACGCGTGACAAGCCGGCGCGCCGAGTCGCGCGAGGGTTTCGCCGGCCGTCTCGGCGCCCATCTCGGTAAACCCGTAAGGGCAGTGGCAACAAGTGAAGAGGCTCTCGTGGGCGCCGACATCATGGTCGAGGCAACGCGCCTGACAAGGCCTGAAGTTCTGCTGCAAACGCAGTGGGTCGCTCCGGGAGTCCTCGTGGTTCCCTACGGAACGGTGAGCGCAGTCGAGCTGTCACTCACCGAGGTGATGGACAAAGTCGTCGTGGACGACTGGGGACAAGCCACTGCGGGCCCGTTCGGTTCGCTCCGCCGTCACGTCGACAGCGGCTTGTTGAGCGAAGCCACGCTGCACGCCGAACTGGGGGACATCGTTTCCGGAAAGAAACCGGGACGCGAGACCGACGCCGAGAGGACTCTCTTCTGGCACAGGGGGCTTGCTACCACCGACATAGCCGTCGCGCACATGATCTTTCGGCGCGCCGAGCTGGCCGGCGTTGGCACCGTTCTTCGGTATCGATAGCAACCGACGGCGCGCCGCGGTCCGGTGTCAGGGAGATCCAAGTCTCGGGGGTGCTCGCCTATGTAACTTCGGGGACACAAAGCGGACAGGCTCGCGCAGAGATTCCAACGGGGTGAATGCCAGAAGACAGATAACGTGTGGCAAGAAGGAGATCTTCAGGGTCAACCACGTCACCACATGGAAGGCCACCGCCAGCCAAAGGTAGATGAGCCGCAGCTTGCCCCGGCTCAGGAGAAGGGGCGAGGCCAATTCGAACGTCACGAGGGCGTATTGGCCGGCGCGCAACAGCAAAGGGAAGTCTCTCAGCTCATCTCCGAGCCACGTGCCGCGTCGCAGCACGGCGCGGAGCAGAGTCGCTCCGTTCAGCCATTCGATCCCTCCATAGCGTAGCTTCGCGTACGCAGCCAGAAAGTAGGTCAGGACTACGGCGACTTGAATGCAGCGTATGGCCCAACCCGCAGCGTCGCTCAACGTTGCTTCTCGCCGGGCCTCCCCCACCGTCGGTAACACGGCCAAAGCCACCAGGAACGCCACTCGATCGTGGTTGACCTTGCCGTAGGAGAAGGCAATCAACATCCACTCGAGATAGAGAAGAAAGACAATCGACCCCGTCAACCGAGGCCGCCACCCGGTCATGGCCACACCGGCACAGACAACGAGGGCGACCTTCATGCCAATGACGAACGCCGGCCCCGGGGCCGGCACAGCGAAGACGCGCGCCAGCCACAAGGGCCGATAGAGCTCGGGGGATACGGACCCATGCATGGACACCCACGACGTCGTCACCAGGACATCGACCAAGACGAAGCCGTAAAGGAACACGCGCAGCCAGAAGATCCGTGCGATTGGCAGCGGGACGAACCACCAATCGATCCATCGGTTGAACAGCGCGCTCGATCTCGAGGTAGCCGCCCGATTAGTCATGCCTTCTCCAGATCAGCGCTGTGCGCGAAATGGGGTTCCCCACCGTTGCGCCGCCTTCTAGTCGGTAGGTGAGATATATGACGCGCAGTTCTTCTACTGCCGGCTTGCCGGGGTGCAGTCGTCTGTAAGCCGACGCCAGATGAGGGAGGATCACTTCTCCGTAGAAGACGAGCTGAGATTGAAGCTCGGCGCGGCGCATCCCCACTTCTGCAATTCTGAAGGCCCTGGGCTCCGCATCCCCGATCACTCCTTCGAGTCTCAGAGACGACGCCTTCCCGGTGGGTTTCGTGGTCACCGCGTACATACGGAAAGGGCCGAAGGGAAAGTGGTCGTCCTCTCCGCCGACCGAACCAGCAACAAGGGCCATGGGAACGATCAGTGTGGCAAAAACGCGCAGTCGCCGGGCCCATCCCGTCAGCATCACCTAAGGATAGATGCTCGAACCGTGCCTACATCGTGTGGATGGCGGTCTCCGCCTCGTGCTCCCGTAAGGAGGCGGATCGCTGAATCGGTAAACCGTCCCTGGCCCACGCCCTGAAACCTCCATCCAGATCCGTGGCATTCGAAAAGCCCATGTCCTGAAGTGCCGCCGCGGCGAGGCTGGACGTATACCCCTCCACGCAGAAGACGATGATCTGGCGGTCATAACCGGTCGCCTGCGGTATGCGGGCATCGCAGGTCGGATCGAGACGCCATTCGAGGTGGTTACGCGAGATTATGAGCGCGCCGGGTATCGCCCCCTGGGCCAGGCGCTCCTCGGACAATCTGATGTCAACAAGAAGCGCGCCGCCTTCGGCTGCTGCAACAGCTTGCCGTGGGGTGACTCGGTGCAGGCGCTCGCGGGCGGCAGCGAGAAGCTGAGCGACTGTCTTTACCGGCGCCTCCTCACGAAGCACTGCGTTCGGGCCCCTCGACCTCGAGAGTGTGGTCGAGCTCGAGGCCCCCATCTAAGGTGCACCGGTAGTAGTTCATCTTCGTCAGTGGAGGTGAGTAGGCATGCAAGCTCGTCGCAAACCCAGGGCCCTCATTGCCGAGGTTGTGGACATAGGAAGGACCGAACGCGCGGCTCCTGCCGTGTCGGTGGCGTACACGCAGCATTGGGCCCTGCCGGTCGCGGTCGCTGTGGTACTCGACCAGCGCTCCCTCCGCGACATAGATGGCGCCGGACGATCCTCCATGGTCGTGGATCTTGGTGTCCTGGGCAGCATCCCAGCCCAACAACCAGACCTCGAAGCCGGCGGTCCTGTACAGACGCCTGTACCAGCGTTCGGAGGGGATGTGCTGAACAAGAGGCCGCCACAGTTCGTGCGCATCGGCGAAGATGCCCACGAGCTGGGTCAACTCATCCCCTGCCAGCCGATGTGGGCTCAAATCCAGAGATCGAACCAGGGTCGCGATGGCCTCTTCAGGCGTCGCTTCGGCGGTGCGCATTACAGACCTCCTACCTCTTCAGGAGATCTCGTACCGACCACCAACCGGCGATGATCATAGCCAGACGCGACCTCCTGGGCCTAACCGCCGTCCGGCCGATGCGACAGTAATGCAACAGGCCGCCCGTGCGGTTCGTCGTCAGACCGGTCCCTCACCCCGTCAACCGAAGTCCGGGCCCGGCCTGCTTACCTTACACCCAACGCCCCCTTATGGACCTTCCGCCATGGGTCGGAGTGGCTGGTTAGGATGAGTGATACATGGAGGTGACCAGAGACCAGCGGGCCGCTCTCGCCGAAGCCGTAATGAAGCTCGAACGGGATTTTTACGGGAGGGGGCCGAGCTCCGTACGAGTCTCGGTCAGCGACAGCGCCCCTTTTGTGATCACAGTGTTGTCTGTCGACAGCCTCACCGTCGCCGACCGGACCTTGACAGAGCGCGATCACGTCGCGGCGGTCGTATCTCACCACCAGGCGATCCACAGCGCCACTGCAGATGATTTCGTGGACCAGTTCGAGGAGATACTGGGGTGGCGTCCGGACGCCTACCTCGCCCAGGTAGATCCGAAAAACGGTTATGCGGTCCGGGTGTTCGTCCGGACAGACGAAGGTTGACGAACCGGAGGGTTCCGAAGGTGCTAGAAGTCTCGCTCCACGAAGGTGAGCTCGAGCCCGCCCAGCCAGGCGGCTGCGCGATTGTAGAGGAAGGCCAGGAAGACGGTGGCAAGCGAGCCCAGGAGAGAAAGGGTTCCACCGATCAGGGTCGCCCAGCGTTCGGCTCCCGCTAGTGTGATGTCGAGCTTCAGGTCCAGCACGCCTTCGTTGGCGGCTGCTTTCTCGATCTGACGGAAGATCCCCAGGCCGTCCAGAAAGCCGTAGACGACGGCCACGAAACACAGCCATAGGACGAACATGCAGACCCAGTAGAAAAGTGAGACCTTGAGCACGCTGAAGAGGTCGACATGGCTAACCGTACGTCTGACCCGGCGAACCTCCGGCTGAGCCCTGTGGCTCGCTCGACGACGAAGCACAGGGGCCGCCTGGTTGGCCCCCAGAGGGAGGAGCTCGGGGCTTCTGGGGACGACGTCGGTTCGCTCGGCGTAGCCACGGGATTGGGATGAGCGGGCCGCTGGTTCCTGCTGCTCTTCGGCCGGCTGCTCCTGCGGCTCTTCCGGCATCCGCTCTGGTTTCTCCACCACCGTGGCCGGCTCACCGAACCTCTCGGCCTTATCCTCCTTCGAGACCAATCAGCTCTCCTCTGTCGGGCTCTTTGTTCAACCGCCAAGTATGAGCGAAACCTTGCCAAGTTGCTAACACCGGCGCTGCCTGCCGGGATGCCCTTGCAGTAACCCGTTCCTAGGTGGGCAGTTGGCTCTGCCCGTTCTCCTTCTCGCCTACCACTGGGGCTACGGCCGACAATCTGGTGCCTTCGTCCAGGTTCATCACCCGCACACCTGTCGCCGGCCGGCCTTGACGAGAGATGGAACCGGCACGCATGCGGATCGCGACCCCATCGCTCGAGATGATGAAAACCTCGTCGTCGGGATCGACCTGGCAGGCGCCCACGACTGTCCCCCGGCTTCTGGTCGTCTTCGCTGCGATGACCCCTTTGCCACCCCGCCCCTTCCTTGGGAAGGATGACAGCTTCATTCTCTTTCCGTAACCGAGCTCGGTAACAAGGAGGATTTCGTCGCCTTCATCGACGACGCAACAAGACACCACCTCGTCATCGTCGTCCAAACGGACTCCTATGACACCTGTTGCGGTTCGGCCCATCGGTCTCACGGTGCTCTCCGAGAACCTGATCGCTTTACCTTTCCTGGTGATGAGCAGGACATCGCTGTTTCCGGTGGTCGGATGGACATGCACGACTTCATCCCCGTCCCTCAGATTGAGAGCGATGATCCCTTCTTTGCGTGAGGAGTCGTATTCACGGAAGGGTGTCTTCTTGACCATTCCCCGCTTCGTTGCAATCAAAAGGAATCTGTAGGTTTCGTAATCGCGTGTGTCGATCACAGCGGCCACTTTGTCTTCGGGGCGAGTCGCAACCACGTTCACAACTGCCGTACCACGCGCCGTGCGATCTCGCTTGGGTATCTCATGGGCCTTGAGCCGGTAGACACGGCCACTACTGGAGAACAGGAGCAGGTATGCATGTGCTGTGGTCATCACCAGGTGCTGAACGATGTCGCCCTCTTTGAGTCCGGTGCTCCGCACCCCTCGGCCGCCACGTCCTTGGCGGCGATAGGTGTCCAGGGCGACGCTCTTGATGTAACCGTCGCGCGACACCGAAATCACCAGGTCCTCGTCCGCGATGAGGTCCTCGATATCGAATTCACCCTCGTCCGGAACGAGCTTGGTTCGGCGCGGGTCTGCGAACTTGTTCCTGAGCGCTCTCAGCTCGTCGGCGATGATGGCTCTGACTCTGGCCGGATCCTGCAGGATGGCTCGAAGCTCCGCAATGGTCTGGAGCAGCTCTTCCCGCTCTGCTCTGATCTTGTTCTGTTCGAGCCCGGTAAGTCGTCTCAGAGGCATGTCCAGGATGTGTTGAGCCTGTGTTTCGCTGAGGGCGAATCGCTCGATCAATCCGGTGCGGGCGACGCCTGCGTCGGGTGCTGCCCGGATGAGCGCAACGATCTCGTCGATGTGGTCCAGGGCGACAATCAGACCTTCGACGATGTGAAGGCGCTGCTCGGCCTTGTTGAGCCTGAATCTCGTGCGCCGCACGATGACTTCGATCTGGTGACTGATGTAGTGCTCGATGACCTCGCCGAGACTGAGCGTGCGTGGTACATCATCCACGAGCGCCAGGATGTTCACATTGAAGTTCTCTTGCATTTGAGTCCGCTTGTAGAGCGAATTGAGCACCACCTGGGGTACGGCGGTTCGCTTGAGATCGATAACCAATCGCATCCCATCACGAGACGACTCATCGCGCAGATCGGAGATCCCCTCCAACCTCCCCTCCTTGGCATTCACCAGCTCCGCGATCTTGACCGTGAGCCGCGCCTTGTTCACCTGGTACGGGAGCTCCGTCACGACGATGCGAGGAGCGCCGCGGGGCCCCTCTTCGATCTCACATATCGCCCGCATCTTGATCGACCCACGTCCCGTCGAGTAGGCGTCGAGAATGCCCGATCTGCCTAGAATCAAGCCGCCGGTGGGAAAATCGGGGCCCTTTATGTGTTTGAGGGCGAGCTTGAGCATCTTGTCCCGGTCCTGGGCCACCTCGGTGTTCCCGAGGATCTCGACGATCGCATCGATCACCTCTCCCAGGTTATGTGGGGGGACATTCGTGGCCATCCCCACGGCGATGCCAATCGACCCATTCACCAGCAAGTTGGGGAACCGCGCCGGTAGCACCACCGGCTCTTGCGCGTCCCCGTCGTAGTTCGGCTTGAAATCGACCGTGTCTTCCCCGATATCACGCAGCAACTCCATCGCGATGCCGGACAACCGGGACTCTGTATAACGCATCGCCGCCGGAGGGTCTCCGTCAACAGAACCGAAGTTCCCTTGTCCGTCGATGAGCGGGTAACGCGTTGAAAAGTCCTGGGTAAGCCGGGCCAACGCGTCGTAGATCGCCTGATCACCGTGCGGGTGATAGGTCTTCATCACCTCGCCGACTAGGGCCGCACACTTGCGGCGGCGTTGATCGGATCGCAGCCCCGCCTGAAGCGCTGCGTAGAGAATCCTCCGTGCGACCGGCTTCAGGCCGTCGCGCACGTCGGGAAGGGCACGGCTGACTATGACCGACATTGCATACTCGAGGAAGGACGTCTGGACTTCTTCCTCGAGGCTTATGTCTTCGATTCCCCGTTCGGGCTGGTCCCCGTCTCCGGAGAGATCGCCTTGAAATGGAGGTCTGTTCGCCATTGTCTCTCTAGATATCCAGGAAACGGATGTCTTTGGCGTTGCGTTGGATGAACGACTTGCGAGCCTCCACGTCTTCGCCCATCAGGGTCGAGAAGATCTCCTCTGCAAGCGCCGCGTCCTCCATCGTCACCCTCAGCAGCGTTCTTTTTTCGGGGTCGAGCGTGGTTTCCCACAACTGCACGTCATTCATCTCTCCAAGGCCCTTGAAACGCTGGGGCTCCATTCGGATGCCGTTGCTCTTCTCGCGAAACGCTTCGAGTTCGGCGTCGTTCTTGAAATGGTGCGCCTCGCCTTTGTAGTCAAGCCGGTAGAGGGGTGGTTGGGCGACGTAGACATATCCGGCATCGATCAACTCCGGCATGTATCGGTAGAAGAATGTGAGTAGCAGCGTCTTGATGTGCGAGCCGTCGACGTCCGCGTCGGCGAGGGACAGGATCTTGTGATACCGGCACTTGGTGATGTCGAACTCGTCGCCGATCCCGGTCCCCACCGCCGTGATGATCGCCTGGATCTCCTTATTCTCGAGGATCTTGGCAAGCCGCGCGCGTTCGACATTCAGGATCTTCCCGCGCAGCGGGAGGACTGCCTGGTATCTGCGTTCGCGGGCGCTCTTTGCGGTGCCGCCCGCCGAATTCCCCTCGACGATCAGTAGTTCCGCCTCCTTTGGGTCGCGGGTTTGGCAGTCAGCAAGCTTCCCAGGCAGCGTGGTCGACTCGAGCAGTGACTTGCGCCGCACCAGTTCGCGGGCCTTTCGTGCTTCAAGGCGGGCGCGTTGCGACGCAATCGCTTTATTGCAGATCGCCCGAGCCTCACTCGGATGTTCCTCCATGAACTCGGCAAATCGTTGATTCATCGAAGTCTCGACGAAGGAGCGGATCTCGGTGTTGCCAAGTTTTGTCTTGGTCTGGCCTTCGAACTGTGGATTTTGCAGCTTCACGGATACGATCGCCGTCAGGCCCTCGCGACAGTCTTCACCCACCAGAGGGTCGTCCTTCTCCTTGAGAATGCCCTTGGAGCGCGCGTACGACGTGATCACGCGCGTCAAGGAACGCCGGAAGCCCTCTTCGTGCATCCCGCCCTCATGAGTATTGATGTTGTTCGCAAATGTAAATACAGATTCGGTGTAACCCGTTGTCCATTGCATCGCCACCTCGAGCTCATGCTGGCTGCCCTTGGCTTCGAAGTACACCGTTCGCTTGTTGATTGGGTCGCGCGTCGCGTTAAGGTGCTTGACGAAATCAATGATCCCGCCTGTGTAGCGGAACTGCTCTTCTTCGGCCGGCTCCACGCGCCGGTCGGCCAGACGAATCTCGAGGCCGCGGTTCAAGAAAGCCATTTCCCGCAGCCTCTGCACGAGGGTGTCGAACTTGAACTCTCGCTCTTCGGTGAAGATCTCGGGGTCCGGCCAGAAAGCCACCGTCGTACCGGTTCGTTTGACGGGCTTTCCCGGCGCCAGGGGGGCCAGAGGACGGCCTCGTTCATACTCCTGGTGCCAGCGCTTCCCGTCGCGCGCCACCTCGATCACCAGGCGTTCGGACAGGGCGTTCACCACGGAGACTCCGACTCCGTGGAGGCCCCCTGAGACCTGGTACCCCTTACCGCCGAACTTCCCCCCGGCGTGCAGCGTTGTGAGCACGACCTCGACCGCCGACTTACGTTGCCCGGGGGGGGCGTCGACAGGGATGCCCCGTCCGTTATCGCTCACCCGGCAGCCTCCGTCGGCCAGCAACTCGACGATGATGCGGTCGCAGTAACCGGCCATGGCCTCATCAACTGCGTTGTCCACTACCTCGTAGACGAGGTGGTGTAGTCCGCGGCTTCCGGTAGTCCCGATGTACATACCGGGTCGCTGGCGAACCGGTTCGAGCCCCTTGAGTACGGTGATGTCCTGGCCGGTGTAGGTGGGCCGTTTCGGTGAACCGTTACCTCTGTCGGAAGACGTCGCCGAAGGGGATCTGGGAGTCGAGCTCATCCTATGCTTGCTGCAGACGCAAGCGGGAAACGGCGCGCCGATTGCGCCGCGATATGCATGGATTCATAGGTCCAATACTACCATTCAAGAGACTGTTTTCCCCGGCCGGCGACCCGTTGGTCACGGGGGCCCAGGTGCGCGGCGACCCCTTTGACGCCAGGCCCGGCGCGCCCGTTCGAGGGCGCCTGCCGGGTCTCCGCCGTGGCCCCGGGAACCCGCATCTGGGCTCGGTGACCGTCCTCCAACACTTGAGCCTGCGGTGGGTAAAGGAGTCTCCGTTCCCCCGGGTGCCCACCACACTCGCACTTCCTTCACAACCGCCCCGCCCACTTCCTCGTTGGCGCGACGCTGTATCTCGGGAGCGAGATATGAGATCTCGGTTGCCCATACCGGCGAGTCCGCCCTGACTCTCAGCACACCCTCGCGAAGCGAGCTTGGCCCAGCGTGGGCAGCCACACCATCGCCAACGATGCGGCGCCAGCGCGAAAAGATTGCCGCAATCTCCACTGCAGCATCTATTCCGAGCCGGTGGCCTTCTGATCTCAGCACGTCCTTCAGTCGAAGCGGTTCGTCATCCACTCTGGATTCGCCCTCCAGAGATCTGAAGTACGCAGTCGGGCTCAAGGTCGCCGGCACCCCCGGGCTCGGCGGAGCTCAGGATCGTCTGTCCCATATCACGGACCGTTTCATCCAGCCATTTACGACGAGAGTTGTCCAATTCTGAGAACACGTCATCGAGCAACAACACTGGTGTAACACCCAATACCTCGGTAAGCAGGTCGTGTTCACCCAACTTGAGGGCGAGGGCCGAGGTTCGCTGGTCGCCTTGAGATGCGTAAACCCGTGCGTTCAGCGCGCCCTCGCCGTCTTTAGTGGTAAGCCGGATCAGCAGATCATCGCGCTGAGGACCCATCAATGACATGCCGCGCTCGATCTCGCGCTGACGTATGGAGGACAGCGCCACCGTCAGCTCGGCGCGCAGCTCACTCTCGGGGCGAGGGCCCTCGGCGCCGTCTCCTGCCAGCCACTCGCTCAGATACGATATTTCGAAGCAACCGCCGCCGGCAATCGCCTCATAGCGCTTCGCCGCATAGGGCAACAACAACGACAGGGTCTCGAGCCGGGCGGCGGTAAGCGCGGCTCCGGCTCTGCAGAAGGTTTCGTCCCACACCTCCAAAGTCGCGAGAGCCGTTCCCCGCTCCTTTGAATTGGGATGTGTCGCCCGCAAACTCTTCAACAACGCATTCCGTTGCCGGAGCACCCGTTCCCACTCACGTCCTGTGGCGTGTCGCGCAGGTTTGAGCTTCACGCCCAGATCGTCGAGCAGCCTCCTCCGGCCCTCCGGTGAGCCTTTGATCACAAGAAGATCATCGGGGCCGAAGAAAACGCACACCATGACTTCGCTTAAGGCTCGTGTCCCTTGGAGGGGGGAACCGTTGATGAGACTGCGCGCTCCCCTCCCGGGCTTCCATTCGATGTCGATCTGAACCCGCCGGGTAGCGCGTTTCAAGCCCCCATGCAGCACCGCCCGTTCGGCGCCTTCTCGGATCAACGCTGCGTCTTGCGAGCGTGGCGAACCCAGTCCGCTGAGACAGTGGATTGCTTCCAGGAGGTTGGTTTTCCCCTGAGCGTTCTGTCCGATGATGAAATTGACCCCGGTTGCGAACCGTGCTTCTTCGTTATGATAATTCCGAAAATCGTGCAGCGTTAGTTGCTCGACGGTCAGGGTGTTCCTTGCCGGCACGTGGGAGCCTTCCAGCCCTGTAGGAGAAGAAATGACTAGGAGAGTCTCACCGGCATCAGCAGATAGGTGAAGGTGGATTCGTCCTCTCCTTTGAGGAGTGCTGGTTTCAGCCCGTCACCGGCCTCGAGAACCACTCGTTTGGTGCGGAGTGCAGACGCACCGTCGTGAAGGAACTGGGGATTGAATGCGATCACAAAGGACTCTCCTCGGTACTCCGCGTCCATGACCTCCTGGCCCTCACCGACGTCGGGGGTGTGGGCTGAGACCTCGAGCTCGCCGGCCAGTCGGAGCTTGACAGGTAGATTGTTCTGCGCCAGCAGCCCTACACGCTTCACGGTTTCGAGAAGCGATTCACGGTCCACCGTCAAGGCGTTCGGGTAGCCCTCCGGCAAGAGCCTGCGGTAGTTCGGAAACTCCCCTTCGATGAAGCGGGAGGCGATCACAGATTCTCCTCCGGAGCCTTCCTGCCCGCCTGTGGTGAGGAAAAAAGTCACGAGGTTCTCTCTGACCAGCGTCCTCACACGGCCTCCGGTGCCTTGAAGGGCGCGGCCCAACTCGGCGAGGGCGCGTGCCGGCAGTATGACCTTGACCACCTCTCCGGGACCGCCCTCCACCTCGATCTCAGAGACCGCCAATCGGTAGGAATCGGTTGCCGCCAACGTTAGACGCCCGGGTTCTATCTCCCACAGGACCCCCGTTAGCACCTGGCGGCTCTCGTCGGACGATGCGCTCCGGACCACCTGGGCAAGTGAGCCCGCCAATACTCCGGAATCCATCTCGACGCTGATGGAATCCGGCGTTCCCTCTTCCACCGGAAGAGCCGGGTAGTCATCGGGCATGAGGGTCCTTACACGAAAGTGCCCTCGTCCCGAAGCGATCTCGATCTCACCTTCGCCGCTCGCCAACGAGACCTGACCCGAACCGAGATTCCGCACTATCTCGTTGAACAGCCGGCCGGGTACCACTCCCAACCCCGGCTCGTCAACACCGGCCTGGAGGGCTGTTTGCATCGTGAGCTCGAGATCGGTTGCGGCCACGCCGACCGATCCCGTTTCGTTGGCCTCTATTCGCAAGCCGGACAAGACCGGTAGCGTTGCGCGGTTCGAGATGGCGCGCGACGCAAACTGAACCGCTCCCAGAAGGTCGTCTCGTTCACAGCGAAACTTCATCTTGCGTCTCCCATCGGTTCGATATCTCGCTCAAGATCACGATAAACCCATGTCTCGTCCCTGTGGTTGTGAACGGTGCCACAAGTACTAAAGATAGATAAGTATTTCTTAGCATTCGTATTAGGGGGTGTTGAAAGTGCGGATAAGCGGCCTTTGGGCTGGTCAATCCACTTCCCAGCCGGTGGATAAAGACACTGGATCCCGTGGACAACTAAGCCGTACCCGGCGTTCGCCGGGTAGAGGGTCTCGTTGTCCACAAAACGCACAGTTTGATCAACCGTCATCCACGCGCTGCCTGTTGACGAATGCGTTCGGTAAGCTCCTGGACCTGCTCGTAGCACGCCCGGCGCTCTTGCAGTAGCTTGCGAATCTTCTTATCTGCGTGAATAACGGTGGAATGATCCCGCCCACCGAAACGATCTCCGATGCGCGGAAGTGATAAGTCGGTGAGCTCCCGGCACAGGTACATGGCGATCTGACGTGCGTGAACGAGAGGACGCGACCGGCTGGCCGAACGGATCTCATCGTCGCTGAGACCGAAGTAGTCGGCCGTCAAAGAGATCACGAGGTCTTCAGTGACGCGTGCCTCCCGTCCACCGTAGAGGAGGGACTGGAGTACATTCTGAGCCAGATCCAAGGTCACTTCTGAGCGGGTGAGTGAAGCATATGCAGCAACGCGGATAAGTGCCCCTTCGAGCTCACGGATGTTGGTCTGGATCCTGCTTGCGATGAACGCCATCACGTCGGAGGGCACGAGGAGGTTGTCGGATTCGGACTTCTTCTGGAGGATGGCCAATCTCGTCTCGAGGTCCGGAGGCTGCACGTCGGTGATAAGGCCCCACTCGAAGCGGGTCCGGAGCCGCTCCTCGAGGGTCGAGATCTTCTTGGGAGGCCGGTCCGAGCTCAGGACAACCTGGCTGGAGGGGTGCAGCGCGTTGAAGGTGTGGAAGAACTCCTCTTGGAAGTGCTCCTTGCCCTCTAGAAACTGGATGTCGTCGACCAAGAGGATGTCAACCGCCCGATAGTGGCGGTGAAAGTCCGGAATGGTTCGTCGCTGAAGCGCAACGATGAAGTCGTTGAGGAACTGCTCGGTGGAGATGTAGCGGATCGCCTGCTCAGGGTGATACCTGCGCACGTAGGACCCGATCGCCTGGAGGAGGTGGGTTTTCCCCAGACCGGCCCCCCCATAGATCAACAGCGGGTTATAGGCGGACGCAGGCGCTTCGGCGACCGCCAGGGCGGCGGCGTGTGCAAACCGATTGGACGCCCCGATGACAAAGGACTCGAAGACGTACTTGGGGTGGAAACGGCCGGGGCCGTCGGTGATCCGGTCCGATGGGGTGGCGGCAGGAACAGTGGTTGCTCCCTGCGGCGCGCCGGGCGGGGGCGTGGTGAGATCGATCTCCTCGGTGGAGGGTGTCTCGAGCGCCACGAGTGACACCGTCACCTCTCGCCCGGCCACGGCGCACAGGACCGCCTCGAGTGCGGCCCGGTGGTGCGATTCGATCCACTGTTTGGTGAAAAGATTCGGGACGCCAAGGCGGACGAGGTCGCCTTCGATCTCTACGGGTTGAACCCTCGCAAACCAGGTCGAGTAGTTGGCCACCGAGAGCTGCTGCTTCAGCCGTTCCGACGCAGCCTCCCAGAGGGCCTCAATGGATTGGACACCGTCGTCGGCGCCAAGCCTGGTAGCGCTTTGCATAGGCTCCCCCTCACTTTGTCGCCGCCCGGATCGGGCGTCCGGATCGATCACTTATTCACAGGCACATCGGGGCCCCGCAGATTCTCGCCGGGGCGAATGGGGCGGAAAAAGCGGGCCCAAGCAGGCATGTCGGTCGCATTCAACATCTCTATCCACAGGTGTGGACAAAGCTGTCGGTGAACTCGGCTTGCGCACACTGCGAGATTGCCGCAGACCCGCCTCGACACTCCAAAGCCGAGACTCCAGTTATCTAAGCGACCCATGAGCGCCGGCGTCAAGGGCGGTGGCGCAACACTTTCGCGCTCCCCGAAAGTAGGGGCGTGACGTGGCAAAACACTCGTCCCCTATACTCGGAAGTCGGCTCAAGAGGACAATCAACTTTTCGCGACCACGTTTTTGGGCCAAGCGTCGGTTGGGTGGACAGATCAAGAGGGCACAGAGTGAAGCGAACCTTTCAACCAAACAACCGGCGCCGCAAGAGAAAGCATGGCTTTCGTGCGCGCATGAAGACCCGTTCCGGCCGCGCGATTCTGCGGAATCGTCGCGCCAAGGGCCGCGCCCACCTGTCCGCCTAGCGGCGACGCTGAGGCTTGAGGACACCGGGCGCCTTGCGGAGATCGGCCGAGTTCAGACGCGTTCTTCGCGGGGGGCGTAAGGCTGGTACAAACGGCGTAGTGGTTTACGCACTCCCCACCCAGGCCTCTCCCCCACAACAGGAAAACCACCCTCGATCGAGAGTTGGCCTTGTGGTGCGAGCTCCGAACCGGGCAGTGGTGAGAAACCGAATTAAACGCCGGATCCACGCCGCCTTCATTGCCTGCGGTCCCGCGGCCGGGTATGACGTTGTGATCCGAGCCGACGAGCGGGCGGAGACCATGCCCTTCACCGTTCTCACCGGCGCCCTGGGTAAGGCCCTGGCGGTTTGCGGGGTGCCGACACGACAACGGGGCGCGCGCAGGTGAGCCCGGGAGCGCGGGCCATGTGTGGGCTGCTCGCCGGCTACCGGAGATTCGTTTCGCCGATGTTCGCCCGGCACTGCCGCTACGAACCGACTTGCTCGGCCTATGCACTCGAGGCGATACGGCGCTTTGGAGCCCTCGAGGGGGGCACAATGACAGTGACCCGGGTACTCCGGTGCCACCCCTGGGCTGCGGGGGGATTCGACCCGGTTCCCGAACCTAGGCGGAGCGCAGGAAGCACAGGAAAGGTTTAGAGGATGTTCGAACGATTCTTAGAGCTGTTCTCCAGCGCCCTGGCGGGGCTCTATGCGGTGATCCCCAGCTACGGGGTGTCAATCATCCTCCTCACGCTGCTGGTGCGTGTCGTCCTGTTGCCGCTGTCGATCAAGCAGACGCGATCGATGCGGGAGATGCAGCGGATCCAACCCGAGGTCAAACAAATCCAGGCGCGCAACAAGGGAAACCGGCAGAAGACCAACGAAGAGATGATGGCCCTGTACAAAGAGCACGGGGTCAACCCCTTCGGAGGGTGTCTGCCCCTGCTGATGCAGTTTCCCGCCCTGATCGGGCTCTTCTACGTTATCCGGGACCCCCTGACCCACCTCGGCTACAACTTCCTCGACGGGGCATGGCGAGCAGTCCCGACCGAGGGGCTGTCGTGGCTCGTCGAGCGGGTGCAGAACTCGGCCTTCGCCCGGGAGCTGATCCAGAGCCCCGCGACCGTCAACCGGTTCTTCCCCGGGTTAAGGCTCGACTGTTCGTTGCAGGCGTCGATCCAACAGGTGGGCAGCCGCAGTGTCCCGGCCCCCTGCGGCACCGGGATCCCCTCGATGCTTCCCTACATTGCGCTTGTGCTTTTCATGGGGTTTACCACTTACTACCAACAAAAGCAGATGCAGAGCTCGCAGACAGCCACGGGGCCCCAGGCCCAACAGATGCAGACATTCGCCAAGATCATGCCGTTCATGCTGATGTTCTTCGCGTTCTCTTTTCCCACAGGAGTCGTCATCTACTGGCTGACCACCAACGTCTGGATGATTGTCCAACAGCGTCTGATACTGAAAGCCGCCCCGCCCCTCCTCCCCCACCTGCTTCACGGCGACGGCTCCAAGGAAGCCCCAAAGGAAACTCCCAAACTAAAAGGGGGAACCCCTGCCAAGCCCAAGCCAAAAGACGGGGCCCGACCCAAACCCAAGACCAACGGGGGGACGTCGCAGCCGGGAGCCCGCAAGAAAACCAGCACCACCCAACCGCCTCAGCAAGCCCAGTCCAACGGTGACGAACAGCCCACTGCGACAACATCACGCTCACCCAACGCCAGCAAGAAGAAGAGGCGCAGATGACCGATCCCCATGGTTTTGACCCCCCATCCGAGGCTGCCGGCACGGCTCTGACCGGCGGGACCGATGATGACCCCCGCACTATGGGCGGCGCGGACGATGGGGAGGAGTCACCTCCGTCGCTCGAGACGGTGGCCGAGACGGGCCGGAGCTTCGTGAGCGGCCTCATCGAGGCGATGGGGATCCAAGGGGATGTCGAAGCGGTGATCGAGGAGGGTAGCGTGGTCGTCAACGTCAGCGGTGGCGATATGGGCGCCATGATCGGCCGCCGTGGCCAGACCCTCGAGGCACTCCAGGAGGTCACCCGAACCGCGGTGCAACGGCGACTCCGCAACCGGGTGCGACTCTCGGTCGATGTCGAGTCCTACAGGGCGCGCCGCCGGGTCTCATTGGAGGACTACGCCCGGTCGATGGCTGAACGGGCTAAGGAGCGCGGCACCGAGATCGAGCTCGAACCGATGAACGCGTACGAGAGAAAGATCATCCACGACGCAGTCGCAGTGGTCGATGGTGCGACCAGCTTCAGCGAGGGTGAGGAGCCGACCCGTAAGGTGATCGTGCGTGGAGATAGTCCCGGATCGCCCGGGCCCGGTCCGGCGGAAGGCTAGCCGGGACCGGACTGCTCCTCGCAAAAGCCCAGGCCAGAGGGGGTTCCACGATTTACGAACCCACCCTGGAGCGCTACGAGGCCCTCGTGCGGAAGTGGGCCGGCCGCGTCGACCTGGTCGCCCCCGGCGACCTCGGTCGCTTCAAGGAGCGACACATCACAGACTCTTTGAGAGCGCTACCCACGGTGACGTCGTTGCCTGCCGGGCCCGGAATCGATATCGGCTCGGGGGCGGGGTTACCGGGGATACCGCTGGCGATAGCCGAACCCTCCCGGCACTGGAGGCTTCTCGAACCCCAGACCAAGCGCGCTGCGTTCCTCGAGGAGGTTGTTCGCACCCTTGAGCTCAACTGCGAAGTCGTGGTCCGGCGTGCCGAGGAGATCGCGAACGACCCGGCTTTCGTGGCGGCGCATCTGGTGGTGACCCTGCGGGCGGTGGCGCCTCCCGCCGCCGCTTTCCGCCTGGGATCTCCCCTGGTGGCGCCCGGAGGCGCTGCCTTGGTGTTCCTCGGGAAGGCCGCCGAGATTCCTCCGGAAGCCGACGTGGTGGAGGAAGGGATCGCTATAGTACGACGCTGAGGGTTGCTGAGGTTTGTATGTGGGAGGGGCGAGGACCTTGTTGCGAGGGTATTGCATAATTTTATGGATCTGATGAACTGGAAGTTATTAGGTCCCCACGGCGCCCCACGGGGTGGCGGAGTGGTGGTATGTGTCGCCAACCAGAAGGGGGGAGTCGGCAAGACGACGACCTGTGTGAACCTGGCGGCCGGCTTGGCCCTGGCAGGGCACGCGGTGGCCGTCATTGATCTCGACCCGCAGGCGAACGCAACGACCGGTCTGGGGATCGACCACCGCACGGTTCAACGGTCGTCGTACGACCTGATCACGGGTTCCGCTTCCCTGGAAGAGGTGGCGGTGCCCACCCGGATGCCCGGTTTGAGCTGCGTTCCCTCGGCCCTGGATCTGACCGGAGCCGAGATCGAGCTTGTCGCTGCAATGGAGCGCGAGCACCGTCTGGCCGAGAGCCTCGCGGATGCGCCGGAGCGCTACAGGGTCGTGCTGCTGGACTGCCCTCCCTCCCTCGGACTGCTTACCGTCAATGCACTGGTTGCGGCGCGCGACGTTCTCGTGCCGGTCCAGTGCGAATTCTACGCACTGGAGGCCGTGGCGCGCCTGATGGGTAGTGCGGAGCGTGTGCGCGCAGCGCTGAATCCGGAGTTGCGAATAGGGGGGGTTGTCTTGACGATGTATGACGCACGGACGAGGCTGGCGGAGCAGGTTGCCCTCGAGGTCCGGGGGCACTTCGGAGAGCTGGTCTTCGACACCGTGGTCCCGCGCAGCGTTCGTCTATCGGAGGCGCCTTCCTTCGGTGAGCCGGTGGTCACCCTCGACCCAGGATCCAGGGGCTCGCAGGCCTATCGGGCGCTCGCCTCCGAGTTCGCCGAGCGCTACGGGCTCAACCGTCCGCTCAGGCGTCTCCCTGCGCCTCCCGGAGGCCGCGCCTATGGCACCCGGGCCTCCGAGCCCGACGGGGTGGACGAGGCATGGCCGCGCTCAGAACCATGGGAACGGCGGCCCGAGGGGGGTGCCCCGGCGCACTCCGAGACCGGGCACGCAGCCGGAGGGCCGGAGCGATGAGCGCTCGATCGCCCGCTGGGGGGCCGGCCGGCGGCTCCGGGCGGCGCTCGGGGCTCGGCCGCGGCCTTGACTCGCTCCTGCCCCAGGCCGAACCGACGCCACAGGAGGGGAGCGGCTTCCTGGAGGTCGCCGTCCATGCGATCGAACCGAACCCCGATCAACCCCGCCGTACCTTCGACCAGGCCGCCCTCGAGGAGCTAGCCGTCTCGATCAAAGAGCTCGGAGTCCTGCAGCCGCTGCTGCTTCAGAGGCGTCCTGCAGGCCGCTTCGAGCTGGTGGCGGGGGAGCGCAGACTGCGGGCGGCGCGCCGTGCCGGCCTCGAGCAGGTGCCCGCCGTGGTTGTCCAGACCGATCCACGAGGCTCCCTGGAGCGGGCGCTGGTCGAGAATCTGCACCGCGCCGATCTCAACCCCATCGAGGAAGGCTCGGCCTATCGCCAACTCATCGACGAGGGCGGTTTGACCCAGGAGGCACTCGCCGGCCGGCTGGGGCTCAACCGGGTGAGCATCTCCAACGCTCTCCGACTGCTGGACCTGCCGACTGCGAGCCAGAAGCTGGTGGCCGAAGGCAGGCTGAGCGCCGGGCACGGTAAGGCACTCCTCGGCCTGCAAGGAAATCCCTTTCAGGAACGGCTCGCCCGGCGCGCCGCCCAGGAGGGCCTGTCGGTGCGCGAGACCGAGGACCTCGTCCGGCGCTACGGGGCGATCTCGGAGGCAGGCCGGGGACGCTCGGGGACGGGCGGCTCGGCGCGCCCGCCTCTCGTGAGCGAAGCGCAGCGCCGGCTGGCCGACCACCTGCAGACGAGGGTGAGAGTCGAGATGGGCAAGCGCAAAGGCAAGGTGACGATCGATTTCGTGTCGCTTGAGGAGCTCGACCGGCTGATGCGCAGGATCATCGGCGAGTCGGCGGCGGGACAGCCGACGGTGGTGACACTCGACTGAGAACCGGGGGCGTGCCGGACCTCGGAGCGGGAGCGCCGGCGCACTGAGCCGAATCCGGGCCCGCTCCAACACCGTTAACCCAGGTCACTGTAGTAGCGCTCGAGGCCCGAGACGATGGCCTGCGCGACCGCCTTCAGGAATTCCCGGTCGAGAAGCTTCTTGGCTTCGTCGGGGTTCGTGATGAACACGGGTTCGATGAGGACCGCCGGCATACGTGTTTCCTTCAATACTGCGTAGGAGCGGCCGTGGGAACGGCAGTTGTTGAGCCCGAGCCCGACCAGTTCTCCCTGGATGCCCTCTGCAAGTCGCTGCGCGGCGTGCGAGGAGCTGAAGTAGTAGGTCGAAGAGCCCTCGGCCGTAGGCTCGTCGTAGGTATTGAGGTGCAGGGACAGGAACATCTCGCCGCCGATGTGATTGGCTCGACGCGCCCGCTCGGAGTTGTCGGGATCCTCGGCCTCGGTGCGCGTGAGTCGGGCGGTCGCTCCCGCCGCAGCCAGACGCTCGGCCACCTCCAGGGCGAGCCGCCAGCAGAGATCAGCCTCACACGCGCCGTCGGCGCCGAGGTTCCCCCGGTTGGGGCCCCCATGGCCGGGGTCGATGATGACGACCGCCCCTCCCAAGCCGCGGCCCCCGAGCTCGGCGCGCCGGAGCTCCTCCCGTAAGCCCGCCGAGGTTCCCTGGCGGTCGACCCGCAGACCCATGAGTGCCAAGTGGCTCCTGGGACCGAACATGCCGTCCTCGGCGACACCGTACTCCTTCTGGAAGGCGCGCACCGCGGAGTCGGTGGCCTGTCCAAAGATCCCGTCGCGGCGTCCGGCGTCGAAGCCGAGAGCGTTGAGCCGCTCCTGCAGCAGGGCCACGTCATCGCCCCGCATGGGAGGTTGCCTGAGGTAGAGGAGGGCGTCTCCCAGACGACGTGACGCCCCGACCAGCTCACCCCAGGTGCCGGGCCCCACAATCCCGTCCACGAGGATCCCCCGCTGCTGCTGAAAGGCTCTGACGGCCCGCATGGTCGAGTCCCCGAACCATCCTGCGTTGTCGTCCACCGCGATGCCGAGCGCCCGCAACCGGGCCTGCACGTCGGCCACCTGGGAGGAGCGATCTCCGGCTCTTATCAAGTTGGACACGGTCGTCGTCGAAGCCCTCGCAGAAGTGGATTTGTGGGATGCCTGCCGGTTTACGCCATGGTCCGGGAATGGCCACCGGTGACGTCGCACGCGGTGCCGAAGAGGTGTCTCGTCCCGAACCCGAAGCGGGCTAAGTATGGCAGGGGTGCCGCCCCCGGCCAAGACCCTTTACCAGGCGGTTTCGATCAGCGGAACATCGGAGAGCATGCGCTCGGCGTCGATAGCGGCCATGCAGCCCATGCCGGCCGCCGTTATGGCCTGACGGTAGTGGGAATCGACGACATCCCCAGCGGCGAACACCCCGGCGACCGAGGTCCTGGTGGTGTTCGGCTCCACGTCGATGTAACCACCCGTGAGCTCGAGCTTGCCCTCGAACAACTTTGTGTTGGGGGTGTGGCCGATGGCGACGAAGACTCCTTCGGCGGCCAGCTCAGAGGTCACGCCGGTCCGGGAATCCTCGAACCGTAAACCTTTCACCGTGGTGTCACCCACGATCTCCTGAACCTTGGCGTTCCAGATGAACTCGAGCTTGGGGTTGGCGAAGGCGCGCTCCTGCATGATCTTGGAAGCACGCAGATGGTCTCGTCGGTGCACGACGGTGACCTTCGAACCGAATTTGGTCAGGAACAAGGCTTCCTCCATAGCCGAGTCGCCGCCCCCGACCACGACGATCTCGCGCTCCCGGAAGAAGAAGCCGTCACAGGTGGCGCACGTCGACACCCCGTGCCCCAGAAGCCTCCGCTCGCCGGGCACTCCCAGCATCTTCGCCTGGGCGCCGGTCGCGAGGATGATCGCGTCGGCGAGGATCGTGCTTTCACCCGTTGCGATGGAGAAGGGCCGGGTGGAGAAGTCGAGCTCGGTGACGTTCCCGGACATGTACTCGGTGCCGAAGCGAGCCGCCTGTTTGCGCATCCGGTCCATAAGATCCGGGCCGATGATCCCATCGATGAAGCCCGGGTAGTTCTCGACCTCGGTGGTGAGCATCAGCTGTCCACCGGCTTCCACCCCTTCGATCAGGAGCGGCGCGAGACTCGCACGGGCCGAATACACGGCTGCGGTCAACCCCGCAGGCCCCGAGCCGATGATCACCAGTCGACGAGTTCCTCTTGGGGTAGCCATGTCTCTTAGAACCTCTCCGAGGCTAGCGGGATTCCCCGTCCCCTATCGCCCCACGAGCGTGACCCAGGGGCTGCGGGCATCTTATCGCCGGGCCCGGATCGCCCACAGCCCACCAGGTGACCTCGAAGCGATCGGCCCCGGATCGTGTCGACGGGAGGACGAATCCCAGGACCAGTACCCGGCCGCCCCTGAGCGCGCCG
The DNA here is from genome assembly GCA_013694625.1 of Actinomycetota bacterium. Classification (GTDB taxonomy): domain Bacteria; phylum Actinomycetota; class CADDZG01; order CADDZG01; family WHSQ01; genus JACDDL01. The sequence goes on along the minus strand of JACDCD010000065.1, from coordinate 22,306 downwards.
AGCGCACCGTAGGCGGGCAGGGACCCGGGCCGCTTCTCGATCGCCTGGTCCAGGCAGGGCTCAACCGGCCCGCCCCTGAGCCCACGCTCGAGGGAACGGGCGTAGCGGCCCTGGAGCAGGGGGACGTCATCGGGGCCGTGGACGCCGGCGAACGCACGGAAGGACGGGGCCTGCCGGCCGAGAACGGACAGGGCCTCTTCGGTGAACTTTGTGCCCCCTCGGACAATGAGCGGCTTCTGTGTCATCTGCGGACGGTCGGAGACTCCGGCCTCACCGGCATCCGGCGCCCGGGCGCCGGGGATGCCGCCCCCGGCCCCGCCTTCCGTCGACTGCGCCGATCTCCCTGCCCCACCCTGGTCCGAGCCCCCGGCCACGAACCCCCCCGCCCCGAGGTAGGTGAGAGCACCGGCGAAGAGGATCAGGGTGGCTGCGGCGACCCCGAGCCATGCGCCGGGCTGCACCCGCCTCCGCGACGCGCGTCGCAGGTTCGGGGGCGCGCCGTCGTCCTGATCCGGGTGGACGTACGGATCCGCCACCGGGACCACATGACGTAACCCACCGGCGATTCCGGCGCGCAGCCGGGTGCGTTCGAGGTCGTCCATGGCCTCGACCGGCGCGCCGAGGAGTGAGCTCACCGCCTCGAGCTCCCGCACACAGTCCGCACAACCCGAGAGGTGCCCCTCGACCGCGGCCGTGTCGGCGGGCGTCAGCCTCCCCCGGACGAGGGGGCCGAGAAGCTCCGAGCAGCGTTCGTGCGCCATTTCTGGGTGCAAGGTCATCGATCCTTTGACGGGCCCGGGGTGGATGGTTGTTCCAGCAGTTCGGCGAGCCGGCGCCGCCCCCGGCTTATCCTGGACTTGACCGTCCCTATGCCGACCCCGGTGAGGCGAGCGATGGCGTCATAGGGAAGATCGCCGAGATCGTGCATCACGACCGCCTCTCTGTAAGCCGGCGGAAGGGAGGCCAGGGCGTGGGCCAGATCTACCTGCAGGGCGATGCTCTCGTCGAAGCCCTGCTCAGGTGGGGCGGCGGGGGCCGCCTCGGCCGGATCGGCCTCGAGGGTTTCCCAACCCTTCTTCCTCCGCAGGAGATCATGGGTCGCATTGATCCCGATGCGGTAGAGCCAGGTGCCGAAGCTGGCCTCGCGACGCCAACTGGAGGCGCGCCGAGCTGCGGTCAGGAAGGTGTCCTGGGTTGCGTCGAGCGCATCGGGGCGGTTGCCGGTCATACGAAGCGCCAGTGCGAAGATCCGGTCCTCGTGCCGGCGGACCAGCTCGGAGAAGCAGTCCTCCCGGCCCTGCAGCCAACCATCTAGGAGCTCTTCGTCGGTCGTCTCCCCGGGCACGGTGCGATCCCGTCAGCCAATGAACTTGACTTCGGCCAGCGATGCCGCCCCGCCGTCTCCATCAGGCAGCTTCGTGATCCATACCAGCCAGTACCTGCCCCTGGCCCCGCCCGCATCGATCCTGGCCGCACCGGGGGCCCTGCTCTGCGTGCCCACGTCCGTGAACCCTGTTTCGTCCCCGGGCAGGCTGCCGGCGGTCTTCACCTCGAAAGCGTAGCCCGGCTGACCGGAGATGACCCTGACGCGTTGGACATCCCGGTCGCGCCCGAGGTCGAAGACGAGGCCCACCCCGGGCTTGATCAGCTCCAGGGGGGCTTGGTACGTCTCGGTCGTCCAGGCCGTCGAACGGTCCCCGTCGACGGCGAGGCCGGCTTCTTCGGGATGTTCGCTCTGACCGTCCCCGTAGGGGTCGAAGTCACCCACGCTCTTCACGCTCAGTGGTCGGCTCCGTGGAGCGTTCTCCTCACTCTCCGGGCCGCCTCCGCCCGAGGGTTCGCCGGGGTCTGTGCCCGTGAAATTGTAAGCCGCAACGGCGATGACTGCGCCGATGGCCACCAGCACCATGGTGACCACCGCCCCGCGCCGGCGCGGGCCCGTCCCGCCCGCCGATACCGGAACGGCCGTCTCCCGGGTGCGGCCGGCCGGGGCATCGGTAGACAATGCCCGGGTGGTTGGGGAGTTGGAATATGAGAGGCCCGGCGTCGTTGGGGCAGCGTCCATCTCATCGCCGGTTCCGCGGTTGCGGACTCCGGGTGAGGTCGGGGCGGCCTCGGGATGGGAGACGGAGTCCGGAGGCGCAGGGGATCTTCGCCTGTGCCTGCCGCCTCGGCGAAGCCTGGGACCCGGCCCCGGGCCCGGTGCCGTCCCGCCCGTGTCTCCGGGGGGACGCTCATACGATTTCGCCGGTCCAAGGCTGTAGATCGCCATCTCCAGAGCAGAGCGCATCTCCTCGGCTGAGGGGTAGCGGTCTTCGGGGTCTTTGGCCAGGGCCTTGAAGACGACGCCTTCGACTCTCTTGGGAACATCCGCGCGCAGCCCCCTGAGGGACGGAGGAGCCTTGTTGACGTGCTGCATAGCCGTGGCGATCTCGGTCTCGGCCTGGAACGGGGGATGGCCGGCCAGAAGCTCGTAGAGCAGAACGCCCACGGCGTAGAGGTCTGAACGGGCATCGGGCTCCTCGCCCTGTGCCTGCTCGGGTGAGATGTGGGTGACCGTACCGAGGATGACTCCGGTCGAGGTCAGATCGCTGAGGGCGAAGGCGGCCTTTGCAATCCCGAAGTCGGCAACCTTGAGGTCCCCGTCCTCGGAGAGGAGGACGTTCTCCGGCTTGACATCCCGGTGGATGACTCCCTTGCTGTGGGCGTAGCCGAGAGCCCCGCAGATCCTGCTGCCCAACTCGAGCGCCCGGGCAGGGGCGAACGGCCCGGCCTGCCGCAGCGAGTCCTTCAGGGTTCCCCCGGGGCAGTACTCCATGACGATGTAGTGGCGATCGTTGCGGTCTCTGAAGGCGGCTTCATGGCCGGTATCGTAGATGGCTACGATATCGGGGTGGGTCAGCCTGGCTGCGGCGAAGGCCTCTCGTCTGAACCTCTCGATGAATTCCTCATCCTCAGACAGCGCCGGATGAAGGATCTTGACCGCTACGGTGCGAGCCAGCACCTGGTCCCGGGCGCGCCAGACCGTGCCCATGCCGCCTGCGGCGATGCGCGCTTCGAGAACGTAGCGCTGGGCAAGGGTCACGATCTCCGATGTCATTCCGGAGATGCTATTGGGTGACGGCGCTGCCATCCGCCGTCGCCACCGCCCAGTGACTGAGTGGGCCGACGCGGGCGACGAGCATAGTGGTGGCGCGACGGCGGATTCGAACGTGGACCCGGCCCTCGACATCGACACTCACCTTGACGACCCGGGCGTCGGCAAGCTGGGCAGTTGGCCGCGCCGCCTCTATCAAGGCCGCTTCATCGACTGCATTGAGACTGTCGTCGGCCACCGATACAGAGAGGCTGTGAGCGATCTCGTCGACGGTGGACTCCAGGCCCACGGTGTTCACGGCAATCGCGCCGAAGTCGAAGAGGATTACAGCGAATATTCCCCCCACCACGACGATCTTCAGGAACCAGTCCAGAACTACGCCGCGTTCGTCCGGCAACTTGTACATGGTCATCTATCGGCCCGGCGCGCGGAAAAGTAAGCGAAGTCAGGAAATACGCCGCCGCAACAGGCTTCGTACGGCCTCAAGCTCCTCGATCCGCAACAGGTAGGCGAGCAATCCGTAGACGGCCACACCGACAAGCACAGGTGCCAGAACCGTTGACGCCTGACCTGTGAGGGTGTTGGTCGGCGCCATGCTCTCTGCCGCCGAATAAGCCGCCCACACGGCAAGGCCCATGCCCGCCGAGGCAATGGCGACCTTGGCCGCCGTCGCCCAGAAGCGCCTCATTTCAAGGCCTCCGATCCTCCGGGACAAGATCAGGCCCTGCGCGACCACCCCAAAGCTGTAACCGATGGCGTGTCCCGCTGCGAGACCCTGCACGCCCAGCGTCCCGAACAGGACGATGTTGGCGGCGATGTTGATACCCACCGCAGCGCAATTGACCAGAAAAGGCGTGCGAGTGTCCTGGGTCGCATAGAACGCCCGGAGCAAGAGTTGAAATAGAGAGAAGGGGACGAGCCCCAGCATGAAGAATCTCAGGACCGACGCAACAAGCTCGGTCGACTGAGAGGTGGTGACGCCGTTTTGAAGCAATAGCCGCACTATCGGCGCGCCGAGTACCACGTAACCAACTGCGGCGGGAAGAATCAAAAAGACCGTTGCACGCAGGCCGTCCGAGAGCCTGAATCTAAAGTCATCCCACCGCCGGTGTACGGCCAGCTCGCTCATGTTCGGAAGCAGCGCAGTGATGACCGAGACGGCAAAGAGCCCATAAGGAAGTTGAAAGAAGATGAAAGCTGATACGTAGGCTGTGTATGCACCCCTCTCTCCTCTGGCCAGCCGCTGGACAATCAGGTATCCGATTTGGTTAGCCATCACGTAGCCAACGACGAACACCGATAAACCGGCGAGTTTTCTAACAGAGGGATGGGCTACTGAGAAAGTCAGCCTGTAAGAGCCAAGCCCCCTCAGGAAGGGGAGCTGCCCCAGGGCCATTACGACGACTCCGAGGGTGGTACCCGCACCGATGAGGATCAATTGCCCGGTTGTTACCGATGCAAGGTCGACTTCGCCGAATGTGGAAGCGAAGTACAGGAAGATAGCGATAACGGTCAGATTGTTGAGTATTGGCGTGTACATGGGCGGTCCGAAGCGCTTGTGCGCATTCAGGAGACCGGCAGTGATAGCCGCCAGCGCATAGAACATTATTTGGGGAATGAACAAACGGAGCAGAACGGTCAGGGCCCGTTGCTGCCCGGGAACGTCCACCTCGTAGAATCTCGCCAGCAGCGGCGCAGCGAAGATTCCCAGGACGGTCATGACGCCGAGAAAGAGAAGCGAGATGTTGATGATCGCGCTGCCGACCTCCCACGCGGAGTCCTGCCCCTCCTTCTCCAGCAGTTCGACGAACACGGGCACGAACACCGACGTCAGGATCCCTCCCAGAAGGAACTCGTAGATGATGTTGGGAGCGGTATTGCCGAAGTTGTAGGTATCCGCGAGACGCGTTTCCACTACCCCGAGTGCTGCGGTTATGGCAGCCAGTCGCGCCAACCCCGAGACACGCGACAACACCGTGCCGGCGGTCATCAGCGCGGTTGCACGCGCCAGGGAGCTCAAGTGGCGGTGGTCTGCGCGCTGGGCCTCGCACGTCGGCGTCTGATGATCGCCCGATTCACATAGAACAACACGAGAAAGGCGAGAGCGCCGAACGTCAGACCAAGCGCGATGCGATTGAACTGCGTGGACGTGACGGCGATCCTCTTTTGGCTACCCGGGAGAGTCAGTCCGTCGGGAGTCTCTAGATAGACCTCCAGCGAGGATGTGCCGCTGGCCTCGGCGGTGGCTTCGACTTCCAATGGCTGCTGTTTGCCCGGCGGGATGGTTCGCACGATGCTCTCGGCGATGGATAGCTTGGGAGCCGCAAAGGTGATCCGAACCTTCACGGGGTAGTCGGCGTCGTTGAAGGCCTCGAGGCGGATCTGGCCCTGGCGAGCGGTCAGCGTGATGCGGTCCGGCGCGCCGAGCCGAACCTTCGCCATCTCGCCGTACGCCTCGTGCGCGGTTTCGAGTGCATACGACAGGCCCCTCGCCTCCAGCGTGTCGTCTCCCCACCACATCCTGCTCTGCGCTACGAGGAGGTTGCGGGAGAGACGTTCGACCATGGCCTCGGGGGGTTCGAGCGAGCTGAAACTCTGGACGGCGGCATCGGCGTCCTCCACGGTCGTGGCGAAATCGATGCCGGGTTGATCCGATGTGTTCCCTAGAGAGGACACGGTGGATTGATCGGAGGGGGATCCCATGCTCAATCCCTGAGACGGAGTGACCGTATTCAGCCACGGGGCCGCAGCGAACGCCTCTAGCAGCCGGTTCATCGATCCCGGCCGGGGATGCCAGAGGGGCGGTATCGTTGCCTGAACCACGCGCTCCGATCTGCCGGGCAGCTCCGCCCATATCGATGCGGTCTCAGCGAGCAGCGCCTGGAGGGCGAGGCGGTCGAGCCGGGGTTGGCGGCCAACCCCGGCAAAGCGTTGCTGCAGACCCTTGTCGGCCACGAAGCCCAATGCCGTTCCCGCCCCCGTAGTGGCCCTCACCGGGCAGGTGAAGCTGGCAAAGGGCTCGGTGCAGCCTTCGCCCGAGAGCTCGGGGGCGCCCTGCAGCGACCGGCTAGAGAAGAACAGACGGCCGGCCGCGTTGCCGAGCTGAAGCTCCTGCAGCGTGCCGGTGTCGATGCGGCCCCCAGGAGGCAACAGCCACTCCTGCCTGAAGTCATGACCGAGAGCCTTGCCGAGCACCTGCTCAGCCACCCCGAGCTGGGTCTGACTCGGGGAAAGACCGGGCCCGCTGCGCTCGGCCGAGGGTAGGTCCGCAAGGGAGTAGGGGACGAGCAGGGGTTGAACGTCGTCGAGATCGAGGAGGGAGCTGATCCCATCGAGGACGGCTGCAGCACCCTCGGCCCCCGGTGCGCCCGCTCCCAGCATCTCTGTGCCGGCGTCGCCGGTGCGCGCGTAGCCGTTTCGCATATCCGTCAGTTCCTCTATCAGCCTCGGTGTGGGAGCAAGGGCGATCCGCAGGCCATTCGGACCGGCCGGCAACGTGGTCCGAGGGGTACGGGTTCTGCGGTCGGGCTTCGGTCTCAGAGGCGAACCGGGTGCCGCTCGCGGCCCCTGGGGGCCGGCCAGACGCTGGATGACGTCGACGGCCCCCGCCAGCCATCCCGACCTCCGCACGGCATTCTCCAGCGGCCAACCTCCGGAGGCATCTGCGGGAAAGGTCCCATCCGGAGCCCGTGCCGGCAGGGCATTGATCGGGACCACCAGGACCAGGTTCAAGGGCGTCTCGGGAGGAGTTGGGTAATAGATCAAGGGCGTCGTGAGCTCATCCAGACGTTCGGTCAGGGCGACGTCGAACAGTTCGAGCGTCAAGGGGTACACGCCTCCTTCGACCGCCTGTTCGAGTGTGCTCAGCTCGTACACCGATTCCCGGATGGAGAGGGTGACCGATTTCCCGGGGGCGATGTCCTCTGCCCTGAAGTACCTCGTAAATGCGCTCGGGCGGAATTCCGGAGAGTTGGCCAAGGCGTCCCGGAGAGCCGAGCGACTCAGCACGCGCTCGGAGACCCCCACGGTTACGGCCAGGCCCCTCAGCGTCTCGGAGGTGTTGTTGGTCACCTCGATGGCGAGGTCGAGGGGGTCCCCCGGACCGTGGGCGACCGGCTGGTCCGCCAGCTCCATGTGGACGCGACCGTCCTCTTGAGCGGCCCGAGCCGGAAGCGCCGGCGCACCCGCGCAGATCACCGTGCACAGGAGGCTGAAGAGCACCGAACCGGCGCTTACAGGGGAACGAAGCAGCATGGCCCGAGCATAAGAAAGGAAGCCCCCCTACGCGGGGACTTCCTCATCAAAGCCGATGCTCGGGTTGAAGGAGCCGTCCTTCCTCTACTTGGAGCCGCCCAACCGCCCGATCTTCTGGTAGAATTCCGAGCCGTAACGGAGTTTGGTGGTCTCGCCACCCTTTTTCCCGCCGATCTTGCCTATCCGGCCGAAATGATCTTCGCCGTAGCGACTCTTGGTGGTGCGTCCGCCCTTGCGACCGGCTTCGGCTCTGGACATCTTGCCTCCGTCGCTCCCGTAGCTGCTTCCGTCGGCGGCCATGAGCCTTGCTCCCCTCGATTTGATACTCGGAACCCGATGCTGGAGGTTGGGACTCCTGTTCACCTACCCGCAGGAGGTCACCTCAAACGGCAGATCGGGCGTCCGGGACATGACTTTCGGGCAAAAGCGTCTGTCGGCTCAATCACCGCTGCGCCGATGCCGATTGGATGGAATCCAGACCAGCTCGTCGCCGGCGCCTCTTGCCGACCAGCGAGGTAAAGGGAGCAGATGGCCGATATTCATAGTTTCTTCAAGTACGTGGTCGAGCACAAAGGGTCTGACCTGCACGCCAAGGCAGGCGGCCCTCCGAGTGTCCGCATAAGTGGGTTGCTGACCCCTACGGATTTTCCCAAGTTGTCGGCCAGCGACTGCCTCAATGCGGCCGTACAGATCATGGACGACAAGCAGAAAGAGGTCCTGGACTCGGCGGGGGAGGTCGACTTTGCCTATTCGGAACCCGGCATTGGCCGCTTCAGAGTCAACGTCTACAGCCAGCGGGGAAGCGTAGGCATCGCCGCCCGGCTCGTGCTACCCGGTGCACCCTCGTTCGGCTCGCTCGGTCTTCCTCCTGCCGTCGAGGCGCTCGCCAACGAGCATCGCGGTCTGCTTCTGGTCACGGGACCGACGTCCTCGGGCAAGTCCACAACCACCGGAGCGATCATCAATCACATCAACTCCACCCGCGCCGCTCACATCCTGACCATCGAGGACCCGATCGAAATCCTCCACCAGGACATGAAGGCGATGGTGAGTCAGCGCGAGATCGGACAGGACACCGAAGACTTCGCCACCGCGCTGCGGGCAGCGATGCGACAGGATCCCGACGTCATCTTCGTCGGTGAGATTCGTGACCCCGAAACCGTCAAAGCCGCACTCCAGGCGGCCGAAACAGGCCACTTCGTCGTTGCCACCCTCCACACCACAGATGTCAGCGAGACGATCACCCGGATCATCGATTTCTTCCCGCCCCACCAGCAGAAGCAGACGCGTGCCGCTGTGGCCGGTTCGCTTGCCGGGATCGTTTCTCAGCGGCTGCTGCCGCGCGTCGGCGGCGGCCGTGTTGCCGCGATCGAGATCCTGGTGATGAACGGGCGGATCCGCGACCTGGTGCTCAATGCGGGCCAGACCCACATGATCCACGACATCGTTGCCGAGTCGTCCTTTTACGGTATGCAGACTTTCGATCAGGCTCTCCTGGCCCTCTTCAGAGCCGGCGTCGTCGAGTTCGAAGACGCCAAGAGCGCGGCGACCAACCCGCACGACTTTCAGATCGCCCTGCAGCAGGCGGGTCTCCAGCCGGTCTAGCCGTGGCCTCAGGTAAGGGAGGCCGGGCGGCGGCCCCGGACGAGTAGGTACTCCATCATCCCGCGTCGGTAGAGAAGGTCCCATTGGCGCAGCAGAAGGCGCGCCGCCAACCGGTACAGAATCGGCTGCTCGCCTCCGCGGGTTTCGAGCTGTTTCCTGAACAGCCTTATCGCAGGCGGAAACACCCTCGCCCCCACCTTCTGGACGCCAACATCGGTGAAGCCGGCGACAACCATTGCGTCCCGGATCTGCGCGGATGTGGCCAGGTGGTCCCGGCCCATGCCCCAGATCCGCAGATTGCTCAGCCCGGCCATCAACTCTCCGGGTGTGCGGGGCACGATTCGTTCGCTGGCGACGTCGGAGAACGCGAGCACTCCACCTGGGCGCAGCACGCGCAGGGTCTCGGAGAAGAACCGGGCCCTGGAGGGGAAGTGAAACGCGGCCTCGATGCTGATCACCCCGTCAACACTCGCCCCCTGCACCGGGATGCGGACGGCGTCGCCCAGCACCGCGTGGGCGCCGGCCGCCTCGAGCCTGGCGCGCCCGGCTCGCAGCTGCGATTCGGTGATGTTGAGTGCGACGAGATTCTGGGGCCGGACCACCTCTGCAATGACGAGGTCCTGAGCCCCCAGCCCGTTACCCACGTCGAGGACCGCGCCACCGTGGGGGAGCTCCCGCGCGAGCGTCTCGACGAGCCGGCGGACCGCATGTGGCGCCTCGGAGGTATCACCCGGCCCTTCCCATAATCCGAGGTTGAGCCACCCGGGGGCGGGCTCGAGGAAGAAGTTGGACCCGATGCTGTCATAGACGGTGGCGGCGGGGTTGCGGCCCTGGCGCAACAGTGCGCCGATGTGGCGGACATTGGCCCTGGTCAGTGCTGTCACAGCCTTTGTCTACCCCACCCGGAGGAACGGGAGCGCGGGCGGCTACCCTTGCCACCATGCCATCTTCACTTTCCACACCGGGGCCCTCGTCCGAGGGAACGCCCGATCTTCTCCGGGAGGACGGCACGGTGATTGCCCTGGCCCACGCTTTTCGTGTGCACGGCCATGAGCTCTACCTGGTGGGAGGGTGGGTGCGCGACGCCCTGTTGGGCCGCCCGCACGTCGATTGCGATTTTTCAACCGATGCGCCCCCGGAAGAGACCCTCGGGATCCTGCGCCGGTTCACCGACACGGTTTGGAGTCAGGGGATGAGATTCGGGACGGTGGGAGGCGAGGTCGATGGGATTTCATTCGAGATCACGACCTTCCGTAGCGAGAGCTACAAACCGGATTCCCGCCACCCGGAGGTTTCCTTTGTGGGTGACGTTGTCGCGGACCTCTCGCGCCGGGACTTCACCGTCAATGCGATGGCGGTGCGACTTCCAGAGCGAGAGGCGATCGATCCCTTCGGCGGGCGCGGCCATCTCAGGGAACGCTTGCTCGTGACACCGATCGCGCCGGAGGCGTCGTTCCTCGATGATCCGCTGCGGATGTTGCGCGCATTCCGGTTCATGTCCCAGCTGGAGTTCAGCGTCGACCCCGCCGTAGAGGGAGCCATCGCGGACCTGAAGGATCATCTGACCACCGTTTCGGCCGAACGGATCCGCGACGAATTGGTGAGATTGCTTGCCGGACCGGCGCCGGCGCACGCCCTTGAGCGGGCTGAGGCCACCGGCCTGGCGGGCCTGTTTCTGCCGGAGTTGAGTGCACTCAAGCTGGAGCAGGATCCAGTTCACCGGCACAAGGATGTCTTTCGCCACACCCTCGCCGTCATCGAGCGCACCGACCCCCTACGGGAGCTCAGGCTGGCGGCTTTGCTGCACGACATCGGCAAACCCCGAACCCGCCGCATCGGGCCTGAGGGGGTCTCCTTCCACCACCATGAGGTCGTGGGCGCGCAGATGGCAAAGACGCGCCTGACTGCGCTGCGCTTCCCCAACGACGTGGTGGACACCGTGAGCGAGGTAATTCGGCTGCACCACAGGTTCCACACCTACCGGTTGGGATGGACCGACTCGGCAGTGCGGCGCTACGTGCGCGATGCCGGCCCCCTGCTCCCGCTCTTGAACGCGCTGGTCAGAGCCGACTGCACCACACGCAATCCGGCGAAAGCCAGACACCTTGCAGCCCGGATGGACGAGCTCGAAGGGCGCATCATCGAGCTTGCCGCCAAAGAGGAGCTGGCGAAGATGCGCCCGGAGCTCGACGGACATGAGGTGATGGAGCTTCTCGGCGCACCGCCCGGCCCCGTGGTCGGCGAGGCGCTGGCGTTCCTGCTCGAACTTCGTCTGGACGAAGGGCAGATCGGCAAGGAGGAAGCGCGCCGGCGCCTCTTGGAGTGGGCACGCATAAGGGCCACCCCCACCCCCCCTGGGGAAGGTTCGGCGTCCGGGTGAGGCGGCCCCCTGGTCACCCCGGCGAGCCGTATTTCGCCGCGGTGGCCGATCGGCTGGGCGCGGCCTATCTTCGATACAACTTCACCATGGGAACCGCACAGGAGGTCGCGTTCCTGGTTGACACGCTCCGGCTACCCGAAGGCGCGCGCCTCCTCGATGTGGGCTGTGGCCCCGGGAGACACGCGATCCCGCTGGCGCAGGCGGGACTAAGCGTGACGGGAGTGGACGTCTCCGCGCGATTTCTGGATATCGCTGCGGACGCTGCGCGCAACGCCGGTGTAGGCGCAGCTTTCTTCGAGGTCGACGCCCGCCAGATGCCCTTCGACGACGAGTTCGATGCGGTGATCTCGCTGTGCCAGGGCGCCTTTGGGTTGATGGGCCGGGACGACTCACTCGTCCTCAAGCGCATGGCCGAGGCCGTGGTGCCGGGCGGGCGCGTGGTCGTGACCGCGTTCAACGCCCTTTACGAAGCCCGTCACCCCCGCGCAGGCGCGACCCTCGACGCCGATGCCGGGCTGGTCCACGAGCTGGCCGAGATCACGACCGAGGCTGGAACCTCGGAGCAGGTCGATCTGTGGACGGGCGTCTACACGGCGCGCGAGCTCAGGCTTCTGGCCCTGGGAGTGGGGCTGATCCCAGAGGAGTTGTGGGCGGTCGAACCAGGCGGCTATGCACGCCGTGCTCCTGACCTCGAACACCCGGAGCTCATGCTTCTTGCCCGCCGGCCCTCCGGACGGTCCTGAGCCGGCTCACCGTCCCCGGCTACCCCTGAGGTTCGATCAGCGGTGCATGCGCCGGATCACCGAACATCCCGGCGCGCTGCATCGCGATCCCCAACGCCACGGTGAGCAGCAGGGTCGCCAGCCCGGCAAGGAGGACGAGGGTTCGGAGAGGCGCCCCCTCGAACGCCACCACGATGATCCCGGCCAGGACACTTGCCAGGTTGTAGAGAATGTCGTAGAGGGAGAATGCTCGCCCGTGGAAGTCGTTCGCCAGCACCTGCTGTAGCTGAGCGTCGACGGCGACCTTGATGATGAAGCTCCCGTACCCGGCTATTCCGGTGAAGAATGCGACGGCCACGAGGCTGGGAACCCCGCCGAGGACCACAATCCCGGCCCCGGAGACGCCGAATCCCACCAGCATGAGCGCAGGCTTGCTCATCCGCCTGCCGAGAAAGCCGGCCGTCAGGGTGCCCAGGAAGGCGCCGACCCCTGCGGCTCCCAACGACAGGGCGCCGGCGGACAGCCGGCCCGCACGGTCATCTGCACCGGGGAACTCGCTCTTGATGACCAGGATCGCAACGATGGCGATGAACATAGCGACGGTCCTGGACATGAATATGGCCACCAACGGCAGGCGCGCCCGCATATGGGTCCAGACCTGGGAGGCACCGCCTTTGAGCTGAGCCGCAATCTCTGCGGCCGCCTCGAGCAACGGTTCCCCGACGCCGACGTGTGGCCTCGGCGGAAGGTGAAGCAGCCAGGACCCACCGGCCGCGGCAAGGTAGAGAAAACCGGCTGCAGCAAGGGCCCGATCAACTCCCATCCAGCCTGTCAGCGCTATTCCCCCGGCGCCTCCTATCAGCGCGGAGATCATTCCGCAGCCGCTGGAGAGCGCATTTCCCCGCAGGAGACCGTCCTCCGGAATGAGGAGCGGAAGGACCGCACTCTTGGTCGTGAGCCACAGCCTGCCCAGCCCCAGGACGGTCAAGATGCCCGCATACAGGGAGACGTCACCCGGCAGAAGGTTGGACCACAGGGGAAAGGCGAGCAGCACCGCAGCCCTCACGACATTGGTCCAGAGCAACAACCGGCGGCGCTCGAGCCGATCGACGAACACACCTGCGAACGGCCCGATCAGCGAATAGGGGATGAGAGTCAGGGCGAGCAGTCCCAGGATGCGCGTCGGCACGCCACGATCGAGAGCGTCCAACACCAGAACACTGGCGAAGGCGGCCTGGGCGAGCCCGTCGGCTGCCTGGGAACAGGACTGGCTCCCGAGCAGGAGAGCCAGTCCTTGGGGTTGCGGGTCGTTACGCACGGGAGATTCCCGTGCGGTCAGGCTTCGATGAAGGCTTCGACCAGCTCATGGGCCTCATTGTCGGAGTACTGCATCGGCGGTGACTTCATGAAGTAGCTGCTCGGCCCGAGAAGGGGGCCTCCGACACCGCGATCCTTGGCGAGCTTCGCACAACGCACTGCGTCGATCACGACTCCGGCAGAGTTCGGCGAATCCCATACCTCGAGCTTGAGCTCCATGGACACAGGCACGTCTCCGAACTCGCGTCCTTCGATCCTGATGTAGGCCCACTTTCGATCCTTGAGCCAGGGAACGTGATCCGATGGCCCGATGTGAATGTCTTCGCTGTCGATCCCGGATCTGATCTGGGAGGTCACAGACTGGGTCTTGGAGATCTTTTTCGACACCAGGCGTTCGCGCTCGAGCATGTTCATGAAATCCATGTTCCCGCCGAAGTTCAGCTGGTAGGTGTGGTCGATCACGACTCCCCTGTCCTCGAACAGCTTGGACAAGACGCGGTGGGAGATGGTGGCGCCGAGCTGACTCTTGATGTCGTCGCCGATGATCGGCACGTTCGCCTGGACGAAACGACTAGCCCATTCCTCGTTGCTGGCAAGGAAGACCGGCATGCAGTTGATGAAGGCAACGCCGGCTTCGAGAGCGGTCTCGGCATAGAAGCGCGCGGCTTGTTCAGAACCGACCGGAAGATAGTTGATGAGCACGTCTGTACCGGTGGCCTTGAGGGCCCCTACGATATCAACCGGTTCCTGGGATGACTCCTCTATGACGTGCGAGTAGAACTGTCCGAGCCCGTCGAGGGTGTGTCCGCGCTGAACGAGCACTCCGGTGGGAGGAACGTCGGCGAACTTCGTGGTGTTGTTTGGCTCGGTCCAGATGGCGTCGGCGAGATCGAGCCCGACCTTGTTGCCGTCCACGTCGAAAGCGCACACGAATTCGATATCTGATACGTGATAGGGACCCAAGTCGACGTGCATCAGACCTGGGACTTTCTCATCCGAGCGCGCTTTGGCGTAGTACTCCACTCCTTGAATAAGCGAAGAAGAGCAGTTTCCAACCCCTACGATGCCCACTCTTATCTTTTCCATCACTACCTCCTCTTCCCCAGGCTTTCCCCCGCCCGGGACCGTTGCGGATCCGAACTGTCCTTACTGGCCTTAGAGCTTGGCTTGTGGGTGCTGCTGGATTTATCGTCGACGTCGGCTGCGACGAGGCTCTTTTCCTTCGAGATGAGCTCGTCGATCCACTCGATGTCGTCTTCCACTACGGCCATGCCGTGGTCTTGCAATGTCAACGCGTAGCTATCGATGCGCTCCCGGTAGTCCCGCAGGTTCGACCTGAACTGCGCCAACTTGTCCTGCAGGTAGATGCGCCGCCGTTCGAGCATCGCCACACGCATCTCGGGCTGAAGGTAGCGAAAGAAGGCCACCTTCAAGGCAAAGAGCTCGGGATCGGGAACCGCGCCGGTTTCCCGCAGAAGCCCATCGAACGATTCTTCACCGAGGGTGGTTATCCGATACGCGGTCTTGTGGCGCCCGGGGCCGAGGCTGGGGCCGTTCTCGGCGACCTTTTCGATCGCACCCCGGCGCGCCAGGCGTCTCAGGGCCGGGTACAGGGATCCCCACGAGACGTGCCATAACGGACCAAGCTTGGCGCTAAGCTGTTTCCTGAGCTCGTAGCCGTGCATCGAGCGCTCTTTCAAGAGCCCGAGCACGGCCAACTCCAGCATGCCGGTCTGCTTCATGGAGAGGCGATCACCATTTCCCTAGGCCTTGAGTAGCATCGATATATCGGAACGATATATCGACACGATAACACGGCTCAATCGAGGCCCCCTGGGCGGCAGTGGCCGGCCCCTCGGGTAGGGCCACTTGTCCGAGGGTGCGTTTACCATCTCTCCATGACGAGATCAGGGCGATCGTTCGATCCCACCGGCATGCCGCCACTTCCGGCGGGGCCGACGGTCGACTACAGCCTGGCGCGCCGGGCTTCGATAGTGGCGCTCAAGCGCGGCACCTTGGCGACCACTGATGTTTGTGACGCCCACCCCGAGTTGATGCGGGCTGCCAAGAACATCGGCGAACCATTGGACGCTCCGTGCCCGATCTGCTCCCACTCGACCCTCAGGAAGGTCCGTTATGTGTACGGGGACGGTCTGAAGCACAACAACGGACGCGTCGTCTACCCGCCGGAGTGGCTCAAGGAGCTGTCCGGAAAGCATGACGAGTTCACCTGCTATGCCGTTGAGGTGTGCATCGACTGCGGGTGGAATCATCTCCTCCGCGCCGACTCGGCAGGGCGCAGGTTTGTTTCGGACGGGACTCCCGACAAACAACGTAAGAGGGGTTGACGCGCGCCGCGGCGTGACCGAACGCGTCTTGTCCAGATGACCAGCACCGCTGCCTCAGCCACGCCGACGAAGGCCCCTGCGCTGCTCCGTTTCGGTTGGCTCCTTCCACTCGTGACGCTGTTCCTGGGACTTGGGATCCTCTTGATCACCTATGCCTTCGCATCAATTCCACTGCCCAAGGAGGTGCCGCTCGCTTCCTCCGCCGAGGTCTACGATCGGGACGGTGAGCTCATCGGGACCTACAGCGACGAAGTTCGTAGATTCCTTGTAGACACGGCCGAATTGCCGCGTTATCTCAAGCAAGCAGTGGTTGCGGCAGAGGATCGCGGCTTCTTCGAGCACAACGGCGTCTCGGTTCGTGGCATCGCACGTGCCGCATGGGCGAACATCACCGGCGGCGAGATCCGCCAAGGTGGCTCGACGATCACGCAGCAGTACGTCAAGAACGCGGTGCTGCATGACGATGCCCAGACGCTCAGCAGGAAGGCCAAGGAAGCCATCCTTGCGGTCAAGCTCGAGCGCCGGTTCTCAAAGCGACAGATCTTGGGCTTCTATCTCAATACGATCTATCTGGGACGCAGCACCTATGGCATCGAAGCCGCAGCACGCAGCTACTTCGACAAGCACGCCTCTGGCCTCACGCTGCAGGAAGCCGCCTATGTCGTAGGCATCATCCCGTCACCTGAGAGCTACCAGGCCGACGAGCACCCCCGGATGGCCAAAGGCCGGCGCAACCAGGTTCTGAGGCTCATGGCGCAACAGGACTACATAAGCGCCCAGCGCGCCGAGCGCGCCTCCCGAGGGCCGGTGAAGCTGGCTTCCGGCGCGCTGGGACGGATTAAGCATCAGCAAGCCGCTTATTTCATGGAGTGGTTGCGCCGTGAATATCTCTATCCAAAGTACGGGAACCGGCTCTACACCGGGGGCTTGAAGATCCACACGACGCTCGATCTCGACATGCAGCGCTATGCGGAAGAGGCAATCGCAGGCACTC
This sequence comes from Actinomycetota bacterium, assembly GCA_013694625.1. Classification (GTDB taxonomy): domain Bacteria; phylum Actinomycetota; class CADDZG01; order CADDZG01; family WHSQ01; genus JACDDL01. The sequence continues at coordinate 5,589 of JACDCD010000065.1, read as the reverse complement.
TCACCGAACCCCGTGATCCGCAGGCCGCCTTGGTTTCGATGACGCCGTCGGGGGCCCTCCGGGCCTTCGTGGGAGGAACGGACTACACCAGCGTCAAGAAGGCACGCGGATTCAACTACGCTTCGAGCCTTCCCGGACGACAGGCGGGATCGTCGTTCAAGCCGTTCACCCTGCTGGCGGCGATCGAACAAGGCATCTCGCCCCGCTCCTACTTCCCCGGGCCCAGCCCTGCGACCGTGACCGAGCCGGCCTGTGCCGATCCCGACGGGAGCCCCTGGGAACCCGAGAACTACGGCGGGGCGGCGTACGGAACCATTACGCTCGACGAGGCCACCACCAACTCCGTCAACACCGTCTACGCGCAACTCGTCGCCGAGATCGGCCCGGAGGCCCTCGTCGACAAGTTGAGGCGATTCGAGTTCGACCGCACCGGAACCGGGTCGCGCAGGACGATCGAGCCCAACTGCTCGCTCTCTCTCGGTACCCTCGACGTCACGCCGCTCGAGATGGCGCGGGCCTACGCCGCCTTCGCCGGGCGAGGTGTTCTTCCGGAGGTCGAACCCGTTCGGTACGTGACCGATTCCGAGGACAGGTGCCTTGACCTCTTCAGGGAAGGTGAGGGGCGACGGTGCCTGGAGGAGAGCACCCTGGACACCAAACGGGTGGCCGACCAGGGGGCGGTGGATGTCTTGAACGAGACGCTGACCCACGTGGTGGAGGGGGGGACCGCTACAGCCGCAGCCATCGGCCGGCCCGTCGCCGGCAAGACGGGCACAACCCAGAACAATGTCGATGCGTGGTTTGGCGGTCACGTCCCCCAGCTGGCCACCGTCGTATGGATGGGATACCCGGCGCGCCCCGGTCCCGGGGGCGCCCTCGAGGTGCCCGAGATGGGTTTTTGCGCACCGGACGAGACCTGCAGACCGGTGCACGGGATCGAGGTGACCGGCGGTTCGTTCCCGGCCCAGATTTGGGCGGCCTACATGGCACGCGCCACCGCGGACCTCCCGATCGAGCCCTTCCCCATCGCGGTGGACTCGGGGAGCGTCCTCAATCCGCCACCACCTCCGGAACCGACCCCGACCGCCACGCCTGAGCCCAGTCCGAGCGAATCGCCCAGTCCGAGCGAATCGCCCAGTCCGACCCCGAGCGAATCGCCCAGCGTGACGCCGACTCCCGAACCGTCGGACACCCCTACCGAAGAGCCGTCCCCCACCCCCGAGCCCGAGCCGACCCCGGAACCGTCGGCCCCCCCGTCCGAGGAACCAACCCCCACCCCCGAACCGAGCCCCTCTGGGAATCCGGCTCCGGGCCCGTCTCCGAGCGGCCCCCCGGGCAACCTGCCGGCCGCCCTGCGTAGCCGCGCCCGTCTACCGGGCTGACCCGGGAGTGCGAGCGGGGCGCGCCGCCCTCGTCCTCTGTGTTTGTGCCGTGACTCTCGGAGCGGGTTGGGCCCTCAAGGCCGGATGTCTTGCCCCCTGGGACGGGCGCCAGTACCGGACGCTCTGCTACAACGACATCCAGCCTCTCTACACGGGGCGCGCGATCGACCGTGGGACCTTCCCCTACATCCATGGTGCCCTCGTGGGAGGTGAGTTGACCGACGGGGCCATCGAGTACCCGGTGCTCACCGGGATCTTCATGTGGGCAAGCGGCTCTCTTGCCACCGGCCCCGACAGCTATCTGAAGGTCTCGGCTCTGCTCCTGGCTCCGTTCGGACTCCTGACCGCGGGTGTTCTGACCAACATGACCGGCTGGAGGGGGTTGTTGTGGGCCGCCGCTCCTGCGCTCGTCCTCTACGGCTTCCACAACTGGGATCTACTCGTTGTGGCCGCGGTGGTGGGCGCGGTCTGGGCCTGGCGACGGGGACTAACGCTGTGGAGCGCAGGGCTCCTCGGACTGGGTGGCGCGCTCAAGCTCTACCCTCTGCTCTTCGTTGTCCCCCTGGTGCTCGACGAATGGCGGCGTTCTCGCCGCGGGGGGATGCAGGCTGCGCTGGTGGCGGGTGCGACGGTCGTAGCGGCAAACGCTCCCTTCTTCGTCCAGAATCCGGCGGGATGGTGGGCCACTTACGCGTTCCATCGTCTCCGAACCGCCGACTTCAACACCGTGTGGGCCTGGGGATGGCCTTCGGCGGGGGCGGAGGTCATCAACACGGTGACACTGGTGGCCATCGCCGCCTCCTGTGTTGCCCTTTTGGTTTGGGCTTGGTACACCACCCGGGGCGCGCCGGGGTTCCCCTGGCTGCAGGTCAGTGCCGCGAGCCTGGCCGCCTTCCTGTTGTGGAACAAGGTCCATTCGCCCCAGTACGTGCTGTGGCTGCTCCCGTTCTTTGTCCTGCTCAGGGTGAGGTTGTGGTGGTGGGCGGCCTACTCGCTGGTTGATCTCGTCCTCTACGTCGGCATCTTCCGCTGGTTCTATGACTCCGCCTATCTGGGCCTTGACTTCACACCCGCGAAGGTGGCGCTGATCTCGGCCGTGTGGGGTCGGGCCGCTCTCCTGGCGATGTTGATCGTGGTCTTCATGCGCGCCCCTGCGGCGGTGACGCCGCTCGGTGTGGTGCAGCTCTCGGAATCGTCGCACCTCCTGCGTAAGGTGGGAGAGGTCGGATCGGGGAGCTCGGCTCGAGCTTAAGCAGGGACACGGAAGGGAGGTGCTAGGGTTGCCGGGTTGCAGGCTCACCTGCAACTTCCCCTGCTCCGTCGGCGCCGCAGGCGTAGACGGGGCCTCGAGGTCGCAAAGTGCGCCTGAGTCCAGAGGAGGCCTGAGTGCAAGCTTATGAAGCACTGGTGATCGTTGACGCCCGTCTCGAAGAAGGCGACATCCAGAAAGCCGTGGACCGGTTCCTCGGGGCCGTGTCTGACTCCGGTGGGAAGGTAACGGGTGTCGAGCGATGGGGCACCCGACGCTTCGCCTACGAGATAGCCCATCAGCGCGAGGGTTACTACTTCATCACCAACTTTCAGGCGGCTGAGGACGTCCCCCAAAAGCTCGAACGGACAATCCAGATCTCCGACGAATTCGTCCGTTGCAAAATAGTCCGCCCGGAGTAGCTGCGGCGGATCCAGGTGGGAGACAAGGGAGGAGCACGAACATGGCAAGTGACAACACCGTGACGCTCGTCGGTAACATCACCGATGACCCAGAGCTGCGCTTCACTCCATCCGGCGCGCCGGTGGCCAACTTCACCGTGGCGGTCAACCGGCGAATCAAAAATCAGGACGGTGGGTGGGACGACAAGCTCGACGGGTTCTTCCGGTGCAGCTGCTGGCGCGACATGGCCGAGAACGTCTCGGAATCCCTGACAAAGGGCGCCCGCGTCGTGGTCGTCGGCCGCCTTTCACAGAGATCCTGGGAGGACGCAGAGGGCAACAAACGCTCTGCCGTCGAGGTCCAGGTAGACGAAATCGGTCCCTCTCTGCGATGGGCGAGCGCCACGGTGGTGAAGCCTCAACGCAGTGGAGGCATGCAATCCGGGGCTCCGCCCGCACGCGGCGGAGGTTCGGACTGGGGGGCGCCTGCGCCCGTCGGCGGCCCTGCGCCGGCCGATGAAGGGAGCTTCTAGCCGGTGGCCAGAGACAGAGACAGAGACCGGAACCGAAAGAGCACCAAGCCTGCCTTTCAGCGCAAAGGCAAGAAGAAGTACTGCCAATTCTGCGCGGACGGCAACAAGTACATCGACTACAAGGACGTTTCGCTCCTGCGCAAGTTCATGAGTGATCGCGGCAAGATAAGGGCGCGCCGCGTGACCGGGAACTGCACACGCCATCAGCGAAAGGTCGCGACCGCGATCAAGAGCGCGCGCGAAGTCGCCTTGTTGCCTTACTCGGCTCGATAGGAGCACCCCAAGTGCAGATCATCCTCGCTCAGGACGTAGAAAAGCTCGGCCTCAAAGGAGACCTACTCTCGGTCGCAGATGGATACGCCCGTAACTTCCTGGTCCCCAAGGGTCTTGCCATCTCCGCAAGCAAGGGCGCTATGAAGCAGGCCGAGTTGATGCGCCGAGCCCGGCTCGACCGCGAGCAGCGGGCCAAGGAGGCTGCCGCAGCGCGCGTCGCAACGCTGGGTGCGGAACCGGTCTATATCTCGGCGCGCGCCGGTGAGGGCGGCCGTCTCTTCGGGTCTGTCACCTCATCCGACGTCGCCAGGGCGATCGAAGAGCAGTTGGACGAGTCGATCGACCGGCACGACATTCGTCTGGACGACCCCATCCGCTCTCTCGGTACGCATCAGATAGAAGTACGCCTCCACGCCGAAGTCAATGCGCTGGTCAACGTCGAGGTGATCGCGCACGAAGAGTAGCTGCGGGAGCCCGTTCCCTCAGGACACGCAAGCTTTAAGTGTCCCTCCGGGAACGGGCTCTCCTCGCTATGCGGAAAACCAAAACCCCGCCCCCCGATATTTCTCCACAATAGAGACACAGGTTGTTGGGCTTGTTGCTCACCTGGTTGAGGTTCTAACGTCCTTGGTTCCGGTGGCGTAAACCGAGGTTTTGTCACTGGGTCTTGCTAGTGTTCGAACATATGTTCGATTAGGCGATTCAGGGGTGGAGGAACTCTTTGGCTCAGATGGCTTCGGTGCAATCCGTGCGCCCGAACCGGATACCCCCGCACAATCTCGATGCCGAGCAATCGGTGCTGGGGGCGATGCTCGAATCGCGTGAGGCAATCGCCAACGTCGTCGAGATCCTTCATTCAGAGGACTTCTACAAGCCCGCCCACGCAGAGGTTTACGAGACGATCCTCACGCTGGACGGCAAGGGTGAAGCCGCCGACGCGGTAACCGTCGCCGACGAGCTCGGCCGTCGTGGCACCCTCGAGAGCATCGGTGGAAAGCCCTACATCCTGGGGCTTCTCGATGCCTATCCGACGGCCTCTTCGGCGCGCCACTATGCCCGTATCGTCGAGGAGCTAGCGCAGCTCCGGCGGCTCGTCGACGTCGGGGCTAAGGTGCAGGAGCTCGGCTTCGGGATGCCGGAGAACGTCGCAGGTGCGATCGACCGGGCCGAGGGTCTCATCTACGAAGTCGGGAACCGGCGACTGCGTGAATCGGTGCAACCGATTCACGGCCTCCTGACCGAGAACATGGAGGCGATCGAGGCTCTTTACGAGCGTGGGGCCTCGGTGACCGGCCTTGCCTCGGGCTTCCCCGACCTCGACGAGATGACTTCTGGTTTTCAGCCCTCCAACCTTGTCATTGTCGCCGCCAGGCCTTCGATGGGAAAGTCCAGTCTTCTCGGCGACTTCGCCCTCCACGCCGCCGTCCGTGAGAACCTCCCGGTGGTGATCTTCAGCCTCGAGATGGGGCGGCACGAGCTGGTGCAGCGGTTCCTTTCCTCCGAGGCGAAGGTCGATTCACAGCGGATCCGCAAGGGGACACTCCAGGAACAGGATTGGCCGCGGCTCTCCGCTGCGCTGGGAAAGCTCGCCGAAGCGCCGATTTTCATCGACGACTCGGCCACTGTGACCCTCATGGAGATACGCGCAAAGTGCCGGAGGCTCAAGGCCCGGCACGGTTTGGGACTCGTGATCATCGACTATCTGCAATTGATGCAATCGGCGCACCGGTCCGAGAACCGCCAGCAGGAAG
>JACDCD010000054.1 GCA_013694625.1 Actinomycetota bacterium | reverse complement strand
ACTACCCTCAACATTGGCGTCTCCTTCCCGCCGGCGCTCCAACGCCGGCACCATCGTTTGGCTCAGATGGGAAGGTACGCCGCGCTCTCCTTCGGGTTCCGGATTCCACAACTTCTGGTCATATCTCCTTCCAGGCCGTGGTCCTGGCCGAAAACCACGCCATGATCTCCATGCTGAGGAGCATGGGGGCAGAGCCGGGTACCTACGATGACGGGATCCTGCACCTGACGATCCCCCTCCAGGAGGGTGTGGGCCGGGCCCACCTGGCGCCGCTGCAGCTCGAACGAATCGGTTAAGCAGGCTCTTGAGCTTTGTGCCCCTCACCGCGCCCAACGTTGCTGTAGCGACAGGGGTGTGGACGGTTCGCCCTTTCTAAGACCCGCGGGCGGCATAGAGGCTATCGTTGGTCAGGCGACCGTCTTCTAGGCCGACTACCCGGTCACACCGAGCCGCCACTTGCGGGTCGTGAGTCGCAAGCAGGACGGTCATGCCCCGGCTGTCGCGGAGCTCAAGGAGCAGGTCGATGATCTGTGTGCCCGTATCAGAGTCCAAATTACCGGTGGGTTCGTCGGCCAGCAGCAGCGTGGGAGCGTTTATCAACGCCCGCGCAATCGCGACCCTCTGTTGCTGCCCCCCAGAGAGCCGGGAGGGAAGAGACCGGGCTCGATCCTCCAAGCCCACCGCTGCGAGAAGCTCCAGGGCGCGAGCTCTCTTGTCGAAGGCGGTCCTGTATGGGAGCAGCGGGACGGCAACGTTGTCTACGACCGAAAGGGCAGGCAGCAGGTGGAAGCGCTGAAACACGAATCCGACCGTTCTTCGGTAGTCCGCCTGCTGCTTCCTGGTCAAGCCTGAGACGTCCGTCTCTCCCACCTGTATCGAGCCAGAGTCCGCCCGATCCATGGCCCCGATGAGATGCAGCAGCGTGGACTTACCGGATCCCGACGGGCCGGTGACTGCGACTACGCTTCCGGAGCTCACCTCGAGGCTGACATCGTCGAGAGCAGTGATGGATTCCTCTCCGCTTACATAGAGGCGCGATACCCCTGCCGCCCTTACATATGAGCCGCCCATCACTCCTCCGCAAGAATGATCGGCGCCGAAAGCTTACCGAGAGAAGCCAGTGGCACCAACGACGCAGCCATGGTAACAACCACTCCGGCTGCTACCGCCAACGCGGCCGGATAACCAACCGACCCCAAGGGGACGCCTCTTATCAAAGAGACGAGAAATAGCGCAATGCCCGCGCCTGCGAGGCTGCCGAACAAGCCCATGCCCATTCCCTCAAGGGCCACCAATGTTTTCAGCTTGTGGTCCCGCCACCCAAGGGTTCTTAGGGTGACCAGCTCGGCCGCCCGCTCTCTCAAGTTCAGATACAGGACGTTGGCGACCGAAAGTGCTCCAAGCACGATGGTCAGAGCGGCGCTCAAAAAGTCCACTCCTCTAATCTCCACCGAGATGAAGTTGCCGAGCAGGTTGCCAACGAGCGCTCCTTGGAATACCCCGTTGAGAGCAATCAGCACTGTAACGGCCGCAACGCTGAGGACGAGCCCGAGAGTGCCCAGCACGGTTCTGCCCGGAGAGCGCAGCAGATTGGTCGCAGCCACGGACGGGATGGTCATCACCGAGCGTACCCTTCCACCAGTCGCCACGGAAGGCCGTAGGGCATCCAGAGGCGCTGATTGCGCCGCTCGCCATGCTGGCAAGAGGCCGGCGGCTGCTGCCAGCGCTGTGGCGACGGGCGTGACCAGGAGGGTCCTTGCCAGCGGCATCTCCAAGGAGGAGACAACGATGACTACGCTCGCAAGCATGCTTCCGACCACGCCCGCGATAAGTCCCACCAGCGCCAGCTCTCCGACGACCGCCAAAAAGATCTTGGGTCTCGACCAGCCGAGGCCAGAGAGTGTTCCTATCTCTTTGCGGCGGGTCTTCACCGAGGCAAAGGCGCCATTCGCCAGAAAGAAGGCGCACACAACCAGAATTAGCGCGAACAAAGCCGCGCTCTTCTTGTCGACGGCTTCCAAGAAGCGAACCGCCACTCCTTTTTCCACCCACCCTTCTCGGACGTTGAGGGCGGGCCGGCCGAACTTTCCCGCCGGGAGCTCCACGACGACATCGTGGGGCGATGATCCCGCGGTGATATCGACCGCCAGGCCGGTCTCTCTGTGGATTCTGGTGGCCGCCCGCTTGATGCGTTCCCGGCTCAACGGATCGGGGCCCGTGACCCCGGCCACCCGAACCCGAATGACGCTTATGGGGGCATCGCGAGTGTCGCTGAAGTAGGCGTCGGGGAACGCGCTCGGGTTGGTGAACGCCTTGAAGCCTTTGAGAGTGGTGAGCAGTAACGGCGGCTGCGCGATGTAGTCGGCGAGGTTCTGGGTGGGAAGGAGTGGCCCATCGTCCAACAGCCCTCTACTTTCAGCATCCGCACCCTCCACGCGCGGAGGATAGTAGGTTTCAAGCGGCACCTGCGAGAGCTCGCTGAAGCCGGGAAGCTTTTCGGGGTCATAGCGACCCACCACATGCAGCGCGGTAGCGAAGCTGTTCGAGGCTTGGATATTCGCCAGCTTACGATAGTTCACATCCCGATTATGTTGAGGCGCCCAGCCAGCGCCATAATATTCGCTCCCAAAAGTGCGCAACGGAGGGTTACGAACCGGCAGGGCCCTCAACCGATCATCTGTCAAAGCTTCATAGCGATTCGAGAACGTCGTCCAATACTGCTGGTAGGTGATGAAAGGGTCGCGCGACTTTGACGGATGCACCGTCCACTTATCGATCAAGTCTTCGTATAGAGCACTTGGCTGGTAAGAGAGCCTGCCTACGACCTCGCCTTCGAGACCGAACAGGAACCGGTCCGTACCGCTCGAAGCGGCGAGTCTTTCGGGCACGTTGACCGCGCGAGGTACTGTGAGCCGCTCCACGTCAACATTCAATACTTCATCTACATATGACCTCGTGCTGGCTATCACCGGGACAACCTGACCGGGATACGGATCAGAGATTCTCTTCGCACGATCGCTACCTTTGAGCGGTCGTCCGGACACCAGCGTGTCGTCGAGGTCGATCAGCTTGCGTTCTTGACTTGGATCTATTGCCGCCACAAACAAGGGATAATTCACCTGAGAGACCGCGCCTACCTGTCCTCGTTTGAGTGGTACATCGGTGTAGGCCGAACGCAGATGGGGAGATAACTTCGAGTAGCACAGAATGCCCGAGAGCGCCTTGCGCGCAAAGGGACTGACATCAACCGATCGCTTCGCAACCGAATCGTAGAATCCATCGCAGACCCGCAGCTTGCGGCCGTCATCGAGCACCTCCTTGACCCTAGAGTTCTTTTGCACGAGGC
>JACDCD010000009.1 GCA_013694625.1 Actinomycetota bacterium | reverse complement strand
AGCCGGCGGCGCACCCGGATGGCTTCGTAGCGGTCGAGCTCGGCAGAGCTTGCGGCAGCCTTGATCTTGGCGCAATGCTCTTTGAGCTCAGAGACGGTTTCGGTCTTGGCCGCAGCCAGAAGCCCTGACTCGGAAGCAGGGCTGACCGCGGCGGCGGACACGATCTCTTGGGCCTGGACCTGGGACAGCTCCCCCGAGCGCAGTGCAGTCTCGGTCGCGGGAAGCTCCCCAATACCCTCGGCCGTCTCGAGCACCCCGAGGGCGTGGCCGACCGAGGTGCCGGTGGTGCGCGCCATCCAGCGCGCCGGCGAGCGGTCACCGTGGCGCCGCCAAGCTCCCGACTGGGCGACGCGCTGAGCACACAGGGCCTTACCCGCCGCGGCGAGCCGCTCGATCGCGGCGAACTCCTCGACCAGCTCGGTGGCGAAGCCACCCTCCAAGGTGTCGGGGTCGAGGGTCGTAACGACGTCTTTGATGGCGGCCTTGGCGTGGGCCAGAGCTTCGAACATGGCTACATACTAGGGAGGGGGTGTGACACTCAAATGCCCTCTTCCTGAAAAAGCGGTGGGCACATATAGGTTGGGGATGAGTCGCTGTATTTTCGGGGCAATACATCCTAAGAGGCGCCTCCGTTCGCGCCCCCCTCACCTGGAGATCCATCGGGGATGAAACGTTCCAGGCGGAGCCCTTTCCGATCGGTCAGAATGTCATCGACAAGCCCGTAGTCCTTGGCTTCCCCTGCGCTCATGAACCGGTCGCGATCAATATCCTCGCCCACCTGATCGACCGGTTGACGACAATGGTGGGCGATGATCTCTGTAGCTCTGCGGCGCATGGACAGAACTTCGCGCGCATGGATGTCGATGTCGGACGGCGACCCGTCGTATCCGGACGAGCCCTGGTGGATCATGATCTTCGAATTGGGAAGTGCAAAGCGCTTTCCCGGCGCGCCGCCGCAAAGCACGATCGCCCCCATGGACATGGCCATGCCTACACAGGTGGTGGACACCTCAGGCGCTACGTACTGCATGGTGTCGTAAATGGCCAGCCCCGCATAGACACTTCCGCCGGGGGAGTTCACGTAGAGGTTCACGTCCTTGCCGGGGTCCTCAGACTCCAGGTGGAGCAGTTGAGCCACGATGAGATTGGCCACATCGTCGTCGATGACCGATCCGAGGATGATGACTCGGTCGGTCAGAAGCCTCGAATAGATATCCAGAGCGCGCTCACCACCGAAGCTTGTGTGGCCTACGACCATGGGCACCAGATGACCCTGCTCCATCGTTGTCCTCCAATCGTCTCCGGTATAGTGCAACCGGGCAGTTGCAACTTATCGGACCTGAGCCAAACATGCAACCCGCTGGTTGCGAGAAGGGAGCCGGAAGTGGCAGAAGGGCAGGTCGTCGAGAGGGACATCCTCCTGCCCGTGCCGGCCGATGAGGTGTGGGCGGCGATTACTGATGATGATCAGTTGGCTGCTTGGTTTGGAGCCGAGGCCAGGCTCGAGCTCCGGCCCGGCGGGCGCGCCACTTTTCGCTGGCCGGACGGAACCACCCGCAACGCCACGGTCGAGGTCGTTGAGGCTGAGCGCCTGCTGATCCTGCGCTGGTTCCCGTTCGCCGACGACGCCCACGGAGGCCGCCGTCAGCAGCCCGTCACGACGCTCAGCTTCCGCCTCGAGGCGACCTCGCACGGCACGCGCCTTCGGGTCGCGGAGTCCGCGACGGCGCAAGAAGCCTTCTCGGACGACCACCTACTCGCGCGAAATGCGAGGCCAGATGCTTGGCACAACTCCGGCGATCTGCGGGCTTCGGCCGTATGAGTAAGCATCAGATCGACATGGTCTTCTCCGCGCTGTCAGACCCCACGCGCCGCGAGGTGATCGAGTGCATCTCGGAGGAAGATGGCGTGAGCGCGAGCCAGCTCGCCACCCGTCTCCCCGTCTCGCGACAGGCTGTGGCAAAGCATCTGACCGCGCTCAGCGAGGCGGGCTTGGTTTCCGGCGAGAAGCACGGCAGGCAGAAGCTCTACCGGCTGACCCCCGGCCCCATGGGTGATGTGATGGGATGGATGGAGCGCGTAGGGGCCGAATGGGACGACCGGCTGCAGGCGCTGCAGCGTCACCTTGCAAGCGGTGAGGACTGAGGCTAGCCCGGGCTCCCCACACCGACCAACAAGGAGAGCACACCCACCCTGGGCATCGAGCCGCAATGGGCAAGGGGGGTAGTGTTCACTTTCTTTGTTTCCGCTGAATGGACTGTGCTGCACCGGGCCCGGCGCCGGTACGCCTCGAAGTGACGGGAGGAAGCGGATGTTCTTTGGGAAACGCCGTCTTGCGATCGCTTTTCTTACGGCTTTGTGTGTGTTGACGATCGCTTGCAACCCTGCGGCGCAGGATGACGAACCCACGGGGGGAAGAGAGCCCGCTCAGCAGGTGAATCCCGAGACGCTCGAAGGTGAGCTGACGGTGTGGGGCTTCGGCACCGATGACGTGATCGGCGCCAGCCGGATCGAGCAGTTCGAAAGGGCCTATCCAAACGTGACGGTCAAGTTGACACCCGGTGAATTCGACAATCAGAAGTTTCTTTCTGCGGTTGCAAGCGGGACTCCTCCGGATGTCATCCACATCGATCGCACGATCGTCGGTTCCTTCGCCGCAAGAGGAGCGCTGATCCCCCTCGGCGACTACATCGAGGCCACCAACCTCGACACCCGCATCTTCTACGATTCTGCAATCGAACAGGTGACGGTAGATGGATCTATATACGGTATCCCTCAATTCAGCAACGTCGTGGTCGCCATCATCAACAACACGGCTATGAAGGAAGCCAGGCTGAAGGTAGCAGACGTGGACTTCAGCGACTGGGCGGGCCTGCAGAAGCTCAACGAGCAACTATCCAAGGCCGACGCCGGTAAGGTCCTCCGGGTCGGGTTTGACGCAGGGTTGCCGGGGTTCACTCCGTTCTGGGGCGCGAGCAACGGGGGAGCAATCCTCAGTGAAGATGGCACCGAATCGCTGCTTGACTCTCCCGAAGTCATCGCGGCAGTCGACTTCGCAGCCAAGACAAGGGACCCCGTGGGCGGACAAGAGAAGTATCTCGGTTTTTCGCAAAGCTGGGACTTCTTCGGCTCCAACAACATGTACGTCAGGAATCAGGTTGGTGTCGGTCTCTTCGAGCAGTGGTATGTGGGGGTGCTCGGGGATGTGTCACCGGACGTGGACATCACGGTCAGACCGTTCACCACCCACGAAGGCGGCGAAGAGATCAGCTACTCGAACGGATTGGCCTGGGCCATACCGGAGGAGGCAGGGGATACCGATGCTGCCTTTGAGTTCATGAAGTTCATGACGGCCACCGACACGTGGGTTGCTGCGGCTGAGGCGAGCAGGAAGGACATCGAGGGTAAAGGCGGGGTATATACGGGCACCTACACGGCCAACGAAGAGGCCGACCGGCGAATCTTCAAGGAGATTTACGAACCGACCGGGAACAAGTCTTTCGATGATGCCGTGGAAGTGATTCTTGATGCTCAGGAGGCGGCAGTGTCGACGCCTCCAAGCGCAGCGGGTGAAGAAGTCAAACGGGCATGGGAGGACGCCGCCAACAAGGTCCTCCTGGACGAACTGAGCGCAGAGGAGGCGATGATGGAGGCGGACGAGATCGCGCAGCGGGCGCTGGACGAGGCCTCCGAGGGACAGGGGTGACGACCGGCGCCGAGACCGGGGAACGAAGCCGCTCTAGAGGCCAACGTACGGAGCTATTCTGGGCGCTGTTGTTTCTTTCCCCCTGGCTGGCCGGGTTCTTGGTCTTCACTGCCGGCCCCATGATCGCCAGCCTGGCGCTCTCCTTCACGGACTACGACGTACTCAACTCTCCCTCTTGGACGGGGCTTGAGAACTACGTGGAGCTGTTCAGGGACGAGAACGTGGTGCAAAGCCTTGGCAACACCTTCTTCTATGCGGCCTTGCATGTTCCCTTGTCCATGGGCATTGCCCTCGGCCTGGCTTCCCTGTTGCAGCGAGCCGGAAGGCGGGCCAACCTCTTCCGGACGACCTTCTACCTACCCTCCATCACCCCTGCCGTGGCGGTTGGCGTGTTGTGGTTCTGGTTGTTGAACCCTCAGGTGGGTCTTGTCAACCGTGGACTGCATCTGATCGGGATTCAAGGCCCGGGCTGGACCACAGATCCCGCATGGATCAAACCCGGCATTGTGCTCATGAGCCTCTGGGGTTTGGGCAATACCGTGGTGATCTACTACGCGGCTCTGCGAAACGTTCCCAAAGAGCTCAATGATGCGGCGGTGGTCGACGGAGCCAACAGCTGGCAGCAGTTTCGCTATGTGACGATCCCGCAGATAAGCGGGGTCCTCTTCTTCACCCTGATTGTGGGGACGATAGCTGCGCTGCAGCTCTTCGCCGAGGTGTACACGATGTATTTCAGGGGGCAAGCGTCGGGAGTCAGCGATGAGGCACGCTTCTACATCATCTATTTGTTCCAACAGGCCTTTGAGTTCTTCCGCATGGGTTTCGCCTCGGCGATGGCGTGGCTCTTGTTCGTAATCATCATGATCATTACCGCCATTCAAATAAAGTTGAGCAAGCGCTGGGTCTACTACGAGGGTGAGACGGGTTGATGGCCGTACAGCGACAGGGCTTGGATCGCTCGATCGGGATGGGCGCCTCAAAGGCCGGCGAGGCGACGGTGACAATGCCCTCGCCGCGAAAGGAAAAGAAGCCCACGAGCCCATGGGTCGCCGCCGCTCTCGTGGGCGTTTCCGTCCTCTTCCTGATTCCTTTTCTGTGGCTGCTGGCAGCGTCGCTGAAGACGCGTTCCGAGGTGTTCGGGCCGGAGGTCATTCCCCATCCCTTTGCCTGGAACAACTATTCGCAGGTATGGCGCATTGCGCCCGTCCTCAGATGGTTCTTCAACAGTGTTCTCGTCGGAGCTCTGGCTGCCGGATCGGTGGTGATCAGCAGCGCACTCGTGGCATTTGGCTTCGCCTATTTCCGGTTTAGGGGGCGAGGCGTGTTGTTCGGATTGGTGCTTGCCACGATGATGCTGCCCGGCGCCGTGACGATGATCCCCACATTCCTCATCTGGGACTATCTCGGCTGGACTAACACCCAAGTGCCGTTGTGGGCGCACAACCTCTTTGGATCCGCGTTTTACACCTTCATGCTTCGGCAGTTCTTCCTCACGATCCCTCGAGATCTATTCGAAGCAGCCAGGGTGGACGGTGCCAACTACCTGCAGGTGTGGTGGCGGATTGCGATGCCCTTGAGCAAACCAGCTCTCATTGTGGTGGCGTTGTTCGAATTCAAGGCGAGCTGGACGGACCTCTTAAGGCCCCTGATCTATCTCAGTGAAGAGGCCCAGTTCACGCTGCCCTTGGGCTTGAAGACGTTGCTCGATCAGTTCGGAGCCCATGGGATCCAGGCGTGGGAGCTGGTCATGGCCGCAAGCGTCATCAGTACCATCCCCATGTTGGTGTTGTTCTTCGTGGCTCAGCGTCACTTCGTCGAGGGAATCTCGACCACGGGGATCAAGTAGGGCCGTCCCCAAGGCCGTGAGCCGACCCATTCGCCAGGCCCCGGAGAGTTGTCTCCAGGAGCTTGACACGGGGAATCGATGGCCAGCAGGATGCATGTGCAGGACAGGACACGCGATGCATGTGCAGGACAAGTTACGCTTCGTCATCTTTGGGAGGTCTTTTGGACGCCACGCTGCCGTTGTCGGCGAGCACCCGGACGACTGCCGGGATCCTCCTGCTGACGATCGTGTTCATCGAATACGGCGGTACCTACATTCTGCGCATCGTGCGCGGCGGCGAGTCGCTTACGAAGTTCCAGGAAGCATTCGCACGGGCCGGGCACGGTCACGCCGGCGTGCTGGTGATTCTCGCTCTCGTGTGTCAGATCCTCGTGGACGGCGCAGCCCTGGACGGGGTGCTGGGGTTCCTCGCCCGCAACGGCATAACCGCAGCGGCGATACTGATGCCTGCCGGTTTCTTCTTCTCGTCGGCCGGAAGCGGAGCCACCGAACCCAACCGATTCATCCTCCTGGTCTATGCGGGGGCGGTTTCGCTTGCCCTCGGTGTGACCTCGCTCGGGTTCGGTCTGCTCACCGCACAGGTTCGGTGAGCGGCCGTCCTCGACCGACGCCGGCGGGACCGTCGCCGGGAGCGTACGTCCAGGCACTAAACTGGCGGCTGGGAGGCCCTCGAGGCATCAAGCCGAAGCGAAACGAGGAGGCGGTGGCAGACAGAGTTCCAGCCGAAACTCTCAGAGCCCATCCGGCGGGGGTGTGTGGCGCCCGCAGCGTCTTCCGGGAGGGCCAGCGATGAACGTTCCGGATCTGCATCAGCGCGCCCTGGATGAGTTCGGGAGGCGCGTCGCGACCATCCCAGAGGATGGGTGGAGCAGGTCGACGCCCAACCCGGAGTGGGACGTGCGAGCCCTCGTCAATCACATCGTCGACGAGAACCGATGGACGCCTCCGCTGCTGGCGGGTTCAAGTATCGAAGATGTCGGCGATCGCTTTGAAGGCGATCTGCTCGGCGACGACCCCACGGGCGCGTGGAATGACTCCTCGAAGCAAGCGGCTCGGGCCGTACACGAGGATGGCGCTATGGAGCGAACCGTGCACCTGTCGTTCGGGGATGTACCTGGAGAGGAGTATGTACTCCAGCTATTTGCCGATCACCTCATACATGCCTGGGATCTTGCGCGGGCCATCGGTGCCGACGAGCAGCTCGATCCCGAGTTGGTGGCGGCTTGCTCGGAGTGGTTTGCTGAGAGGGAGGACCTGTACCGAGCCGCAGGCGCAATCGGAGAGCGCCCGGAGATCGCACCCGACGCCGGCCCCCAAACGGCCTTGCTGGCGATGTACGGCCGCCAGGCCTGAGGTTTGGGCGCGGCGCGGGTGATGACGGGAGGAAGCATGTCAGAACAAGGCCGATTCGTTGGAGCGGAGCACCCCCAGCGAGAGGCTGCAGACGAGAACGGCGAGCGTGCAGCGCTCGTGCTGGTGGCTTATGATGAACGGATACGAAACGATGTCGGGACCGAGCTGCGCAAGCGATACGGCGCCGACTATCACATCTCGATCCACGACGACCGCAAGGACGCCCTGGAGACACTCGAGAGGCTGGAAGGGCAACACTTTCCGGTGGCGCTTGTCCTCTCCGCTCTTGGCGACAATGACGCCGACGGCATCGAGTTCTTCGAGGGCGTGCGGCCGCTTCACCCCGAGGCCAAGCGTGTGGCGGTGGTGAGGTGGGGAGACTTCCACACTGTCCGTCCGATCTTCAACGCCATCACGCTTGGACAACTGGATCATTGGTTGATGGCGCCTGAATACTCACCTGACGAAGAGTTCCATCGCGCGATTACGGAGTTCCTCGAGGACTGGGCGGCGACGAGCAGGGGGCGCGGATTCGAGGCCGTGCGGATTATCGACAAGGTCTCCTCGGCGCGCGGGCACATGCTGCGCGACATGTTCGGCCGCAATCACATCCCGTATGGGTTTTACGATGCGGACTCGGAGGCCGGCCGAAGGAAGCTCGCCGATATGAACCTGGATTCATCCCGGCTGCCCGTGGTAGCTCTGCTCTTTACACCGGAGCCAACCGTGCTCCAACAACCGGACGACATGGAGATTGCGGACGCATTCGGGATCATGGAACCGCTGCCCGCAGACGAGGTATTCGACGTCGTGGTAATCGGCTCTGGGCCGGCGGGGTTGGCTGCAGGTGAGTATGCCGCCTCGGAGGGCCTCAAGACGGTTGTCGTCGAGCGGCAGGCGGTGGGCGGACAGGCCGGTACAAGCTCGCTCATCCGCAACTATCCTGGGTTTCCCCAAGGCGTGAGCGGCAACAAACTGGCGTTCAGCATGTATCTCCAGGCATGGTCTTTTGGAACCACTTTCCATTTCATGCGGGAGCCAACCGGTCTATCCATTGACGGCGATCTCCGCGTCATCAACCTGAACGACGGGACGCGGGTTCACACACGCTCCGTTGTCGTCGCAACCGGCGTCGCCTACCGTCGCTTGAACATAGACGCCCTCGATGACCTCATGGGACGTGGGGTTTTCTACGGCGCAGCCGTTTCGGAGGCTCCCGCACTTGAAGGCAAGGACGTCTTCGTCGTGGGTGGCGGAAACTCGGCGGGCCAAGCGGCGATGCACCTGGCGAAGTATGCATCGAAGGTGACCGTGCTGGTCCGCAGCGAGACCCTTGCGGAAAGCATGTCGGAATACCTGATCACGTTGATCAGAGAGTCGGCCCCTAGGATCGAGGTCATCTACAACACCGAGATCGTGGGTGGCGGAGGCGTTGAGCAGCTCGACAGGCTCGAGATTAGGGACCGATCCTCAGGGGAGGAACGGAGATTGCCGGCCGCAGCGCTGTTCGTCCTGATCGGCTCCCAACCGCGTACCGAGTGGCTGAGCACTGCCGTTGTCCGGGACAAATGGGGTTTCATCGTTACCGGCCCCGACCTCAGGTCGGGGGCCGGCGATGACACTCTTCGACTCGAGGTGACGGGGGCCGCCGATGACGCCTGGGGCTTGGACCGGGCCCCCCTCCTGCTCGAGACCAGCATGCCCGGAGTCTTTGCCGTCGGAGATGTCAGGCGCGGTTCTGTCAAGCGCGTCGCGTCGGCGGTTGGCGAAGGTGCGATTGCCATTCAGCAGGTGCATCGTTATCTCGAAATGGAGAGACAGCCCATGGGGAGCAAACCCTGATGGCTACGACATCGCATCCGCGGAGCAACGGCCGGGCGATCGCGAGGCAGGGCCCAAATAGCGAACTGAAGACGATGACGGCCGGCATGCGCAAACTTTTGTGGATTGCGGGCTTTCTGGTGTTTCTGGCCGGCATGCAGCTGTTTGTCTTCACCGAACGCACCGCAATCTGGTTTGCCTGGACGATCGATGTCCCATTGACCGCTGCGTTCCTGGGCGCAGCCTATTGGGCGAGTGTTTCGTTCGAATGGCTCGCCGCCCGTCAGCGGGTATGGGCGTGCGCGCGTATCGCGGTGCCGACCGTCCTGGTATTTACCACTCTCACAGAGCTGGTCACGCTCTATCACCTCGAGCTGTTCCATCTCGGCGACACGTTTCCCATATCGACCAGGATTGTGACCTGGGCGTGGATTGCCGTCTACACCGTCGTCCCCCTCTGCATGATTGCGCTGCTCGTTGGGCAGAGGAAGGTCACGGGCGCAGACCCCCCCCGTGCTCCGCTCCCGCGCTGGATCGCCGCGTTTCTGGTGGTCCACGCCGCCGTGATGCTGCCTCTCGGCGCTTATCTGTTGCTCGCCCCCAAGAGTGCTGGAGCGCTCTGGCCGTGGCCCTTGACTCCGCTGACCGGCCGGGCAGTCGGCGCGTGGGTCTTCGCCTTGGGTCTCGCAGCCGCCCATTGTGTAAGGGAGAACTGCCTCGCGAGGGTGCGTGTTGCGACTCAGAGCTACATCGTGCTGTCGGTGCTGGAGCTCATCGCCGTTGCGCGCTACTTCGACACCGTCGACTGGGGCGCGCCACAGTCCACGGTCTACATGCTGTTTCTGCTCAGCATGCTCATGGTTGGCGTGGGGGCCGGACTGCACTCCCGCCAACGGACCGCCTGAGCACCACTCCAGCCGCCCTCTGGTCGCCGTGGCTGGGAACGGCTCGACGCCGAAGCGAGTGCGATCCGCAAGAGCTACGTCTCAGGCTGGGACCTCGTGCTCGGCGGTTACGCTCGCGCCTCGGTCGTTTCCTGACCCGGCCGGTTTTCATACAACAAGGTGGGAGGAGCACCCATGCGGTTGACACACGTACGGCTGCTTGTGGAAGACGTCACTCGAGCGGTGAAGTTTTATCGCGCGGGGCGACGAAGCGATCGCGCGCCTCTCTGATCTCCTTGAGAGCGGCCTCGAGCCCCGCATAGCCGACGGTGGAGGTTTTCTTGTCCGGTTCGAGCGTCTTGTAGACATCGAAGAAGTGCTGGATTTCTGAAAGCAGTGCCTCGGGAAGCTCATCGAGGCTGTTGACTTCCTTATAGAGGGGATCGCCATCGAGAACGCAGATGACCTTGGCGTCGCGGCCCTTTTCGTCTTCCATGAAGAAGACTCCCAAAGGCCGGGCGCGCACCCAACAGCCCGGGAAGCTCGGGTCGTCCACGAGTACGAGTGCGTCGAGTGGATCCTCGTCTTCGGCCAGCGTATCGGGGACGAAGCCGTAGTCGGCGGGGTAGCTCATAGCCGAGAAGAGGCGGCGATCCAACCGGATGACCTGGCGCTCATGATCGAATTCGTACTTGTTCCGGCTCCCCTTGGGGACTTCCACGACGACGTCGACGACCTCGGTCATAACGATTCAGTTGATGTCGAGTAACAGTTAAGCGCGTCGATCGTCTTGTCTCTCACCCTCAATGGCAGAGATGCGCTGCTTGCCAGCCCCGCTGCTGCGGCTTGATCTACAAAACGCGGCCAGCGATCTTCCTGACGGACAAGGCGGATGATGTTGATGTCTCCCTTTCTCAAGGAGTCCAGGCAGGGGCCCTCGCGTGCACCTTTGGCTTCCAAAACGGTTAGTGGAGGGCCGGCGACCCAGCTTACGACTGGAACCCCGCGCTGACTAGGGTTTGAGGGTACTCCAACGCCTCGAGCAACCGCCGTCCATTGGAATCGAGATCGACGGTGATGGCCATGCCCGCCGCTTGACACCGCTCTGCGGTGTCAAGGAGAAGACGCAATCCGTCGATGGATATGAATGTAAGACCGGTGCAGTCGATCATGAGAAAGGCGGGAGCAGTCGCAATGGCTTGTTCGATTGCCCGCCCCAAAGAATCTGTGGTTGCAACATCCAGCTCGCCGACGCACATGATTCTTGCGCCGGCGCCGTCCAGATGCTGCACGGAGACCAAGAAGGTGTCGTTCAATCCGCAGCCCTTTCGTTTGAAGCAGGGTTATTGGCCGCACCCGCACCAGGGATTGGGAACGGCCACGTAAGCCCTTTTTGCCGGTGCTCCGGGCTGCGACTTAACCCGCAAGCGATACTAGCAGGGTCGGGTTCGTCTGCGAAGTCCGAAACGCTTATAGGCCGCCGAACAGGGGTAAAGGGCTCAAAAGAAAGTGGTACCCGGCATGAGCAGGACAGTGCAGAGCGATGTAAGCAACACCGAGATGGAGCTGAGGCTGCCCAGCAGCGCCCAGGCAGCCGGTATGGCCCGCCACGCGATCTATCCGCTAAAGCTGGCGGCCCCGGATGTGGTGGAGGACATTCTCCTCTTGGTAACCGAGCTCGTGACCAACAGCTACCGTCATGCAGGCGTATCTCAGAGTGGGTGGATCGATCTCCATCTCACCACTCGAAACGAGTTGGTGCGGGTGGAGGTGCACGATCAAGGCCCGGGCTTCCGGGTGGCCGGGAGGACTGTCGGTGCCGACATGGGTGGTGGATGGGGGCTGCACCTGATCGACCATCTGACCGACCGCTGGGGAGTTGCACACGATGGCCACACATGCGTTTGGTTTGAGATCGACCGCATATAGCGTGGTCCCGGCATCACCCGTTACTCCCTTGGACCCTATGAACCTGGAGTCACCACCGGGCCGGGCCCCCTTCGATCCCGTGGGGTTTACCCGGGTTTCCGGTCCCGCTCCCGCTTCAGCTCGAAGAATTCGTCCCGTTCGATGAGCCAGCGGACCCGACCCCACAGCTCGACGGCCTCCCGGCCCTCGGGAGCATGGGCCATCACGGGACCGAAGATGCCTTTGCCCGACTCGAGCACAATGGTCGGCACCCCGAAGCAGCCGACCTGCTCTACTGCCGAAAGGTGCTCGGCGTGAACGTCCTCCATCGTCGAGGCGTCTTCCATGGCCTCGTCCACCATGGAGTGCCCAAGGCCGGCCACCTCGAGCGCGGCTTGCACAGCCTCGAGAGACAACCGGACGTCGCGCTCGAAGGTGAGCGACCCCATAGCCTGATAGGCGCGCCCGACTCCTTCGTTGCCTGCGGCCCGGCGCGCGAGTACCAGAGACCGCAGGGCGACGGTGCTCTTGGCATGCTCATCCGACAAGGGATCGGCGTCGGGGTCGTTGATGAGAGCAAGGCTGAAGAGGCGCCAGTCGATCTCGATTTCCGTTTGGTCTGCGACCTCGCGAATCCACTTGGAACCCTGCCACGCCCACGGGCAGCCGGGGTCAAAGTGAAACCTCACTCGTTCCGTCATATCTTGTCCTCCAGTCGTCCGTTTGATCGAAAGGATCTCCCTACGCGATGCCGCTGAGGTTGGAGCTGGAGCCTGACGCCGGGGCGCTCGCGTTCAGAGCCGCCGGTATCGTTGCCGCGCAGGCCCAAGCCAGCATCGCCGACCGGGGCGCCTTTGCCGTCGCGCTGAGCGGCGGGAGCACGCCTGCGGTCATGCTCGACCACCTGGCTCGCCGGGATCTCCCGTGGGGCCGTATCCATGTTTTTCAAGTTGACGAGCGTATCGTTCCCGACGGCGACTCGGATCGCAACGCCACCGACCTGCTCGAGCACCTCGTCGGCCGCATCGAGATCCCGCCCGACAATGTGCATCTGATGCCGGTGACCGCGCCGGATCTGGCGGAAGCCTGTAGGAGCTATGCGGGCGAGCTGGCGGCGCCGACCGGATCGGATGGGCGCCTCGACCTTGTCCATCTGGGCCTGGGCGGCGACGGTCATACGGCGTCGTGGCCCCCGGGCGACCCGGTGGCCGATGCCGGTGATGTGGACGTTGTTGTCGTGGGCCCTTACCGGGGACATCGGCGAATGACGTTGACCCCCCCTGTAGTGAACCGAGCGCGCCGGATCCTGTGGCTGGTCAGCGGCGAGAGCAAGGCAGATGCAGTGGAAGGATTGGTGGCAGGCGATTCCCGGCTCCCTGCATCACGCGTGGCCACCGGGAACGCGACCCTGGTGCTCGACCAGGCAGCGGCCTCTAAGCTTGAGCTCTTGGACCATGACAGCGGCAACAGGAGGGATAACCCGGAATGGACGGCTTAGGCATCGACATCGGCGGTTCTGGGATCAAGGGTGCGCCGGTCGATCTGAGCCGCGGCGAGCTGACGGCCGAGCGCCACCGCGTCCCCACTCCCCACCAGGCCATGCCCAAGGCAGTGGCCAAGGTGGTCGGCGAGGTCGCAGCTCACTTCAGTTGGGATGGGCCGATCGGGTGCACCTTTCCGGCAGTCGTCAAGGATGGCTTCACCTGCACCGCCGCCAATGTCGACGAGTCCTGGATCGGGACTGATGCCCGGACCCTGCTGGCGAAAGCAACCGGTCTGCGGGTCACTATCGTGAACGACGCCGATGCAGCCGGGATCGCCGAGATGGGTTACGGCGCCGGGCGGGACCGCGCCGGGGTAGTGGTGATGATCACCCTGGGGACCGGCTTGGGCAGCGCTGTGTTCCTGGACGGCAAGCTCGTGCCCAATTCCGAGCTGGGCCACCTCGAGATCGACGGCAATGACGCCGAGACGAAGGCCTCGGACCGGGCTCGTCAGGAGGAAGATCTCTCGTGGGGGAAGTGGGCCAAGAGGCTGAGCGTCTACCTGCAGCGACTCGACGCGCTTCTGTGGCCGGATCTGATCATTCTCGGCGGCGGCGTTAGCAAGAAAAGCTCGAAGTTCCTCCCGCTGCTCGATGTCCGCTGTGAGGTTGTCCCGGCGCGCCTGCTCAACAACGCCGGCATCGTAGGTGCGGCACTTGCTGCACGGGACGCGCCCCTCCGTCCCTAGATACCCCCGGAGTGGGGGAGACTTGACCTGCTAGTGGAGTGCGGCAAGAGGGGGCGAAGTGACACAGACGGGTTCCGTGGCGGAGCGGCTCCTGCCCCTGATGAGGTTCTTCTTCGGGGCGGAGATGCCACTCGAGGTCAAAGCATGGGACGGGAGCCGCCTCGGCCCGAAGCACGGGGCCGCCAGGCTGGTCATCCGGTCGCCCGAGGCGCTTCGCCGCCTGCTAACCGCCCCCAACGAAGTGGGTTTGGGTCGAGCCTACGTCGCCGGCGAGCTTGATATCGAGGGCGACATCTACGCGGCGCTGAACATTCGCGACACCATGGAGAACGAGAGGCACACCGATGATCTCGGCATGGGGGTGAAGGGCTGGCTGCACGCGTTGAAGTCAGCGGCCGATCTGCGTCTGGTCGGGCGCCCACCGGCGCCTCCCCCTGAGGAAGTCGGTCTGGGCGGACCTCGGCACTCGTTGCGCCGGGACGCCCGGGCGGTTCGGCATCACTACGACGTCTCCAACGACTTCTACCGCCTGGTTCTGGGCCCGACCATGACCTACTCGTGTGGCTACTTCGCACATGAGGGCATGGGGTTGGACGACGCACAGATCGCCAAGTACGACTTGATCTGCCGCAAGCTCGGCCTCCGCCCCGGGATGCGTT
>JACDCD010000193.1 GCA_013694625.1 Actinomycetota bacterium | reverse complement strand
CTTGCCGACTCACTCGTCGATCGGGCGGGAGTGGCTCGGCGAGTAGCAGCACGTCGAAGGTCAGCGGGGGTCATGTCCCGCGGCGCCACAAAGCTGGTCAGGGAAGATCGAGATCGCTGAGGCAGGCGTTGTAGTCGATGCGAGCGTCTTCGTTGAGTACCTTGCTCCCGGTCCGGCCCATGGCGATGTTGCTCCTCTCTTCGATCCAGAGTTGAGGGTCGAACTGTGGACGCCCGATCTCTGCTTGCTCGAGGTGGCCAACGCGCTGAGAAAGCGATTCCTCACAGATAAGAGATTCACGCGCCGGCATCTCGTCGACGGAGTCGCTGATCTTCTTGCTCTGGGCCCCTTGGTTGTGAGCAGCGGCGTGCTTGTCGACCGGACTATCCAGTTCGTCGAGAACCTCACCGTGTACGACGCGGTGTATTTGGTGTTGGCAGCAGCTCGACGTATTCCCATCTGCACACTTGATACTGGATTGGCGGCGGAAGCGCGGAGGGCCAGGGTTACCGTTCTTGTGCCGGGGATAGACGCGCTCGTTACCTGAGGTTCACAAGCAGACGACCGAAGTCGGCTTCGAATAGTGTCCTGTTAGGGGCACGAACAAAAGGGGAGAGCGCGGCCAATCAGGATGCCTCAGCTCTGGGGCCAACGCCACCCTGATGGTCAGCTCGCGCTTTGTCGGGTCGAAGCTCGCCTCAAAGTTGAGAGCAGCGCGGCGCTCTGGATGACAATATGAAACGGGGCGCTCTCGGTGACGTCCCATTCATTGAGGCGAGGCTATCCCGTCACGCCGCTTGAGAATTGGAGCGCGGTCCCCTTGGGTTCTCGATCGCCTATATGTCGTGAGCAGACTTGATGAGAACCCGCGGCTGTGACGGGCCTGGGCATTTCGACATCCGAGGCGGCCATGACCCCAAGTAGAGGTAGAGCCGCCGACCTT
Source organism: Actinomycetota bacterium (assembly GCA_013694625.1). Lineage (GTDB taxonomy): Bacteria > Actinomycetota > CADDZG01 > CADDZG01 > WHSQ01 > JACDDL01. The sequence continues at coordinate 1,351 of JACDCD010000193.1, read as the reverse complement.
TATCAGCAGCACGCTGCCAACGCGGTTCAACTCGCGTATCTCTTGACCGGGGATAGATACCTCGCTGAAGATCTCGCCCAAGACGCCTTCGTGCGGCTGTTCGGAAGGTTGCCTTCGATCCATTGAATCCCTTAGGAGAGGAGGGGTGTCAAGACGACTCGCCTTTGGCGATGGAGAAGTGTTCCCATCCCTGAGCCACTCGCCATACCGCTGCTCGCGGGGATGCTGTTCCAGGTCGTAGCACCGACCACGCTTTCCGGATCGTGGCTCCGGCACGTGTCGACTGGTTCCTGCTCGGCGCCGCAGTCTTGCTCGGTGGATGGGCCGTTCGGACTGTGGCCCAGGCCGACATCTCGAACGCGCCGAAGCCTCTAAGGAGCGGTCCTTACTCCTTCGGAGATACGACTGGTCTTCGGTGAGGAGGGACAAGAGCCGTCTGGGGAAGGAGGGACAAGAGCGCCGGCTGCAACAGGCAAGTCCGCTAACAGTCGGCGGCGGTCCGCATGGCTCCGCATGCTTCCACGAGACGTGCCGGTCCAAGGATGCATTCGCGCCGGACTAAATGCTCCCTCGAAACCACACGTAGGTTGTCGAAGCTCGCTGCGCACTCAGTCGGCATGCCGTCCTCCGGTCCCAACCTGAGCTCGGTAGGGATCATGCGCACTGTGCGGGTAATCGGCGCAGCGAGCACGGAGTTTAGAACTGGTATCGCAGCGTCGCGGGTCATGACGAGAAACGGGCGACGACCAACATCGGGTACCTCACCCCACCAGACTTCCCCTCGCCGAGGGGCAGTCACCACGGCTCTTCTACGATCGCTTCACGAAGCGATTCAAGGGCGGCAGCTTCTTCGGCGTGCGTAGGTGGTTTTCGTCTGTAGCCCTCGATGATCGACCGGTCCACCTCGCGCCGTCGCTCAATTTGTGCGATCGCCTCTACGCCCGCTCGGACTGCTGCCGCACGACTTTCGTAGAGGCCGGTTCGCACGAGGTCGTCCAACTTTTCAAGGAGATCTTTTGGGAGCCGGACCGCGATCTGTTCGCTTGCCATGCAATAAGCATACCAAATTGGTATATAGCCCTGGTAGGCTCCAGGCTCAGCGACTTGGAGTGGGCTTGGAGTGGGCAAGGTCCCCCACGCCGACGATCGCCGAATATCTCATGCTCTTCTGGTCACTACCGAGGGATTTGGGTAACTAGCCCGCGCAGCGCACAGCGACTTCCCGGTTGAGCCGATTGCCCAGGCGATCGCGTTCGACGTCAAGATCGAACTGCGCCTGCAAATTTAGCCAGAACCTCTCCGAGGTCTCGAAATACCGAGCCAAACGCAGGGCGGTGTCCGCCGAGATTCC
>JACDCD010000107.1 GCA_013694625.1 Actinomycetota bacterium | reverse complement strand
TGGTCGACCATCGACTCGATCTTGCGGATCAGCTCGTCGCGTGTCGCCTCGTACTCGGCTTCAGGGATGAGGCCGGAAGGCTCGCGGCCCGCAACATTCAAGAACAGGCGGCCGTAGTAGCCGCCGTCGCCCCATGCCTTGGTCTTGCTCCAATCGATCTTCATGCGATCAATGGGCGTTATCTCTGTTGGATAATCGTTGGCAAAGGCAAGATAGCCCTCCTCTTGCAGCCATTCATTGAAGCAGATGCCCCCAATCATGGCCTTCGCTCCGTGGTCGGAGACCACCAGGACGGTGGTGTCCTCGTCGGCGTGCTTGTCCAGGATGTCGCCGATCTTCCCGTCGAGATACCGGTAGTACTCGCGCAATGACTCCCTGTACGGGTTGTCGGGGACAAAGCGAGGATGGGCGGGGTCGATGAAGCTCCATATCCCGTGATTCAACCGGTCGGGCCCCATCTCCACCATGACAAAGAAGTCCCACGGCTTGTTCGTCAACAAGTACTCGGCCGTCTTGAACCTCTGCTCGGTCATCTTGTACGCCTCATCGATGATGTACTGCGTATTGTCCGTGCGGAAGTTACGGATGTCGAATACGTAGTCGCCCACGTTCTGTTCGAGCTCCGCCTTGAGCTCCTTCGGGTACGTGTATTCGGCGTCGTTGCTCGGAGTCAGAAAGCATCCGATCTGTATTCCATTCAGAGCCTTCGGCGGATAGGAAGGCGGGACCGACATTACGATGCAGTCCTTGCCCGCTTCCGACAAGATGTCCCACACGGTTGGCTCCTTGACGGCCCACGAGGTCGCAAACGAAAGACCGTCGTATGAGTGGTCCTTGCGATTGCGGAAGCCGTAGATTCCCAGGGTTCCTGGATCCTTGGACGTCATCATGCACATCCAGGCCGGTACGGTAATAGGTGGCACGATGGACTCGAGCGGGCCCCACACACCGTTCTCGCGGAGCTTCGTAAGGTTTGGAATATCGGACGCATACTCATCGAACACATGCCGGGGCGGAGCACAGTCCAGCCCCAGGACCATGACCTTACGACCACGCTCTTTGGGCGCAGCGGGTGCAGGCTGGGCTGCCGGCCTCCGCTGGTCCTTCTTCTTCTTCAGCTTGTCTAGCACTCGCATGCGTTTGCCCCCTGCCCTTAGCTGTTATCAGTGTTGTCTTTGGCGCGTTCCACATCGATGAGGATGCGTGCTACCTCTGGACGCGAGAACTGAGGCGGCGGCTCCTCACCATTGGTGAGCATCTGGCGCACCTGGGTGCCGGATAGGAACACCCGATCCTCCTTGCCGTGCGGGCAGGTCTTGGCCGAAGCCATCTGCTCACACGTGTTGCACCAGAAAGAGTGCTCGAACTTCAGCGGCCAGATGCCCAGCTCAGCGGCATCGAACTCTTCGAAGATCTCCTGGGCGTCATAGCTCCCGTAGTAGTCGCCTACTCCCGCGTGGTCGCGACCCACGATGAAGTGCGTCATGCCGTAGTTCTTGCGCAAAAGCGCGTGCCAGATCGCCTCGCGCGGTCCCGCGTACCGCATAGCAGCCGGGAACACCGAGAGAATGACGCGGTCCGGCGGGTAGTACTTCTCCATCAGGACCTCGTAGCACTGCATACGAACCTCGGCGGGGATGTCATCCCCCTTGGTACCGCCGACCAGCGGATGGATCACAAGACCATCCACGATCTCCAGCGCACACTTCGTCAGGTACTCATGCGCGCGGTGTATCGGGTTCCGGGTCTGGAAAGCAACAGCAGTCTTCCATCCACGCAGTGCAATGGCATCGCGGAGCTGGACGGGTGTCAGCCGGTAGTTGGCGAACTCACTGAGGAAGATGTTCTCGAGCACCGTCACCTCGCCGCCCACGTAGTGGGAGCCTTGCTCGTAGAGATAGGCAACACCCGGGTGCTTCTCGTCGGTGGTGCGATAGGTCAGCTCGGCCTCATGGCGCACGTCGTATCGGTAGACATCTTCAACGTCGATGATCGCAACAGTTCGTCCCTCGTGCGTTATTGCCGCTTTCTTGCCGGGTTCGAGAGCTTTGGCCTCCTCGTCGGTAGCCGACAGCGTGATCGGAAGGCTCCATGGGAGCCCATTTGCGAGCCGCATCTCATCCACTACGGGGTTGTAGTCCGCCTGCGTCATGAAACCCCGGTTGGGCGAAACCGCACCGATTGCAAGCAGCTCCAGATCGGAGAGCACGCGACGGGACTTGGCTTCGACGGTGGGCAGCGAGGCTGCCATGGCCTTGAGCTCCCGAGGCTCGTCTCCATTTGCCATACGCAATTCCAGGGCGCCTCCGTGGGGCGGGAAGCCCGAAACGTCTTTAAGGGTGTTCGGCATGGGTTCTCCTTGTGTGTGGCCGGTGGATCTTTCAGGGATTTCAGACGTCAGGGATTGGAAGCGGCTGTCCGTCGCAACGGACACTCCCAGTGCACTCTCAGGTGCACTCTTATGACACTCTAAGAATAACAGGCTCAGGCCTCAACGGCAGGAGGGCCGTGTTTCGTTGGGTCGTGCTGAGGCCGGTTGGTCGGAATAGAGCCGGGCGCGAAAATGCACCCGCTGGGCCTTCGTCCCGGCTTGCGCCGGTTTACAGCTCAACGGATGCACGTATCAAGTTACGTAACGCTCCCTGAGTTGGCAAGTGGGTGGGCCAAGATTGTTTCGCGCCCTCGATAAAAACCGAACGCCCCGGCACCGTCACCTGGACAGTCAGAAAAAGGAGCCCGGCCCCTTATGGAGCCGGGCTCCTTTGCGCCTTGGAAAGGCGATTACATCATTCCGCCCATGCCACCCATTCCGCCCATGCCACCCATGCCGTGGTCATGACCACCGCCGGCAGCCGCTGGTACTTCGTCCTCGGGCTTCTCGACGATGCCCGCCTCGGTCGTGAGGAACAGCGAAGCGATGGACGCCGCGTTCTCGAGTGCAGAGCGGGTCACTCTCAGGGGGTCGATGATGCCGTCGGACAGCATGTCGACGTACTGCCCGGTGGCTGCGTTGAGTCCGTGCCCGGGCTTCTCGTTGCGAACCCGGTCGACCACAACACCGCCCTCGAAACCGGCGTTCTGTGCAATCCAGCGCAGAGGTGAATCCAGCGCCGACAAGACAACCCGGGCACCCGCAAGCTCGTCACCTTCGACGTCGAGTGCCTCCACTGCCGCGCGCGCTCGCACCAGCGTGACGCCTCCGCCGGGGACGATTCCCTCTTCAACCGCAGCTCGTGTGGCCGAAACGGAGTCCTCGATACGATGCTTCTTCTCTTTGAGCTCAACCTCCGTCGCGGCGCCAACCTTGAGAACCGCGACACCGCCGGCGAGCTTCGCCAGCCTCTCCTGGAGCTTCTCTCTGTCCCAGTCCGAGTCGGTGCGATCGATCTCGGCACGAATCTGGTCGATACGGCCGGAGATCTCATCAGCGTCGCCCTGGCCCTCGACAACGGTCGTGTTGTCCTTGGTGATGACGGCCTTGCGCGCCTGTCCGAGAAGATCGATCGATGCATTCTCGAGCTTGAGGCCGATCTCCTCGGAGATCACCTGGCCGCCGGTGAGGATTGCAATGTCCTGCAACATGGCCTTGCGGCGATCGCCGAAGCCCGGAGCCTTCACGGCAGCAGCCTTGAAGGTGCCACGGATCTTGTTCACGACGATCGTGGCAAGAGCCTCGCCGTCAACGTCCTCCGCGATGATGAGAAGCGGACGGCCACCCTGCATGACCTTCTCGAGAATCGGCAGGAGGTCCCGGACCGACGAGATCTTCTGCTGAGCGATCAGAACGTAGGGATCTTCGAGCACGGTCTCCATGCGGTCCTGGTCGGTGACGAAGTACGGCGAGATGTAGCCCTTGTCGAACTGCATCCCCTCGACGAGCTCGAGCTCGATACCGAAGGAGTTGGACTCCTCGACGGTGATGACTCCGTCCTTGCCCACCTTGTCCATCGCCTCGGCGACCATCTCGCCGATTTCGCTGTCGTTGTTGGCTGAGATCGCCGCGACATTGGCGATCTGCTCGCGGCCCTCGACGTCACGTCCCTGTGACTTGATGGCCTCGACAGCAGCCGCGGTGGCTTTTTCGATGCCCCGCTTGAGTGCCATTGGATTGGCGCCGGCGGCGACGTTCTGGAGGCCTGCCTTGACCATCGCCTGAGCAAGAACGGTCGCAGTTGTGGTGCCGTCGCCTGCGACGTCGTTGGTCTTGGTCGCAACCTCTTTGACGAGCTGCGCACCCATGTTTTCCCAAGGGTCGTCCAGCTCGATCTCCTTGGCGATGGTCACGCCGTCGTTGGTGATCGTGGGAGCGCCCCACTTCTTGTCGAGGACGACGTTGCGACCACGCGGCCCGAGGGTCACCTTGACGGCATCCGACAGCCGGTTGACCCCGGACTCGAGGCGCCGCCGAGCATCCTCTTCAAACTTGACTATCTTTGGCATTCAGTACTCCTTAAGCTGCCCGAAGGCTTCGAGTGACTAGCCGAGCACCGCGAGGGCGTCGCGGGACGACAGGATGAGAAGGTCTTCGCCGTCGACGGTGATCTCGGTGCCTCCGTACTTCGAGTAGAGGACCCGGTCACCCTCGTTGACGTCAATGGCGATCAGATCGCCGTCCTCGTTGCGCTTGCCGGGGCCGACCGCCAGTACGACACCCTCCTGTGGCTTCTCCTTGGCCGTGTCCGGGATGACGATGCCGGAGATGGTGGTTTCCTGACCCTCTTCGGGACGGACCAGGATTCGGTCCTCGAGCGGACGCACGTTGGTCTTGGTGCCTGTTGCCATGTTCAACCTCCTGAATCGAACTGGATTCGCTTTAGCACTCTTATGTGCCGAGTGCTAACCCTAAACCGGAGGGGGGCTGCGGTCAACCGGGCCGCAAGGGAGGGTGACGGGTCCGGCGACGTCCGGTGACGGGTCCGGGTGACGGCACCGATCCGCACGGCCCGGCCTGGGACGAGCAGCGGCAGCGCCTAGTCGGCGCGTCCGGGCCGGCCATCACGGGCCGAAAGAAGGCGCTAGGAGGCAGGTTGTGATCGGCGCGGCCCTGGGGTGGTGCGCCCCCATGATGCGCGGCGAAACGCTAAGCCTGGGATACCAGTGGCAGGTTCGGATCCGGTGAGGCGTCCAGGGGCGTTCTCAGCCCCCGGCGCAGCATCGCCGTGGCGCATGCTCCGACCATTGCGGCGTTGTCGGTGCACAACTCGGGCGGCGGCACGTGGAAGTCGATGGCCCGCTCGGCGCAGGCCGCCGCAAGGCCACCTCTCAGGCCGGAATTTGCGGCCACACCCCCGCAGAGAAAGACCCTCGGCGCGCCGGTGTGCTCGGCTGCCGAGATCGTCTTCGCCACCTGGACGTCCACCACCGCCTGCTGAAAGGACGCCGCTACATCGGCCACCACAATCTCCTCCCCCGCCGCTTCGGCCCGCCGGACGTAGTTGACCACGGCGGTCTTGAGGCCCGAGTAGGAAACATCGAACCCCGGCGCGCGTAGCATCGCCCGGGGAAAGCGGATCGCCCCGGGGTCGCCGAGCAGTGACAGCCGGTCGATCTCCGGGCCGCCCGGGTAATCCAGACCCAGAAAACGGGCAACCTTGTCGAACGCCTCGCCGGCAGCATCATCGAGGGTGCCCCCCAGAAGGCCGTAGTCGCCGTCATCCCGGGCGTGGACCAGCAGGGTATGACCACCCGAGATGATCAGGGCAACACCGGGCCAACGCGCCTTCGAATCCGCGAGAAGAGCCGAATAGAGGTGGGCCTCGAGGTGGTTGACGCCCGCGAACGGAATCCCGAGGGCCGCCGCCAGCGCCTTACCCTCGGCGACTCCGATCAGGAGCGAGCCCGCCAGACCGGGCCCGAGGGTCGCCCCGACGGCGTCGAGATCCCACAAGGTGGCGTCGGCGCTCACAAGCGCCTCGGCGATGGCGGGCGTGAGGGCCTCGATGTGGGCCCGCGCCGCGATCTCGGGAACGATGCCGCCGTAGTCGACGTGAAGGTCATTCTGGGACGCGATCACGTTGGACAGAATCCGGCGGCCGCCCCTGATCACCGATGCAGACGTCTCATCGCACGAGGTCTCGATTCCGAGCACGAGCGAATCGTCGTCCCAGTCCGTCCTGGAGGCCTCCTGCGGCTCCAGGACGGGCAGGGTGATGACCGCATCACTCAACGGATGTGTCCCGGGGAAACGCCTTCCTCAACTCGCTGCGAATCGATTGCAGCCTAAGCCGGTACTCCGTCGACAGCGCGTTGTCGGCCACCATAATGAAGGCGTCTTCGTTCGTTTCAACGTAGTAACCCTTGCGAACGCCCTCGACCGAGAAACCGAACTTCTCGTACAGGCTCTGGGCGACGCCGTTCGAGACCCTTACCTCCAGAGAAATCGTGTCACAGCTCCGGGCGATTGCTTCGACGACGAGAGCCAGCAGAAGACGTGTGCCGATGCTGACACCGTGCAGCTCCGGGGCGACCGCAATGTTGGTGACATGGGCCTCGCTCCTGGTGAACATCATCCCGGCATAGCCCACCACTTGTCCCTCGTGGCGCGCCACGAGGTAGGTCCGGGTGTGCCTTTGCGCAAGCTCGGAAAGGAACAGCGATCGGCTCCACGGCCTGGGGTAGACCGTTCCTTCGATGGCAAGCACGCGGCGCAGATCCCTGCGGCGCATCTTGGCCAACTCAATGTCGGCTTGCCTGTCCGGCTCCCGCGCCAGAGCGGTCATGCCGACCGTCTCCCGCGCATCCGATCCCATTCGATTGGCCGAGCCGACCGGCGAAGATACATGGGGTTCAGTCCGGTCAGGCTGTCGAAGTCACGCCGCATCATGCGAGCGGCCGCCAGCTCCACAAGCGCCACAGCGTTGGGGAAGGCGTCGCTGACCGTACCGATCTCCGCCCCGGCGTCGGCGGCAACGAAGACATCCCGGTACAGAAGCGCTCCGTTACCCACCAGAAGCACGTCGTCGCTGCGAGCGGCCACTCCCAGAGCCAGTTGCTCTGGCTTTGCCAGACTGTAGTCACTCATTCGCTGAATGCCCCCGGGGCTCGTTCGGTACAGGGCGTAATAGACCTCACCCCTGCGGGCATCGAGCATGGCGCAGATCGTCTTTGGCGAGTAGCGGAGCTCGTAAGCGAGCAAATCGAGGCTCCCCATCCCGACGATGGGGAGCGACAGCGCCTGCGTCAGGGCCTTGGCGGTGGCCACTCCCACGCGCAGACCGGTCAACAGACCAGGCCCCCGGCTGACGGCAATGCCTCCCAGATCGTTGTAGACGAGCCCGGCGCCGCCGAGGCAGAACTCGATCGCCGGCAGGAGGAACTCGACGTAGTTCGGCCCACGCGCAGCAAGCGCGCTGGCCACCACCCCTTCCTCCGACCCGATTGCGACACTGGCCTGCGGTGTCGATGTCTCGATTCCCAAGACCAGCATCAGCGAGGTGGCGGTGAGCTCGGAGGTGCCAGGATCTCTTGGGCAGTCAGACGCATCCGGGAAAGCTTAGCCACCCACTCACGGCCTCCAGGACGAAAATCTATGGCGCGCTCGTCGGCCCCGTGGCCGAGCCGGATGTCGACCTCGAGCCGGCGATCTGGAAGGAGCGGCCCGACCGCGTCACCCCATTCGATAACCATGATCGCATCCGACTCGAGCCATTCCTCGAACCCGAGGTCCACGAGATCTCCAATGGACTCGAGCCTGTAGACGTCGACGTGGAGAAGGCGGTGCCGGCCATGGTACTCGTGCACCAGGGTGAAGGTCGGGCTCGTCACCCGGGCGCTCACGCCGAGTCCGGCCGCCAGCCCCTGGACCCAAACGGTCTTTCCCGCACCGAGCTCCCCGCCCAGAGCGATGATGTCGCCGGGTGCGAGCTCGGGCGCCAGAGCCTCCCCAAGCAACCGCGTCTCCCGGGCACCCAGGGTGACGAGCGACAGCATCGCCGGCGCGAGCTTAGAAAAGCCCGAGCTGCTCGCCGTGGTCTACGGTTCCCACGGCGTGGGCGCCCGCGCCCTGCCGGACACGAGCCGCCTCTTCCAACGCCTTGCTGACCTCCTGCAGATCGGCCCGAATGGCGTCGATTGGATTCGTCCCACCAAAACGGCCACCCCGCAGCGCTGCCGCCGGATGAAAGGTGGGAATCACCGTCGCATCGCGCCGGTCGTAGCGGCGTCCGCGTGCACGGGTGATGCCGATGCGCTCCTCGAGGATGAATTGTGTAGCGAAGTTGCCGAGGGTGACTATGACCCGGGGCTTCATGTAGGCGAGCTGCGCCTCGAGGTAGGGCCGGCAAGCTTCGATTTCATCGGGCAACGGATCGCGGTTCCCGGGCGGGCGGCACTTGACGATGTTGACGATCGCCACCCGGGACCGGTCGAGGCCAATCTCGGCAAGCAGCCGGTCGAGGAGCTGCCCGGCTGCGCCGACGAACGGACGCCCATGTTTGTCCTCGTGAAAGCCGGGCCCTTCGCCGATGAACAGCAAATCCGCGTCCAGGTTGCCGTCCGCCCAGACGACCTGCGTCCGCCCCTCGGCGAGACGGCACTTGGTGCAGCCAAGCGCCTCACTCCGCACGGCGTCGATGTCGGGCCGCACCGCGTTTTCGGGGCCGTAGGTCATTGGCATGGGCTGAGACTAAGCAAGGCGCGCCGAGGGGTCAAACTCCTTGTTGGTGTTATTGCCTTTTGGCCGGACATGTCATGCCGCTCCCCGAACGCGACCCGCAACGACCATTTCTCGCTGAGAGCGCGTTCTAGACCATGAACCTGCCATCCTCCATCAAGGTATCGCCATCCACCGTGATGCGCCCACCCTTGCGGAGATCACACACCATGTCCCAATGCACCGCCGACTCGTTGACGCCGCCGGTTTCGGGGTATGAGGCCCCGCTTGCGAGGTGCACCGTCCCGCCGATCTTCTCGTCGAGAAGGATCTCGCCGGTGAAGCCCGGGATCCCGAAGTTGGTGCCGATACCCAACTCGCCCAGGACGCGTGCGCCGGGGTCCGTGTCGAGTGTCTTGATTAGAAATTCTTCGTTCCGCCGAGCAGACGCGTTGACGACCCTGCCGGCTTCGTACTCGAGGCGGATGTCCTCGACCGCCTGGCCTCCGTAGATCGCGGGATAGCTGAACGACACTACTCCGCGCGTCTTGTCCTCAAGGGGGCCGGTGAAGATCTCACCGTCGGGAAAATTGCACTCACCGTCGGCGGGCACGAACTCCCGTCCCCCCACCTCGAGAATGAGGTCGGTGCCCTCACCTTCGATGTGAACTTCGTTGCGGCCCTTCATCCAGTCGATGAGCTTGGCGTGGCGCTCCGCCATGCGCTTCCATTCGCTGACCGGATCCGCCAGGTCCACCAGGCACGCGCCGTAGTAGAAGTCCTCGTACTCCGCGAGGCTCATCTCGGCCTCCATTGCGTGCGCCTCGGTGGGGAAGAGCGTCACGTTCCAACGAAACTCTCCGTCCGCGGCGCGCTGCAGATATCTGTCGAGCAGCGGCTTGCGCGCTCGCGAAGAGATCTGTTGGCGGGTTGGGTCGGTCTTCGAAAGCTGGCGTGTGTTCGTGTCCGCAATGACGGCGAACGAGACATCGAGGTTCTCGACCATCCATCGGTCGCTCTCCCACACATACTCGAGCTGATGCTCCTGCGCGAAGCGGTAGAAGAGTGGCTCGGCCTTCGGGACCGAAGCCCGGATCGTCGGATGGGCGCCGCGCTCGAGGCATCTCTGGTACAGGGCGAGAATCAGCGGCTCGGCGACGTAGGACGCTCGTATTGCTACCAAATCTCCGGACTTCACCGAGGTCGAGTAATCGACCAGGATGTCGGCGAGCGCCTCCACTCTCTTGTCGGACACGGTTTTCCCTTCTATTGGAAACGGGATGGTGAGGTGACTAGGTGAGGCTACCGCCGGTTCAGGTACAGGCGTGGCACCCGCGAGGGCACCCGGGTGGTGACCTCGTAGTTGATCGTGCCGATGTGAACCGCCAGTTCCTCGGCCGTTACGTGCTCGCCGCCATCACGCCCGAGCAGGGTCGCAGTCGCTCCGACTGCGACCTCATCGCACCCGACGTCGACCATGAATTGGTCCATACACACGGCGCCGGACACCCCGTAGCGTTTGCCGCCGATGAGCACATCGCCGCGCCCGGAGAGACGACGATCGTAACCGTCTGCGTAGCCGGCCGGGATGGTGACCACCCTGGCCGTGTGATCGAGCTCGTACTTCAATCCGTAGGACAAGCTCTCACCCCCCGGAAGGGCCTTGACCATGTTCACCCGCGCCTTCAGGGCCATCGCCGGTCTCAGATCGGCAAGCGACCCGAAGCCGCGTCCCGGCCACAGCCCGTAGGCGGCGATCCCGCAGCGGACGATGTCAAAATGACTTTCCGGCACGGACAGTGTGGCGGCGGAGTTCGCCATGTGCTTGAAGCGAGGCTCGATGCCCCCTCGCTCGATCCTGGCCACGAGATCGGAGAAGAGCTCGAGTTGCTTGCGAGTAAAGGGATGCCCGGGGACGTCCGCCACCGCAAAGTGGCTCCAAACCCCTTCGATCACGATGCCGGGGAGAGATCGCAGCTCGCTCAACACCTCCGGGACGTCCTCGGTCACGACACCCACCCGGTGCATGCCGGTATCAAGCTTCACGTGAACGGGCACCTTTGCCCCCGCCTTGCAGGCGGCGCGAGACAATGCACGAGCGAAGGTTTGGGTATAGACGGTCGGCGTCAGGTCCAGCTCGAGCATGAGCCCCGCCGCCTCCGGAGGCGGCTCGGTGAAAACGTGGATCGGCGCGACGATTCCGGCTTCCCGCAAATGCAGCGCCTCGGCGACCCTCGCCACCCCCAGGCGGGTCGCCCCGCCGTCGAGCATCGCCTCCGCGCTGGCGATATTCCCGTGACCGTAGCCGTAGCCCTTGACCACCCCCATGACCTCGGCGCCCGGCGCCGTCCGCGCGAGCACCCCGATGTTGTGGCGAATCGCCCCGAGGTCCACCTCCGCCCAAACCGGATGCCCTCGCTCGAGAATCTCCTCCTTGCTGAGATCCGTCCCAGGTCGCGACCCGGGGCCAGAGTCGCGCCGAGTGGGTGAGGGATGTGACTTATTCACACACACGACCCACTCGGCTCCCTCCCGAGCGTCTCCGTGATCGCTCCGGGCAGCGCCTCTGCAACGTCCCAAGCCAGTACCCCGGGACCCCCTAGGCGCTGCGCCGCCACTGCCCCCGCAACGCCGTGCACCCAGGTTGCGCACCAGGCGGCCTCGAACGGTCGGAGGCCGGCGGCGAGCAGCGCCGCCACTGCGCCGGTGAGGACGTCGCCCGTCCCCGCGCTGGCAAGCTCAGGCCCGCCGGTGGGGTTTACCGCGATGTGCCCCGATCCCTCGGCGATCACGCTGCGGTGGCCCTTGAGCACCACGACGCATCCAAAGCGGTCGGCCGCGGAACGAGCGGCCCGGACCCGGTCGCTCTGGACCTCCGGCACCGATGAATCCAACAGACGCGCCAGCTCGGCCGGGTGGGGTGTCAACACCGTGTCAGTGGAACGGCCCCTCAGTGCGTCGGTGTGGCCTGCGAGGACATTCAAGCCATCGGCGTCGATCACCATGGGCAGCCCGACCCGGTCGAGAACCGCTCCCATCAGAGCGCTCTGGTCCGGCCCCGTACCAAGCCCCGGGCCGATCGCGAGGGCCGTCGCCCGTTCGATCACGCCGGCAAAGTGGTCGAGTGCCTCCGCACCGAGCACATCCCGGTCGGTCACCACGTTCGAGAGCACCTCGGGCAGGACCGCCGACAGTGCGGCTTCCACCGACGGTGTTACGCCGACCGTGCAGTAACCGGCCCCCATGCGCACTGCGGACCGGGCGGCCAGTTTGACCGCCCCGCTCATGCCTGCCGAGCCACCCAGCAGGGCCACAGCGCCCTGGCTTCTCTTGTGTGAGTCAGACGACCGGCGCGGCAGACAGCACGCGACGTCGCCTCGCTCGATCATGCCGGCGTGCGTCGCCAACACGGCTATGCCGATGTCGGCGATCTGGACCCGGCCGGCCAGAGAAGAGCCTGCACCGACCGCTGTGCCCAGCTTCTCGGCCGCCATCACCACGGTGGTATCGGCAGCCACCGCAGGGCCTTCGACCGCGCCGGTGGCGCCCGAGACCCCCGAAGGGATGTCGACGGCCACGACCGGCGCGCCGGCATCGTTCATAGCCTCGATCGCGCGGGCGGCGTCGCCCTCGGCGCTCCCCCGAAAGCCCGTCCCGAACAACGCGTCAACGATAACGTCGCAGGGCCCGAGCCCGGTGCCTCCCCAAGGGAGGATCTCCACCATCTTCTCGGCCCGCCTGAGATGCTCCCCCGCCGCGCCCGAGATTCCGGCCAAGTCGCCTGCCACCAGGCATCGCACGGACAAACCGGCCCGCGCAAGCTCCCTCGCTGCTACGAATCCGTCGCCGCCGTTGTTGCCCGTGCCGCACACGACCTCGGCGCGCCGCCCGTACCGGCCACCCGCCTCCCGGATCGCAGCGCGCGCTACCGCTCTTCCGGCGCGGTCCATGAGAGTTGCAGAGGGCACTCCAGATGAGATCGTCGCCTCATCAGCGGCGCGCATCTCCTCCGGAGTAAGTAAGGGTCTCAGTTATTCCACCGTCACGCTCTTGGCAAGATTGCGTGGCTTGTCCGGCGACAATCCCTTTTCCTTAGCGACAAAGTAGGCGAACAGCTGCAGGGCGACCGTGTCCAAGACCGGAGTCAACAACGGTTTGGTCGATGGGACCTCGAAGAGCTCATTAGCCAGCGCCCGCGCCCGCTCGTCGCCGCGCGGAGCGACCATGATCGTGTCCGCTCCCCGGGCCCTCACCTCTTCCACGTTGGCGAGCATCTTGTCATACAACTTCTGGCCCGTGACTATGGCCACCACGGGCACGCCCGGCTCGATGAGAGCGATCGCTCCGTGCTTGAGCTCGCCGGCCGCGTAGCCCTCAGCGTGAATGTACGTGATTTCCTTGAGCTTGAGAGCCCCCTCCATGGCGACCGTCATACCGACACCGCGCCCGATGAACAAGACATCAGCAGCGCCTGCGTAGCGTTTAGCGGCTCGCCGGACGTCACCCTGAATGGCCAGGACCTCCTTCACCTGCTCGGGGAGCGCGTTCATCGCATCGATCGTTTCAGTCATCTTGTCCCGGCTCATGGAGCCGCGTTCCTGTGCCAGGTAGAGCGCCAACGTGTTCAGAGCAACCAATTGTGCGAGGAAGGTCTTGGTTGCAGCCACACCTATTTCGGGACCTGCATGGGTGAAGATGACTGCATCTGCGTGGCGAGTTATCGACGAGCCGACGACGTTGGTTACGGCGATCACTGTTGCACCCATCTCTTTTGCGAACCGGATGGCGGCCAGAGTGTCGGCCGTCTCACCTGATTGAGCTATGCCGATCACCAGAGAACGATCGTCGAGCACGGGGTCGCGGTATCTGAACTCGGATGCGAGATCGAGCTCGACGGGGATTCGGGTCCAGTGTTCGATCGAGTGCTTGGCCATCATCCCTGAGTGGTACGACGTGCCGCAAGCCACGACGACGATCTTGTCTATGCGCTCGAGAACTCCAGGCTTCCAGTGGACGTCGTCGAGCTTGACCCGGCCTTGCCGGTCGAAATGACCTCGCATGGTGTCGCGCAATGCCTGTGGCTGCTCAAAGATCTCCTTCAGCATGAAGTCCTCGTAGCCGCCTTTCTCTGCGGCCTCGAGATTCCATTCAACTCTTACGGTGCTAACCGGGATCTCGTCACCCTCAAAATCGAAGAGTCGGACGCTGCCCGCGCGTATCTCCCCGATCTGGTTGTCTTCGAGGGAAACGATGTCGCGCGTGTAGGCCAAAAGCGCGGGGATGCCAGAAGCGACAAGACCCATACCTTCGGCCGTCCCTGCGATGAGAGGAGACACCTGACGGGCAACGATAATGCAACCGGGTTCTTCTGTTCGTATGCAAACAAGGGCAAAGGCTCCCTCGAGCACATGTACGGCTTTGGTGACGGCTGAGATCAAGGAGCAGGACTCTTCCTCGATGATCGATTCGATCAGATGAGCGACGACCTCGGTATCGGTGTCTGAGGAAAAGCTGTGACCTTCACGGATGAGCCGGGCCCGGAGAACGTCGTGGTTCTCGATGATCCCGTTGTGCACGACCGCGATTTTTCCGGAGCAATCGCGGTGCGGGTGCGCGTTGCCGTCGGTCGGCGCGCCGTGGGTCGCCCAGCGAGTGTGGCCGATACCAGTTGAACCCAGGACCTCCATAACCGCTAGCTCCTTGGTCAACTCTTCGAGATGCCCGGCCTTGCGCACAACCGTGACCGCGTCACCTGAGATCACTGCGACTCCGGCCGAGTCGTACCCGCGGTACTCGAGCCGGGCCATCCCATCCAAGAGCACGGGCAGTGCTTGTCCACTGCCCACGTATCCGACGATGCCGCACATGTTGCCTCCTCCATCCCTCATCGCGCCGTTTCAGGCGCGCGTGTCAGTGCTGATGGGAGAAGGGCCACGCCGGCGCCGGTTTGTGTCCCGGGATCGCTCCCGGGGTTTGTCGGCACCGTGACGACCGAGGCCGGCCGAGGGTCACCCGCCGAGTAAGCCGGCCTCTACACCGGCTTTCCGAGATCCCCTACCTCGTCGACTCGCCACCTCCTGAGGCGAGCCCTGGCGCTAGATCCGAACGGTGATGCTTCCTCTCCCCGTTGGCACAAGGATACCCGCTGAGCCAGGACAAGGTCGCAATAACGGAACAGTGTCCTCACGCACCGCGTTCAAACCCCTTCAGGGGCCTCAGGCGCGGGGGCCTCAGGCGAGGTGACGGCGCACCGCCTCGGCCACCGCTTCAGCCGTGTGCTGCGCGAGCGCAGCCTCCGTTGCCTCGACCATCACGCGCACCACGGGCTCGGTTCCGGAGGCTCGCAGCAGAACGCGCCCGTCGGCGCCCAGAGTCCTCTCCGCCGCCTGCACCTCGCTCCACAAACCCTCGGCGTCGTCCAGAGCGTCACGCGCCCCGACCTCCACGTTGATCAGTACCTGTGGAAAGGGGCTGTACAGCCCGGCCAGCTTCGACAATGGCTCTGCCGTGGCGGAGACGGCAGCAGCTATCTGCAACCCGGTGAGTATGCCGTCCCCGGTCGAGGAATGCTGGGCCCAGATAACGTGACCCGACTGTTCACCTCCGAGCACGGCGCCGCTGCGCGCCATCTCGTGAGCGACGTACTTGTCGCCCACGGGGGCACTTAGCACCTCGATCCCGCGCTCCTCCAGGACGCGCCGGAAACCGAGATTGGCCATCACCGTCGATACGACAACGTTGTTGTCCAGTTTGCCCTGCTCGAACAATCTCAACGCCGATAGAGCGATGATGCGGTCGCCATCGACGGGGTCGCCGCGCTCGTCGACCGCAAGCACACGGTCGGCGTCGCCGTCGAACGCCAAACCGAAATCCGCGCCTTGTTCGACAACGGCCTGCGACAGTAGAGCCAAAGAGGTCGACCCGCATCGAATATTGATGCGTGAGCCATCGGGTTCGTCATGCATCGCCTTCACGTCCGCGCCCGCGGCTCGGAAAACGCGCGGCGCCACTGAGTAAGCGGCCCCGTAAGCGCAGTCGAGGACGATCTCGAGACCCTGCAGCGACTCGTCGATCGAGTCGAGCAGATGCGTGAGATAGCGGTCGTCCCCTCCCTGCAGAAGGTCGGCGCGCCCGACCGACACACCCACCGGAAGATCGCTGGGGGGTGCCATCATGGCGTTCTCGATGGCGTCCTCCAGCTCGGCGGGCAGCTTCACACCGTCGGGAGTGAAGAACTTGATGCCGTTGTCGGGGACCGGGTTATGGGATGCGGAGATCACTGCACCGGCGGCCGCCGCCTCGGCAATCGTCAGGAAGGCGATTGCGGGGGTGGGGAGCACCCCGCCGAGCAGGACGTGGCAACCCGCAGAGCAGAGGCCCGCGCTGAGAGCCGCCTCGAGCATCGGGCCGGATAATCGGGTGTCGCGCCCGATGACAACGCGACCGCCACCGGGGGCGAGGACGAATCCCGCTGCACGCCCCAACGCCAGACTGAGGTCGGGGGTTAGGTCGCCATTGGCGACTCCACGCACTCCATCGGTTCCAAAGAGCCTGGGCACGAAACTATTCTCTCCAATCACCGTTAAGGGACTACGGGGGGTCTGACATTGAGTTGTTATCCAATCGGCTGTGCCGTGCGAGGACTCAAGCTGATAGCGCCGGGTACCGACAGAGCTAACATGCCGCGCTGGAACAAGATGGTAACAGGCTCCCCAAGGAGCCATCACGGGACAGACTGCGCCCGTTCCCCGGGCGCCCCAGCTATGAAGGGTGGAAGATGAATCACATCATGCACGTGCCGGTCGGGGTCATGCCACCGCAAAAGTTCGAATCCGTCCTGGGTGCAGAAGCCTACGCCGGTTTCGCCAGCATGTTCGCTCCCGCCAAAACACTCCTCGAGGGCAGGGTGATCTGGAACATCAATTCCACCGCCGTGGGTGGGGGCGTCGCCGAGATGCTGCGCTCGCTTCTTACCTACGCCCGCGGCGCCGATGTCGACGCTCGTTGGTCGGTAATCCAAGGCAACACCGACTTCTTTCACATCACCAAGAGGATCCACAACAACCTTCATGGCGCGCAGGGGGACGGCGGCCCGCTAGGGGCGGTCGAAAAGGAGAAGTACGAGGCCGCCCTCAAGGCCAACGGGGAGGAGCTGGCTCCGCTCATCCGGGCGGAGGATGTCGTCATTCTTCATGATCCCCAGACCGCAGGCCTGATCGAGACTCTCAAAGAGACCGGAGCGTGCATCATCTGGCGTTGTCATGTGGGACTCGACACACCCAACGACTGCGCGCGCCGGGCATGGTCTTTCCTGCGCCCCTACGTCGGCCAAGCCGACGCGTACGTCTTCTCGCGCAAGGCCTTTGCGTGGGAGGAGCTGGACGACTCCAAGATCTACATCATCGCTCCGTCCATAGATGCTTTCTCTCCGAAGAACCAGGAGATGGCCGCCGACAACGTCATCGCGATTCTGCACACCACCGGATTGATCGCCGACGGCGAGAGCACCACCCCGACGTTCGTCAAGGAAGATGGGAGCCCGGGCCGGGTTGACCGCCGAACGGTGATGTTCGACGGGGGTCCTCCACCTCCGTCGTCGGTGTCGCTCGTCGTTCAGGTGTCGCGGTGGGATCGCCTCAAGGACCCCGTCGGAGTCATCGAGGGTTTCGTGAAGTACGTTGCCCCAGCCTCGGACGCTCATCTCATCGTCGCCGGACCTGCGGTGGCGGCGGTCTCCGATGACCCCGAGGGCGCCGAGGTCCTCATTGAGTCCCTGGAAGCGTGGAAGGCGATCCCGGAGGATCTCAGGGGCCGCGTTCATCTTGCTTGTCTTCCGATGGATGACGGCGAAGAGAACGCCGCCATTGTCAATGCGCTTCAGCGGCGCGCCAATGTTGTGGTCCAGAAGAGCCTTGCAGAGGGTTTCGGACTGACCGTCGCAGAGGCGATGTGGAAGGCCCGCCCGATGGTTGCGAGTCGCATCGGAGGCATACAGGATCAGATCGTCGACGGTGTTACCGGATTGCTCGTGGACGATCCCCACGACCTCGAGGAATACGGGAACGATGTGCGGCGATTGCTGGAGGACGCTGAGCTCTCCGAGCGTCTCGGCGCCGAAGCGCAAGTACGCGTTCGTAAAGAGTTCCTCGGCCCGCGCAGCCTCATGCAGTACACCGAGCTGATCGAGAAGTTGATCTCCTAGCGCGCCGGGTCGCTTTTGGTGCCGGCACTGTTTGTCCGCCCGGAAGCCGCCCCCTTGCAGTCTCAACACCACTCGGGTACAGAGGCTCAATGAAAATCTACGCAGATACCCCGCGCCTGAGAACACGCCAGATCATGATCGACGCAGTCTTCATTGGTTGGGTCCTTCTCTGGATTCGACTGGGAATGCTCCTGAGCTCGCTCGTAACCAAGCTGAGCGTTCCCCTTCGCGCCGTCAGGGGACCGGCCTCTGATTTCGCCGGTGCCCTGTCCGACGTGTCCGAAGCCGTCCTTCGTCTGCCGGTCGTCGGGGATGAGATCAGCCGGTCATTCGGGTCCGCCGCCGACGCCGGCCGCTCACTTGCCGCCGCCGGAGCGCGCCAGGGGCAGAGCGTGAGCCAACTCGCGATTCTGCTCGGGGTCATGCTTGCGGGCCTTGCGATCGTGTACGCGCTCGCCCGCTACCTGCCATGGCGTCTGGAATGGATTCGTGAGGCGAGCGCAGCCGGCCGCATACAGGTGGAGCGCAGCGACCTCTATCTGTTCGCTCTCCGTGCGCTCGTCAACCGCCCATTGCATGAGTTGCGCAGAGCGACACCGGACCCGGCCGGCGCTTTCGCCGCCGGTGACTACGACGCTCTGGCGGCGCTCGAGCTGGAGGCGTTGGGGCTCAGGGCCGGGCCGACCGGGGGAACCGGGGGCCCGCGGGGAACCGGGGGCCCGCCGAGTGGGCGACAGACGTGATTTATGCACATTCACCACCCTCTCGACCGTTCGGTAACTCAGCTCCGCTTGTTTGCGAGAGCCGTCACGATACGCGCTGCGCTGGCGGCGGCTTCCGGATCACCTCCGACTTGTGCGGCAGCGAGACCGATCAGGTAAGTGGTCACCGGCGCAGCTCGCCTCTCGACCTGATGAGCGACAACGCGCGATACATCGAGAAGCCCATCGGCGTCCACGTCCTGTTCGATTCCGAGCGCGGCGCAGACCTCATCTATCCAGTCGTCCAAGACCTTCACCTTCCTGCCTCGAGTTTCGCTCCGCCGCTTCGACATCGGCCCACGTGTCGCAATCATGTGTCGCCTCGGCCTCAGGCACGCGCTTCAGCCGGAGTGGGGCGAGCACGCCCCTCAGCGAGGCCCCGGTGAGATCCCCGGGGGCCAGCACCCCCCGCAGCCGCCCGCTCAGGTACGCTCCCGCCAGTGGCTGGTCGCGACCGGACGCATCGCACAGGATGACCCCCTCGGGGCGGGGGCCCGTGCCGGTGTGGTGGGCGAGCTCGCCGACCAGCCTGGATACGAGGGCCGCGCCGACAAGCGGAAGGTCAACCGCGAGCAGGACCACGATCTCGGACGAGACGCACAGGATTCGGATTCCTGCCCTCAGCGCCGCGGCGGGCCCCCCGTCCGGCGGTCTCTCGCTCGTCCACTCCACCGCCCGGTCGACCGGACGCCGCGGACCGACGACCACGGTCCGGTCCGCGCCCGAGACCGCCTCGAGCGCCCGGTCGATCAGCCTCCGGCCGCCGACCAGGACCTCGGCCTTGTCCTGGCCCGACATGCGCCGGCTCCTCGCACCGGCGAGAACGATGGCGTCGTAAGACGGAAGAGCAGGGGGCGGGCCGGAGGAGGTGCGCTTCGGATCCGAAGAGGACAGGCGATCCGGAATGGAGGGCGGGCCGGAGGAGGAGGAGGCACGGGCTTCGGGAGCAACGCTGGTCATCGTGGGCGCACTCTAAGCACGCCTGTGCAACTGTGCGTGCTCGAAGGCCGGGGCAGGCTCCCCCAGGGCATTAGGATCGGCGCGCAGGGGGGTTGTTTTAGGTAGGAGAGGAGCACCGATCAGGACGACAGCCCAGACGGTGCCGCGCTTTCTCGCCGCCTGCCGGCGGCAGCCTGTGGACACCACCCCGGTGTGGTTCATGCGACAGGCCGGGAGGAGTCTGCCCGAATACCGGGCGCTCCGTGATCGGCACGGGATTCTCGACATCTGCCGGACCCCGGAGCTCGCCGCCGAGGTGACCATGCAGCCGGTTAGGCGGCTCGGGGTCGACGCGGCGATTCTTTTCAGCGACATCGTGGTTCCGCTCGAGCCGATGGGTGTCGAGCTCGCCATCGTGCCGGGCGTGGGGCCCGTGATCGATTCGCCCGTGCGTTCACGGCGCGCAGTGGACGCGCTGAGGCCGCTGGTCCCCGAAGAAGGGGTTCCCTACGTCCTCGAAGCCGTGAGAGGCCTGGCCTCCACCATCGACGTCCCTCTGATCGGCTTCGGCGGTGCTCCCTTCACGCTGGCGAGCTACCTCGTCGAGGGCGGCCCGTCCAAGAACCACTCCCGCACCAAGGCGTTCATGTACGCGGAGCCCGCCGCCTGGCAAGTGCTCATGGAACGCCTCGGAGAGTCCGTGCTCGCCTATCTGCGGGCGCAGGTGAAAGCCGGCGCGGCGGCTGTGCAGTTGTTCGACAGCTGGGTGGGGGAGCTCTCATCGGAGGACTTTCGCAGCTACGTGCTTCCGTCGGTCGGGCGCATCTTCGACGGGCTCGCAGATCTGGACGTTCCCCGCATCTACTTCGGCGTCGGCACCGGGGAGCTGTTGGGGGACATGGCGGAGACCGGGCCCGACGTTGTCGGAGTGGACTGGCGGGTTCCGCTCGACGAGGCGGGGGTGCGGACGGGGCCCAATGTCGCGCTGCAAGGGAACCTCGATCCTGCGCTGTGCCTAGCCCCCTGGGAGGTGATCGAGCCCAGGGCCAGAGAGGTCCTGGGCCGCGCCCCGGGAACCGGGCACATCTTCAACCTCGGCCACGGCGTGCTGCCCGAGACCGACCCCGGCGTCCTCGGACGATTGGTCGAGTTGGTGCACAGGGAGGGCGCGGTGGATGGGGATGGCTGAAGCAACTGCGGTGCTCGTCATGGCCTACGGCACTCCGCGCAGCCTCGATGAGGTCGAGCCCTACTATACCGACATTCGCAGGGGACGCCCTCCTCCTCCCGAGCTGCTCGACGAGCTCGTCGGTCGGTACCGGGCCATCGGCGGGCATTCGCCGCTGTTCGAGATCACCGAAGCTCAGCGCCAAGGACTCGAGAGCAGGCTCGGAGGCATACCAACGTGGCTCGGGCAGAAGCATGCGGCGCCGTCTATCCCGGATGCGGTGGCGTCCATGGCGGCCGCCGGGATCGAAGATGCCGTCGGGATCGTGCTTGCCCCCCACTACTCCTCGATGAGCATCGGCGACTACGAGGCGCGTGCCCGGACTGCCGCCGACGCGGCCGGCGGACGGCCGATCGTGGAGGTGATCCGCAGCTGGCACCTGGAGCCCGGCTACATCGGCTGGCTCGCAGAACGGGTCCACGAAGCCGTCGCCTCTTTGCCGGCGGAGGCGCGTACCCGAGCCACCGTCCTCTTCACCGCCCACAGCCTGCCCGCCCGGATACTGAGCCAGGGCGACCCCTATCCCGAGCAGCTGGTCCAAACCGCCGAGGCGGTCGCACGGAAGGCGCACTTGGACAGGTGGAGCGGGAGCGACCGGGCCGGCTGGAGCGGGAGCGACCGGGACAGGTGGAGCGGGAGCGACCGGGCAACTTGGATGATTGGGTGGCAGAGCGCGGGTCGGACGGCCGACCCGTGGATCGGCCCCGACGTGCTCGAGGTCATGGACGCCGCACACTCCTCCGGTGCAACCGGCATCGTGACCTGCCCCTGTGGATTCGTCGCCGACCACCTCGAGATCCTCTACGACGTCGACATCGAGTGCAGGGCCCGGGCCGAAAAGCTGGGCATCCCCTTCGCCCGCACCCGGGCGCCCAATGACGACCCCGTCTTCCTTGATGTCCTGGCGACCGTCGTGCGACGGGCCCTGGGGGAGGGCGGGGCGGAGCCCGAGCGCTGATGCCCACGGTCGCGGTCGTTGGGGGTGGCGTCACCGGACTGACGGCCGCCTGGGCCCTGGCTCAGGTGGGTATCGAGGTGATCCTGCTCGAGGCGGGCGACCGGCTCGGGGGTGTGATCAGAACCGACCGTCTCGACGGCGTCCCGGTCGAAGCGGGCCCCGACGCCTTCCTCGCCGGAGACGCGCTCGTATCACTCTGCTCGTCGGTGGGACTGGAGGAGGACCTCATCTCCCCGGACGTCTTCGGCGCCTACATCTGGAGCGGAGGCAGGCTGCGGCGGTTGCCCCCGGGGGTGGTCCTCGGTCTCCCCGCATGGCCCGTCCAGGCGCTCCGGGAGGGGCTGTTGTCACCCATCGGAGCCCTGAGGGCCGCCGCGGAGGTGCTGGTGCCGGGCCCGCTGAGGGGGGGTGACGTGTCGGTAGGGGCTCTGGTCCGGCGCCGCTTCGGGCGCGAGGTGCTCGAGGGGCTCGTGGATCCGCTCATGGCGGGTCGGCGCGCCGGCCACACCGACGACATGAGCCTCCAAGCTGCGGACGCCAAGGTGGACGGGCTGGCGCGTTCCCACAGGAGCATCTTGCTGGGGATCCGCCGCGGGCGGCGCTCGGGGGAGCTCTCCGGCGAACCACCTCCCTTCCTGGCTCCCAGAGGAGGGATGGAGCGCCTGGTCGACGCCCTGACCCGCAGCCTCCGTGGCCGGCTGGGCCCCGGGTGCATCCGAACCGGCGCGTTGGTGACCCGGGTGAGCTCCCGCAGGGAGGGCTTCACGCTCGACTTGCAGGGGAACGGCCCACTGGATGCGGATGGGGTCGTGGTGTGCCTTCCCGCGCCCCAGGCGGCCCGGGTGCTCCTGGGCCTGTCCGGCGATGCGAGCCGCGAGCTCGAGGGCATTCCGTTTGCTTCCACGGCGGTGGCCACTTTCGTCTACCCCCCGGCGAGCTGCGTCCTTCCCCCCCACGGCAGCGGCTTCCTCGTTCCCAGCTCGGAGGGGAGGGCGCTGGCCGCATGTACCTGGTACTCGGTCAAATGGTCTGCGTCGGCCCCGGCCGACGGCGGGATCGTCCTGCGCGCCTTTGTCGGACGCGCCGGGATCGACCCGGCACTCAGCCTCGACGACGACGGGTTGGCGGCCCTGCTCGAACGCGAGCTCGGCGACGCCCTGCGCCCGACCGCTCCACCGAGGCTGGCGCAGGTGACGCGCTGGGAGGACTCCCTTCCCCAGTACAGGGTGGGGCACCCAGCCAGGGTCGCCAGGATCGAGCGGGCGCTGGAGGGTCACCCACGGCTTGCTCTGGCCGGCGCGGCCTATAGGGGCTCGGGGATACCCGACTGCGTGGCCGGCGCAGAGGTGGCGGCTCGCCGGGTTCTCAATGCCCTGGCCCCGTGACCAGGCCCCGCCAAAACGCCCTTTAGGCTGCCCTTTCATGACATCGAAAGGAACCACATGAGCGACAGCCTTGTCTTTGCCTCCTATCCCGTTTTCCAGCTTGGCCCGAATCGCCTCGAGGGCGTCGAACAGGAGGTCGCCAC
>JACDCD010000186.1 GCA_013694625.1 Actinomycetota bacterium | reverse complement strand
GCTCCGGACCCCACACCCACACCGGCTCCGGACCCCACACCCACACCGGCTCCGGACCCGACCCCGATTCCTGAGCCGGAGCCAACCCCGATTCCTGAGCCGGAGCCAACCCCGATTCCTGAGCCGGAGCCAACTCCGTTGCCCACGTCCACCGGGCCGACCGCCGGGATTGACTTAGGCGCCTGAGCGCCGAGCATGACCTTCTCAATCGTTGCCTGGGACCCCACCCCTGCAGGCGGGGCCGAGTGGGGAGTTGCCGTTGCCTCGAAATTCCTGGCTGTGGGCGCAGCCGTCCCCTGGGGTGAGGCATCGGCGGGCGCAATCGCGACGCAGGCCCTCGCAAACCTGCGCTACGGGCCCGACGGTCTCAAACGGCTGCGTCGCGGGGTGGATGCCGACGGCGTGGTTGCCGCTCTGACCGGGGACGACGACCACCGCCGGCACAGACAGGTGGGTGTGGTGGATGCGTCCGGGGGCGCCGCCAGCTACACCGGTGAAGAGTGCATGGCATGGGCAGGCGGCCACATCGGGGATGGCTACTGCTGTCAGGGCAATATCCTCACCGGCCCCGAGGTGATCGCAGAGATGGCATCCACGTTCGAGGCTGCCCACGGAACCTTGTCGGAGCGTTTCCTGGAGGCCCTCGCTTCCGGAGATGCGGCTGGGGGAGACCGGCGAGGCCGGCAGAGCGCAGCGGTGCTTGTCGTGAGCGACGAGGGAGGATACGGAGGCGGCACTGATCGCGCAGTCGATCTTCGTGTGGAAGATCACCTTGAGCCCATTCCCGAATTGAGACGTCTGCTCGGACTTCACCGCCTTTACTTTCCGCGCGCCGACGAACTCGAGTTCCTCGACTTCGAGGCCCATCTCGCAGACGAGGTAAGGGCGCTGCTGTCGAAGCTGGGGTACAGCACCGGCCGAGGGCGGGGATTCGATTCAGATTTGGGGGAGGCCCTGTTCCTCTACGCCGGCACCGAGAATTTGGAGGAGCGTCTGGGTGAAGGGGCTAGGATCGAACGCGCCGTCCTCGATTACCTGCGAAATCAGGCTGCCGGGACCTCGGCCTAGGTTTCCTCAGCATCACCGGGCAGACGACTCTGGCCTATGGATCTGGGCTTGCGCTGTCTGTAGCGCCGCCGCATATACGTCTTTGAGAGGCATTCCCGATGCTGCGGCGGCGCGCCGGGCGTCTTCATACTCGGGCGCCACCGTCGTTACCCGTGAACCTCGCAGCCCGATTTTGACGTTGACTTTCTGGCCTGCCACGTCCACAGCCACCCACTGCCTGGCGAGAACGTCTTTGCCGACGCGAGTCCTCCGCACGCCGAGGGTGGTCGACTCCTTGTAGATGGTGTCCTGCAGCCGATCACTTTCGTAAGTCGTGGTCAAGACGCTCAGTAGGAAGCCGGGGCGGCCCTTCTTCATGAGGATCGGGGTGAGCCACGCATCCTGGGCACCCGTGGCCATCAGAGTGTCGACGAGATGTGGTAGCAGTTCGGGACTCATGTCGTCGAGGTTGGTTTCAAGGACGAAGGTTTCGTCGTCGTCTGTATCTATGTCATTTGCAACGAGGACTCGCAGCACATTGGGCGGATCGAGTTCGCGGACTCCTGCCCCATAGCCCGTAGATCTCAATCGAGCCGGTGGCAGGTTGCCGAAGCCGTCGCTTGCCGCGGCAAGAATGGCAGCGCCGGTGGGTGTGATGAGCTCGCCCACTCCCCGACCATAGAGCACCGCACCCGTGAGGATCTCGGTAACGGCCGGCGCAGGCAGGGGAAGTTGGCCGTGATCGCTCGAAATGATCCCCGAACCTGTTGCGATGGGACCGGTAACGGTGCGACCGGGCGCCAAATGCTCCAACGCCGCACACGCACCGACGATGTCGATGAGCGCATCGGCTCCGCCGACCTCGTGGAAGTGAACCTGCTCGACGCGCCGGTTGTGGATTTTCGCCTCCGCCCGGGCGAGGATCTCGAAGGTGGCGAGGGCGCGCCGGCGAACGTTTTCCTTGAGCGGTGAATTGTCGAGCAAAGTGACAATGTCGGTGTAGTTGCGGGAAGCGTTGTCCTCATTGACTGTTACCTCTGCTCGAGTTGCCCTTAGAGCCCCTCTTTGGACGGTTGTGCTTTGGATTGTCCATCCATCCAGAGGGAGTGCGTCGAGGCTTGCCCTTATGACATCGAGAGGGACGCCGGCGTCAATCAGCGCGCCGAGAATCATGTCGCCTGAAGCTCCCGAGAACGGGTCGAAATAAAGGAGCGTCACGAGCTCTTCTTGCGTAGCAGGCGTGATGTGAACACGGCTGCACCAAACCCGTTGTCGATATTCATCACCGCGATTCCGGCCGCGCAAGAGTTCAACATCGCCAACAACGCGGCCAATCCCTCGAATGAAGCTCCGTAACCCACGCTGGTTGGGACTGCGACAATGGGGGCAGACGAGATGCCACCCACGAGACTCGCAAGCGCACCCTCCATACCGGCGACGACTATGAGAGCGTCGGAGTCATGCAGGAGATCCTGCACGCCGAGTATGCGATGCAGCCCGGCGACGCCGGCGTCGTGCACGCGTTCGACCTTTGCTCCGAACGTCTCAGCGGTGATGGCGGCTTCTTCTGCAACCGGCAAATCCGATGTTCCTGCGCTTACGACTGTTACCAAGCCGGTTGGCGAAGAGGCATCACCAACCTCGGGACCTCTCAGGATCACGAGGCGGGCAATAGCTCGGTGTTCTGCTCCCGGGAATGCATCCAGCAGCAGGGCAGCGGTGGGTGGCGGGACTCTCGTGGCGATGACGGGCGCGCTGCTCTGGTCGAGGAGCCGACTTGCGATGCTGACCACTTGCTCGGGCGTCTTGCCGGCAGCGTAGATAGCTTCAGGCATTCCCTGCCGAAGCTCCCTGTGAATGTCGAGTTGTGCAAAGCCGAGGTCATCGACGGGCAGATACCGCAGTGCCTTGAGCGCTTGCTGCACGCTCAAATCCCC
The DNA here is from genome assembly GCA_013694625.1 of Actinomycetota bacterium. Lineage (GTDB taxonomy): Bacteria > Actinomycetota > CADDZG01 > CADDZG01 > WHSQ01 > JACDDL01. The sequence continues at coordinate 2,333 of JACDCD010000186.1, read as the reverse complement.
ATCGCGCACACCTTCGAGCAGGACCTTGGCCTCTTCAGGGAGCATGGGTCGAGTGTAAGATGCAACCAGGGAGCTGAGCTCACCAGTTCCGCACGACACTTTCCGTGGATGGCGCCAGATGATCGATCTCAGATTGCTCCGGGAGGAGCCCGATAAGGTACGGCGCCTCTATGACAAGCGAGGGGGGGTCGACGGCCTCGACCGCGCCCACCAGGCGGATGTCACCTATCGTGAGGTCCTCGGCCGGGTGGAGGACCTGCGCGCCGAGCACAATCGGGCCTCCAAAGCAATAGGGCGCGCCGAAGCACAAGACCGTCCGGAAGCGATAGCCGAGGCGAGGCGGCTGGCAGGTGAGCTCAAGTCGATCGAACCCGATCTCGATGAAGCGGCCAGAGAACGCGATGAAACGGTCGCGTATCTTCCCAATCTCCCGCACGAGTCGGTACCAGACGGATTGAGCGAGAACGACAACGTTGTCGAGCGTGAAGTCGGTGACAAACCAGAGTACGACTTCGAACCGCTGGATCATGTGGCGTTGGGTGAGCGTTTGCGCCTATTCGACGGAGACCGCGCCGCGAAGACATCGGGCAGCCGCTTCGTCTACTTGACCGGCATGGGCGTGATGCTCGAGTTGGCACTGGTGCGCTTTGTCATGGACTTTGCTCTTGAGCGCGGGTTCACTCCGGTGATTCCTCCCGTCTTGGTGCGTGAACATGCAATGTACGGAACGGGCTTTCTCCCCACCGATGAACACGAGTTTTACAAGAGTGAAAGAGACGACCTCTATCTAACCGGGACATCTGAGGTTGCACTTGCGGCAATGCACTCGGGCGAGGTCGTGGCGACTTCGGATCTGCCGCTGCGCTACGCAGGATTCTCGTCCTGCTTTCGTCGTGAAGCTGGGTCCTACGGTCGGGACACGAAGGGTTTGGTTCGCGTGCATCAATTCGACAAAGTCGAGCAGTTCTCGTTTGCACACCCGGACGACTCGTGGGATGAGTATGCGACCATCCGGACCAACCAGGAACGCATTTTGCAGGCGCTCGAGATCCCCTATCGTGTGCTCGTCATGTGTGCCGGGGATCTGGGGGCATCGGCCGCAAAAAAGGTCGATCACGAGGCATGGCTTCCGGGGGCCAAGCGCTACATGGAGGTCACCTCGGCGACGAACGCAACGGACTACCAGGCGCGCCGGCTGCAGGTGCGCTGCCGAGATGAAGGAGAGTCGCGGCTCGTGCACACACTGAACGGCACTGCGTGTGCTGTGGGAAGGACCATCGTTGCTCTGGTCGAGAATCATCAACGCGCCGACGGTAGTGTCGCCATCCCGGAAGCGTTGCGACCTTACACGGGCTTCGACGAGCTAAGGCTTTAACCTAAGCCGCCCTGAGTTTCTGTGTCACACCTGCGTTCTGTTGCTTGCTATCGTGACGTATTGGTTTGGGCGAAAACGGGAGGGTGAATGAAGAAATCCGTGGCTGCATTAGCAGCTCTCTTTGTTGTCGTGACGCTGTTGCCAGCTCAGGGTGTAACCGCTCAGGAGGAAGGCAAGCAACAACGTTATGTAGTTCTGTATGCTCGTAGCACTACGGTTGAGTCGGCGCGAGCGGCAATCAAACGCGCAGGCGGAACGATTGTGAAGGAGAATGCCGCCATTGGAGTGGCGACTGTAAAGGCGCGCAATCCGAGCTTCGCCGCATCGGCTGCGGGCGATTCTGCGCTGGCCGGTGCGGCGCAGGACCGCACGATCGGACGGGCACAGCCGAGGTTGCGCCTCAAGAGCGATATTGAACGGTTGGATGCGGGCCTTGCCGAGGGATCCGCGGGGAGTAGCGCAGGGCGGCAGGCTGGCTCCGATCCGCTTAGTCACTTCCAATGGGATATGCGCATGCTGGATGCGACCCCCCAGGGGTCCTACAGCAAGCAGCAGGGCGAGCCGGGAGTCACGGTCGGAATCATCGACACCGGCATCGAGGGTTCGCACCCCGACATCGCGGCCAACTTCAACAAGAGGCTCAGCCGCAACTTCACGCATGACATTCCACTCGTTGATGGTCCTTGCGCCGAGGATCCCGACGGATCGTGCCAGGACCCAAATGATGTCGATGAGGCAGGTCACGGAACCCACGTCGCCGGAACGGTTGCTTCCCCCATAAACAACCGGGGCATCGCGGGTGTGGCCCCGAAAGTGACCCTGGTCAACCTGCGCGCCGGACAGGACTCGGGTTACTTCTTCCTGCAGCCCTCAGTGGATGCACTGACTTATGCCGGCGATCACGGCATCGACGTCGTCAACATGAGCTACTTCATCGATCCATGGCTGTTCAACTGTC
>JACDCD010000184.1 GCA_013694625.1 Actinomycetota bacterium | reverse complement strand
ACCTTTCTGCGAGCTCTCTTCGTTTAGGCGAGAACCGCGATCTAGCGACGTCCCCTAGAACGTCCCCGGCTACTGGATGCGGGCCTACTAGCAGCACCTAGGTGAACCCCAGCCCCACCACCCATTCTGCAAACGGCCACGTTAGACAGTCTCACCAACCGCGACCCCAGACAAATCCGCCTCATCGTCTCCCTCACTCCAACCGAAAGAGGGCAACTATGTCCCTAGTTGACTTAACTACACTAGTCGTAAGGTGGGTGTCAAGTGCGCTCGCTAGACAACGGAAAACGGGCGGATGCGCTACGAGATCACCTCTGCCAGCGCCGAAGAAACACATGCAAGATTCGGGAGACACACAGGAGTAAGCTCCTACTTCTCGTCTACCGATGATTCCCCGATCAGGCCGTGTGGGTGAGCGAACTCGCAAGGACTCGACCGCCTTCAGGGCCGTAACGACTATGGGGGAGAAAGGTTTTACAAGCACCTAGCTCACACATAGCAGGACATCATTTTGGCTCTCTTAGCCGGAGTTCTAGCATCACATCGTTCCGGCCACAGGCCGGATCTCTAGCATCACATCGTTCCGGCTGGCCATCAGAATCGCAAGGGGAAGGAGAGCTCTGCATGCCAGGGATGGCCTTCGGCTTGGAGGACCGAGTCGCTGGGTTCGTACGTGCAGAGTCGCAATGACGTAGCGATGAACGAGCACGTCGGACAACTCGATCTTGGAGCCAAGGACCTTGAGGTTGCAGTCGGAACGAATGAGCCTGATGAACTCGATGACGCCACGCCGAGGCAGGGCGCTCGGGGACGAGAAGTCCGAGACGGGAAAGCGCGCATCGAAGGTCAGCTTGGCACCCCACTCGTCCGGGGTGGCGCCCTTGAGTACCGAGTATCGATGGTGAGAGTTGTGGAAGCGTTCGAAGGCGCGCGCCCGACGGCGCAGGTGAGCACGATCAGTGAACCGCTCGCTGCGAAAGAAGCGCTTGTCCGAAGATGTCGGTGAAGTGCTCGATCACCGGATTACGCCACGGTTCTGCGAACGGGATGAAGCGCACCCCGGTCCCTCGAGCGAGGCACCTCCATACCGGCACCGCGAGCTGGCGGCCACGTCCTTGGATGGTCTGCCCATTGTCGAACTTCGCCTTTGCGGGGGACTCCAAGGCGACCCCACAGCCGCACGAGACCCCCTGCGACCTCCCATTCCTCTTTGCTGGAGAGGATCTCGATCGCCGCCCGCCTTCTGACGAGATCCACCGCGTTGAGCGCGTAGAACGGCACCGCGCCGGCGAGGTGCCGGGGGCCTACGAGGTCGATCTCGTGGACCGCGTTGGGCTGGACGAGCAGCGGACCGGCCGGATACGGCGTGCCTTTGGGGACGTAGCGACGGCGCGCACGCCGTTTGGGGACCCCGGCGCGGCGCAGGATGCGGTCGATGGTCCAGATCTCGGGAGGGGTGATCCCGAGCTTATCGAGCTCCCAGGCGATGGCGACCGCGCCCACCTGGGCCCACGGATCGGCCATCAAGCGCGCGCGGATCCCTAGCACCATGCGCTTCGACGTCTTCGGGCGTCTTGCTTGACTGTGTCTTGGGAGCGCGAGAACGATCCCTGACCCAACTGCCGTCTGCGGGGGCGTAGCGGCGCCACCCACTTTCTGGCCCACCTGTCGCTGCGGCCGAGATCGGCCGCCACCTTGCCCGGAGGTTCTCCCCCCAGCACGCGCATCACCGCCTCCCGGCGTGCCTGCTCCTCACCGCTTCCCATCACATCTCCTCTGCCTCGATCTGCTGTCGGGCAGAGGATGCTTCGGAGCCCGACTCCTGGCGCGGAACGATGTGGTGCTGGAAGTGAAGCTACCGGGGCGGAACGATGCGGTGCTATGTAGGGGGCCGAACGATGAGGTGCTAGCCGCCTAGCCTCGGGATCCGGGAGAACCGAAACTGTTTCGAGACCCACTCCCTTAAGGGATCTGGTCTTCGCCTAGAATCGCTCCATGGCGAATGGAACTAGGGCGGCTCTTGGTTCTCCATGGGAGTGGCCCTTGGAGGGGCGGCTCGAACAGATCGCCATCGACTCGGAGGTGCTCGCCGAGAACCCGCTCGGGGATCCGGCGCGCCGGCCAATCTACGTTTATCTGCCCCCCGGTTACTCGGAGTCCGGCGAGCGGCGCTATCCATCGATCTACGTCATCCAGGGGATGACCGGCCAGCTCGACATGTGGTGGAACCGCACCGCCTTCGAACCGAACATGGTCGAACGCATCGACCAGCTCTTTTCCGAGGGCGATACGCCGGATACCGTGGTCGTGTTCGTGGACGCGTGGACGTCCTACGGCGGATCACAGTTCATCAACTCGGCCGCCACCGGCCGGTACATGGACTACCTGTGCGACGAAGTGGTCTCGTTCATCGACGAACGCTACGCAACTATCCCCCTGCGGGATCACCGGGGCTTGACCGGTAAGTCCAGCGGTGGCTACGGAGCGATGGTTGTCCCGATGATGCGCGCCGACGTCTTCGGCGGGCTCGCGTCGCACGCGGGCGACGCTCTCTTCGAGGCGTGTTACCAAACCGAGTTCCCCGTCACCGCACGCATCCTGCGGGACAAGTTCGACGGATCCTTCGAGGTATTCTGGGAGCGGCTTCGGCGCGCCGAGAGTTTCGACTGGGACGTCTTCGGGACTCCGCTCAACACCTACGCGATGGCAGCGTGCTATTCACCGGACGAATCCAACCCGGGCCACGTCGTGCTTCCTTTCGATATAGAGACGGGGCGCCTCGCGGACGACGTGTGGCAGAGGTGGCTCGGGTGGGACCCGGTGCGAATGGCGCCCAAGCACCTCGAGGAGCTTGCCGGCATGAAGCGCATCTACCTCGACGCAGGGCGGGCGGACGAGTACTTCCTCGATCTCGGCGCGCAGGCGTTCTCCAAAGAGCTCACCTCGGCGGGGATCGAGCACACGTTGGAGCTGTTCGAGGGGACCCACGGTGGGCTCGGTTACCGCTACCCGAAGGCAATCGGCGAGCTCGCCACCGCCCTGACCCCCTGATCGGTGCTCCGGCCTCAGGTAAGCGCGTGGCATCGGCGCCAAAGCACTTAGGCAAGGCCCGCAGCCGCTACAGTTGGCGCAATGGCGGGGCGACTGGTGGTGTTGATCTCTGGAACGGGCTCCGCGATGGAGGCCCTGGCGGTCGCGTGCACCCGCAGAGAGCTTGCCGCTGACGTCGCAGCGGTGATCGCCGACCGAGATTGCTTGGGGTTGAAGGTCGCCGCCAAGAGGGGAATCCCGGCCTTTACGATCGAGCCCGCCCACTACCCGGCCCGTGAGGATTGGAAAGAGGCGCTCATCGAGTGTGTCGGCGGTTTCCGGCCGCAGGTCGTCGTGCTCGCTGGATTCATGCGGGTGCTGGCGCCGCCTTTCGTCGACGCCTACGCCGGACGGCTGATCAACCTGCACCCCTCGCTCCTGCCCGCTTTCCCAGGCGCGCATGCGGTCCGGGACGCCCTGGATGCCGGAGTGAAGGTGACGGGGACCACCATCCATTTCGTGGACCATGAAGTCGATCACGGCCCGATCCTGCTGCAGGAGGCGGTTCGGGTCCAAGCCGGTGACACCGTACAGTCCCTGCACACCCGTATCAAGAACGTCGAGCACCGGCTCCTCCCCAAGGCGTGCCGCCTCATACTCGAGCACAAGGTCAAGCTCCATCGCGGGATCACGCACGTGGAGCCCTAAAGCGTCCATGAGGGTCCTAAGGGCACTCCTCAGCGTTTACGACAAGTCGGGCGTAGTGGAGTTGGCGCAGAGCCTGCATGAGTCGGGTGTGGAGCTTATTTCCTCGGGCGGTACGGCCGGGGCGCTCCGTTCGGCGGGCATCCCGGTGACGGGTGTGGCAGAGGTAACCGGCGCGCCGGAGATCCTCGGGGGCCGGGTAAAGACCCTTCATCCCAAGATCCACGGCGGCATTCTGGCCGATCGCGACAAGGCCGAGCATCTTGCCGAGCTCGACGACCATTCCATTGCGCCGATCGATCTTGTGGTCTGCAACCTCTATCCATTCGAGCGCACCGTGGCGGAACCGAACGTGAGCGAGAACGATGCTGTTGAACAGATTGACATCGGAGGCCCTGCGATGGTGCGGGCCGCTGCCAAGAACTTCTCATCGGTTGCCGTGGTCGTGTCCCCTGCGCGCTATCGGTCCGTGATCGATGCCATCAAAACCACGGGCTCGGTCCCCATCGACCTTCGTCGCGAGCTTGCCGGCGAGGCGTTCAGCCACACCGCGACTTACGATGCGGCCATAGCGAGCTACTTCACGGGCCCCGGCGAGTGGCCCAAGCGGCTGGTCCTCTCGGGCGACAAGATTATGGATCTCCGTTACGGTGAGAATCCCCATCAAGAGGCTGCCTTTTACCGGACCGGCGCGCCCGCTGGTGTGGCTGCCGCTCACCAACTTCACGGGAAGGAACTCTCCTATAACAACATTCTCGATGCGGACGCAGCCACCGGTCTCGTCTCTGAGATCGTGGGTTGTGGGGCTGCAATCATCAAGCACTCGAACCCATGTGGGGCGGCGCAGGCCGATGGGTTGGAAGTTGCCTATCGAAAGGCGTTCGAGTGTGACCCCGTGTCGGCTTTTGGGGGAATCGTGGCGCTCAATCGTACATGTGATCGCGCAACGGCAGCCGCGATCACCGAGGTCTTCACCGAAGTCGTCTGTGCCCCGGATTTCTCGGGTGAGGCCCTCGAAGTTCTGCGAACCAAGAAGAGTTTGCGGGTCATGCGCGTCGAACCCGGGCTCCCTGCCACCTCCCTGCGTAGCGTCACCGGAGGCTGGCTCGTCCAGTCGCCCGATGGGATCGATCCCGCCGAGGATGCCAGGATTGTGACTACCCGGGAACCGATCCCAGCGGAATGGAGTGATCTTCGCTTTGCCTGGACTGTTGCCAGGCATGTGAAGTCGAACGCCATAGTGCTCGTCAAGGACGGCGCCGCAGTCGGAATCGGGGCGGGGCAGATGAACCGGCTCGAGTCCGCCGAGTTGGCCGCCAGACGCGCCGGCGAACGTTCGCTCGGGTCGGTGTGCGCCTCCGATGCATTCTTTCCCTTCCGGGACGCGGTCGATGCAATTGCCGACTCCGGCGCACGCGCCGTGATCCAGCCCGGTGGCTCGGTGCGCGATGACGAGGTCATCGGGGCAGCGGACGAACTAGGTCTCGCCATGGTCTTCACCGGCCGCCGCCACTTCCGCCACTAGTCAGCAGGCTGTCCGGCTGCCCATGACCGAATCGGCGTAGGGCGGCTCCCACCCGCCGTGCTCGAAGCCGCCCCGAGGGTCCTCGTCGGGATGTCCCGGTGCCTGCATCACGCCATCGAGCGTCAGGTGCGTGGTGACTGAGACTTTGCTCATTCTAGGTTCCTTCCTCGGGGTGGCGTCAGGTGGCAGGTCTTGGCCGGCAGTCTAGTTCGGCCGATGCTCCCGGCGACGAGGTACTAGTAGGCTCGGGTCGATGAGTGCTCAAACCATAGACGGCAAGGCCATCGCTGCCGAGGTCAGAGGCGAGGTCGCGGCAAGGGCCGATGCCCTCAGGTCCCAGGGAGTCGTCCCAGGACTGGCTACCATCCTCGTGGGCGATGACCCCGCGTCGGCGGTCTATGTGCGCGCAAAGAGAAAAGCATGCGCCCAAGCGGGCATAGCGGCGCGCGACCATGACATCGAAGCAGACATCTCCGAAGCGAAGCTCCTCGAGCTCGTGGACGGGCTGAATCGCGACCCGGCCATTCACGGAATCCTGGTGCAGCTTCCACTGCCCGGGCACATCGACGAGGCCCGCGTTGTCGAGGCGGTCCGGCCCGACAAGGATGCGGACGGCTTCCATCCGGCCAATCTGGGGCGGCTTCTGTCGGGCAACCCTCTGGTCGTCCCCGCAACGCCCGGCGGCATTCAGCAGCTGTTGATCCGCTCCGGCTTTGCCATTTCCGGCGCCGAGGTTGTCGTCGTCGGTCGTTCCAACATCGTCGGGAAGCCTCTGGCGGCGCTCCTCATGCAGAAAACACTGGGCGCCAACGCGACCGTAACGGTTTGTCACACGGGGACCGCCGATATCGCCGGGCACACCCGGCGCGCCGAAATCCTTATTGCGGCCGTCGGGCGCGCGCATGCAATAACCGGCGACATGGTTGCCCCCGGTGCAGTCGTGATCGACGTCGGAGTCAATCGAACCGAGACAGGGCTGACGGGCGATGTCGATTTCGAGGGGGCAAGTCAGGTTGCGGCGGCCATCACCCCGGTTCCCGGTGGTGTGGGGCCGATGACGATCGCTCAATTGCTCCACAACACGGTTGATCTCGCCTATCGCTCGAGCGAGTGAGGCTCACCGGCTGAGAAAAAGGTGTTGTCCTTCGTTCTGAGCCTTGCGGCTAGACCGCTTGGGAACGATGCCCTTTGGCGGCACCACTTGGTCTGGGTGATATGGCGCCGGCGGGACGCGGGTGATCTCCATCGAGCCGGTCGGAGCGTTTTGCGACCACCAGTGACGACCAGATGAATGCGACATCAAGAACGGCCACGATGGCGAGCGTCCAGAGGGCCACTGACAACATGGTCAAAGAGTGCAGGTCCAAGTTGTCGGATACAAGGCCCCCAGATGGACTGCATATGAAACTGCCCGGCAAAGCGTTCCGGCGGGGGCCCGGGCGTCGGGACAGGGCGGGCGAGCGGCGCCGCTAGGGCATGTAGGTTAGGCCTCCGGCTGCGCCTAGAGCACAACAGGGGGTTACCTATGTCACAGGGAGTCCACTCCGTCACCCTCATCCCGGGGGACGGCACGGGGCCGGAAATCACAGAGGCGACCCGGCGCGTCCTAGAGGCGACCGGTGTCCAGTTCGACTGGGACGTGCAGGAGGCGGGCACCGACGTCATGGATAAGTACGGGACGCCTCTTCCCGATCAAGTGCTCCATTCGATTCGAACCAGCTCCGTCGCGCTGAAAGGGCCCATCACAACCCCCGTGGGGACGGGCTTTCGCAGCGTCAACGTTGCCTTGCGCAAAGAGCTCGACCTCTATATGTGCCTGCGCCCCTGTAAGTCCTATCCGGGGGTCCGCTCCCGTTATGAGAATATCGATCTCGTCGTTGTCCGCGAGAACCACGAGGATCTCTACGCCGGCATCGAGTTCGAACAGGGATCGGCCGAGGCGGGGAAGCTCATCGACTTCCTGGCCGATCTGGGCACACGTCGCATCCGCGATGACTCGGGTATCTCGATCAAGCCCATATCGGTAACCGGCACCAGGCGCATAGTGAAGGGGGCGTTCGACTACGCAATCAAGGAGGGGCGCAAGAAAGTAACTGCCGTCCACAAAGCCAACATCATGAAGTTCTCCGATGGGCTCTTCCTACAGACGGCCCGCGAGGTGGCCGAGGAGTATTCTGACTCGGGCATCGAATTCGAGGATCGAATCGTGGACAACATGTGCATGCAGCTCGTCCAGAAGCCGGAGATGTACGACGTGTTGGTGCTTCCGAACCTCTATGGGGACATAGTGTCGGATCTGGGGGCGGGCCTTATCGGCGGGCTCGGCGTCGCGCCCGGGGGCAACATCGGCGATGTGGCTGCGGTCTTCGAGCCGACTCACGGCTCGGCCCCGAAATACGCAGGCCAGAACAAGGTCAACCCGATGGCGATGATGCTCTCGGGTGTTCTTATGCTGCGTCACCTCGAAGAGGTCGGACCTGCCGATCGCCTCGAGAAGGCGATCTCCTCGGTGATCTCAGAAGGTAGATACGTTACCTACGACATGAAACCCACGCGCGACGACCCGACGGCGGTCGGCACTTCGGAGGTGGCCGACGGTGTCATCGAAAAGCTCGAGTCGGGAGGAGTCGACCATGGCTGAGGGCAGAACGGTGACCGTGGTCGGCGCCGGGAACGTGGGGTCGAATACGGCGCGCCGTATCGCGGAGCGGGATTACGCAGACGAAGTTGTCTTGATCGACATCGTCGAGGGGCTGCCTGCCGGATTAGCGCTCGACATTGCACAGTCCGCGCCTGTCGAGGGCTTCGATGCCCGGGTCAGAGGAACCAACGACTACGCGGACACGGCCGAGTCCGACGTCGTCGTCATCACCGCCGGGCTCCCGCGCCAACCCGGCATGAGCCGAATGGACCTGCTCGACAAGAACTCCGAGATCGTGACGAGTGTGACCGAGCAGATCGCCGCCCATTCTCCGTACGCCGTGATCATCGTTGTGTCCAACCCACTTGACGAAATGACCTACCTGGCCTCGGTTGTGTCGGGATTCCCGAAGGAGCGCGTTTTGGGCATGGCCGGGGTGCTGGACTCGGCGCGCCTTCGCTATTTCATCGCAGACAAGCTGGAGGTGCACCCGGCGCAGGTGGAAGCTATGACGTTGGGCTCACACGGTGACCAGATGGTTGCCCTCCCCCGCCAGGCCACGGTCAACGGGAAGCCCCTTCACGAGATGCTCGAAGAAGACGCTCTGGAGGAGCTGTTCGCGCGCACCCGCGACGGCGGCGCCGAGATAGTGGGACTCCTCAAGAAGGGCAGTGCCTTCTACGCACCCTCGGCGGCGGCGGCGAAGATGGTGAACGCAGTGCTGGAAGACTCCCAAGAAGTGCTTCCTGCGTGCGCATGGACGACGGGGCAGTACGGCATCTCGGATGTGTACCTCGGGGTCCCGGTCGCGCTCGGGTCCGGCGGTGTGGCCGGGATAGTCGAGCTCGATTTGAACGATTCCGAGCGCACAAGCCTCCAAGAAGCGGCAGAAGCAATCCGGGCCAAGTGCAAAGGACTAGAAGAGCGCCGAACCTGACCTGCTCCCGAGGGAAGTGTTTTGGCATTTGCCTTTATCGATTGCGGAGAGACCCGTCTCCGGAGGATCACTTAAGCCTGCGTGATCTGAGGAGACGGGGTCTCGGAGCAAGTCTCGGAGCAGGTGCTGACCCCACCGCCGGTTGACATGTTTGCCCCCTCCACGGCGCGCGACGCGCACGCGACAATGGAGCCATGCCGGATGCCATAACCGTCTTTCTCGCCGACGATAATCTCATCGTGCGGGAAGGCGTCAGGGCTCTGTTGTCGCTCGAGGACGACTTTTCGATCGTGGGGGTCGCGTCCGACTACGACGAGCTCGTGTCCGGGGCCGGAGCGGCGGCTCCTCGAGTCGTCGTTACCGACATCCGGATGCCGCCGGCCTTCGAGCGCGAGGGCATCGACGCAGCCAAGGAGGTTCGCAAACTCCACCCGGGCACCGGGGTCGTCGTGCTGTCCCAGTACGACGACCCGGAGTACGCCATCTCACTGCTCGCCGAGGGCGCGGCCGGCTACGCCTATCTGCTCAAGGACCGGGTGGCCGAAGGCGATCAACTGGCGCGTGCCATCAGGGAGGTGTCGGCGGGCGGGTCGATGATCGATCCCAAGATCGTGGAGGCTCTGGTGAACCCGGTGGCGGCCGACGGCGAGCTGGCCGCCTCAGAAGAAGAGTTGCTTCGCGAGATCGCCGAGGGGCGCCCGATCAAGGCCATCGCCGCGGCCCGCAATCTCCCCCCCGAGGCCGTGGCACAGGACGTCGAAGCCCTCTTCCTCCGGATCGCCGACGGCGCCAGCCAAGGGCGGCAGGGAGCGCTGCGGCGCCTAAGGATGCTTCACGAGGCAATCGTGCAGCGTGAGGAACAGGGCGAGACGCTGAGCCGCTTCCTCCCGGGGGGGCTGGCGGAGAAGCTCCGCCGGGACGGAAGCCGTGGGGGCTCCAGCGACAAGCTCACTGTCACGGTGTTGATGTCCGACATACGCGGGTATTCCACCATCTCGGAGTCGTCCGACCCGAGCGTGCTGGCAAGTCAGCTAAGCGAGCATCGCACCCATATGAATCGCGCCGTGGTGACCGCAGGTGGAACCGTCATGCAGTTTGTCGGCGACGCGGTGATGGCAGTGTTCGGCGCGCCCGAGGTGCAACCGGATCACGCCGACCAGGCGCTCGAGGCGGCGTTTGTCATGCACTCGGCCCAGGCTGATCTCAATGAGGCCTGGACACCACGCGGCCTGCCCCATTTCGACTTGGGCATCGGCCTCTCCACCGGGGAGGTTGCCGCAGCCCTCCTCGGATCCGAGGAACGCCTCGAGTACACGGTGGTGGGCGACAGCGTAAACCTCGCTCAGAGGCTGCAACAACTTGCCAACGGGGGGCAGATCGTGCTTTCGGGCCCGACCATCACGGCGCTGAAGAAGCCGATCGAAGCGAAGGATCTTGGCCCTGTACAGGTCAAGGGGCGCAATGCGAAGATTGCCGCATACCGGATCAGCACAAGGGACATGCAATGACTCATTCACCTGACGACGAGCACGACCAGACCGGCGGAGGGGAGTCCGCGAACCTGGTGCGCGTCGTGATCGTCGACGACCAGAAGCCCTTCCGCATGGCGGCCAGGGATGTGGTCGAGGTTACAGGCGGCTTCGAGGTCGTGGGCGAGGCCGAGTCGGGTGAGGAAT
>JACDCD010000182.1 GCA_013694625.1 Actinomycetota bacterium | reverse complement strand
GTACAGCGCGGGTGATAGGCGTTTCTCGGGGGAGTGGTGGAGGTTCTTCCCGCACACACCGCATACGATCAGGCCGCTAAGCAAGTACATCCCCATGCCGGCCCGAGGGGGAACGCCGTTTGCTAGTTTCGTCGCGCGGCGCAACCTTTTCGCATCCTCGTGCGTCTCCAGGGGGACGAGAGGTTCCCAGGTGGCCCGTACCAGCTCGCCATCGTAGCGGCGGTGCCCGGCATAGGAGGGGTTTTCGATCATTTGCAAGAGGGTTCGGTGACTCCAGACGGCATCACGAGAGGTCCTAACGTGGCGCCGGTTGAGATCCCGGGCGATCGAGTTGACAGACTCCCCGGCGAGGTATCGGGTGAACAGCTCTCGGACGATCTTGGCCTCCGGCTTGTTGATGGTGAACGTCTTTACGTCAAGGTCATATCGGTACCCGTACGGAGGCTGGCCGCTCGAGGGGCGCCCGTTGCGGGCCAAGTAGCTATGTGCGGCTCGGGAGTAGTCGGAACGCACGTCACTCTCGAACTCCGCGAAGGAAGCCATGACGTTCCGAAGCAATCGGCCTTGAGACGTGCCTGTGTCGATGTTCAAATCAAGGAACACGAGGGCAATGCCGTCAGTCTCGAACAAGTCAAACAGGCGGGCGAGATCACTCATGCTGCGGCCGAACCTCGACAGCTTGGGGATCACGATTGACTCGAACTCTGTCCGGCGCTCTAGGAGGGCCTCTAAGCCGGGACGTGGCTTGGCTCCCTTGCGCCCCGAGAAGTCGATGTCTGAGAAAACCTCGCCTAGCTGGATCTTCCTGTAGCTGCAGTACGCCTCGATCTCACCCGTGTAAATCTGAGGGGCGGACATATCGTCCCGCGATTTGCTAACCCTGTAGTAGCCCGCGACTGCCATGCCACGAGAATACCCCTAACGGGGTATGAAGCAAAAGCGATCACCGTCGGCATGATCAGAAACACCACAGGGATCAGCATGAGAACCTCCCGCTTTCCCCCGAGCTCAAGGAGCTGACGGCGGCGCGCCTCCCGCCCATCGTCTGCCTGGGCGCGCAGCACCTCTGCCAGAGGCGACCCTCGCTCGATGCCGGTTATCAGGGCGTCAACGAAACGGGCGATTCCGGCCGCCGGCAGACGCTCTTTCATCGCCTCAAGAGCTTGGGTAACCGGCGCGCCCGCCCGCATATCGGAGACAACACGGTCGAACTCGCCCCCCAAGCCGGTCCCCAAGACGCTGGCGACACGCGCGAAGGCGGCCGCAACCGACTCTCCCGACATGATGGACAGCGCGACCAGGTCGATGGCGGCCGGCAGTTCCTCCTGCAAAACTGCGCGGCGTTCCTCGATCTGCTTGCTCAACCACCAATCCCGGCCCAGCCAGCCGGACGAGAAAGCGATCGCCGTCGTGACCGGCACAACGCGCGCATCTATGGCCACACCAAAGTTGAGGCCGAGAGGTACAAGTATCCATACCGCTGCCGAGGCCGTCACTCCCCAGATGAGTTGTTCGATCCGGAAGCTACCCCCGCCGCGTCCGTTACCTGCAGCAATCAGACGCTGTTCGAGGGTCCCGTGAGTCGCCGGCAGGAAACGGCCAACTCGCGACTCGACCCATCCACGCACCCCGGTCGCGCCGCTCGTCCGCGCCCCCAGCAGTTTGCTTGGATGTCCGTGCAGTCCGCTCACGTAGAACTCGACGCGTTGCTCGAGTCCGGGTTTGCGGAGAGTGGGCAAGCCGGAGACGAACAGCAGCACTCCGACGGCCAGAACGAGGGCGGCCACGGCAGTCACGCGCCAAGGCGCCTTTCAGTAGGCAAACGCGCCGCTCGAAGCATGAGGGCGTAACCCAGCGCAGTGGCGGCAACTCCGGTCAGAATGACAACGACGCCGGAGGGCGAATTGTAGGCCGTCGCCGTTTCCGGCCGCGTCGACATCATCACGAGTACCAGCCAGGGCGCTCCCGCAGCCACCCTCGCTGCGGTCACCGTCCACGACCAGCGCGCTTCGATTTCCTGGCGTACTTTCAGATCCTCTCTTACAAAATCTCCGAGTGTTCGCAGCACACGGACGAGGTCGGTTCCTCCGACCTCGTGAGCCAGCATCAGGGCCGTGACGACACGATCTGCTATTGGATCGGCCATGTCTGCGGCCAGACGCTCGAGCCCAGCACGGAAGCTCCCAGAGGCACGGTAAGTAGATGTGAAGGCCGCGAATCCCGGCTGCAACTCCCGGGGACCTCTGCTCACAAGCGTCACGCAACTCTCAGGAAGCGACACACCCGACCGGATGCCTGAAATGAGGATGGCGATGGCGTCCGGCCAGGCTTCCCTGAATCTTCGCAGCCGCCGTTTGCTGCGCGCCCTTGCGGTTGCCATGGGAAGGGAAGCTGAGGCTGCGGAGATAACCACGCTCTCGATCAAGGAAGACGTGAGGGCAGCGACCAGGATGAAGACGGCAAGTCCCGAGACAACGGACGCTCCGATTAGCCGCATTCCCGTCATTGACCGCATCCCCGAGTCATGAGCCAAGCGGTCAAACCAGTGCAGCAGCCGGGACTTGCGTCGGCGTTCCGGCGCCGTAATGCCGTCGAACAGCACCAACAGACCAAGGGCACCCACCACCGTCATTAGCAGTCTCACGCCAGCAGTTCCTGCAAATCGATGCCTGCATCGTGGAAGCGGCCTGCGGAGGGAGGCTGGTGGCCGGTCCACCGTAGCCCACCGCCGGTGCGGGCATACAACGAGACCGTTTCGATGCGCTCACCCTCGACGCGCCCGGTGACTCCAAGGATGTGGGTTGTCATTCGCCCCTTGCCGCCATTTGTCAAATGCACTATCAGGTCGACGGACGAGGCCACAGCCGGGACGACGAATCCGTGACTCACGTTCTCGGACGCAAGGAGAGGGAGCGTGGTCAACTTGGTCAGCGCCTCGTGGGCGCTGTTGGCATGAATCGAGGTCATTCCGGGAAACCCCGAGTTCAGGGCGACCAGAAGGTCGAGCGCCTCTTGGCCACGCACCTCCCCCACGATGATGCGATCTGGCCTCATCCGAAGTGCCTCGCTGATCAGGCGCCGGAGGTCGATGGCGCCGCGCCCCTCGAGATTTGCTTGCCGCGTCTGAAGCGAAACGACGTCGGGAAGGCGAACCTGAAGCTCAAAGACCTCCTCGCAGGTGACGACCCGTTCTCGTCCGGGGATGGCCGTCGCGAGGCAGTTCAACATGGTGGTCTTGCCTGTTTGAGTCCCGCCACAAACCACTATGTTCAAGCCGGCGATCACAGCGGCCTGGAGGAAGGCCGCCGGGCGCTCGTCAACCGAGCCGAGTCGTACCAACTCACTTAGATGGTGGGCACGGAGTATGAACTTCCGAACGTTCACGGCCCAATGCTTACGGGTTATATCAGGAATCGCGACATGTAAGCGTGAGCCATCTGCAAGCGTGGCGTCGACGAATGGAGACGACAGATCGAGCCGGCGCCCGCTACTTCGGAGCATTCGCTCGACGAGGTCGGCAACGTCTTGCTCCGACAGGACGACATTGGTTAGCACATGGCTACCGGCGCGGGCACAGAACACTTTGCCCGGCCCGTTTATCCAAATTTCCTCTACTTCTGGATCGTCCATGAACGGCTGCAACGGACCCAGGCCCGCGACGCGGTCGAATACCGCCTTCTGCACCGCACTCCGATCGGAAAAGCGTGGGAGATTGCTCGATTCTGTACGAATCTCGTAATCGTTCAACACCTCGTCAATGAGCTTCGACACCCCTGCTTGGCCCTCACGGGCCGGGTCGATGCCTCGCCGTCGAACAAGCTCCCGAACCTCCTGCTCAACGATCCCGACCGACCGGTCCGTCATCTACGACGCCGTTCCTGCGAGCCTGGCCATCATGCCCGTGCTCGGTATCCGGGCGCCCAGCGACGCTGCAAGGCTGCGAATCCCGGCGGTGACGTCCGATCCTCGCTTCATCTCCCTTACGGGGACTCCGGTTCGCAGAGCGTGACCGAACTCTATTGGGACATCGGGTATGTAAGCGATTGGGCGCTTGCCGAGATGTTTACGGAAGAGATCGCCGAGAGCCCGCTGTTCGGCGGAACGCACGCGGTTTGCGATGATGACCACATCCTCGTCGCGCCCGAGCTCTCTCAGCTGCTCGAACCCCCAGAGAAAATTCTTGACGCCTATCGCGTCGGCGCGGCAGACAGCAACGACACGGTCCGCTTCGCGCACCGCCGCCCGCGCGATGCGATTTCTACCTTCACCAACACCTGGGAAGCTGCTGTCGGCCGGCTCGAGGCAGAACCCGACATCACAGACGGTGAAGCGAAACGAGGCGCGCGCAACCGTGAGCAACTGGCGCCATCCAAAGTCCGACACCTCTGCCCACATCTCCGCGCGAGGCAGCCCCGGTAGGAGCACGGGACCAAAGCGCCCGGCGCGCCTCAGATCGAGCGCGAGACGCGCACCATCGAGCTCCCCCTTGGCAGCCATACGAGCGGCCCACACGATGGTGGGCAACTCTTCAATCACGCCGAGAATCTGCAGACAGTCGCCACCATAGGGATCTCCGTCGATGAGGAGAGTCTCGGGTTCTGTGCTGGCGAGCTCCGCGGCCAGCTCCACGGTGAGGGTCGTCCGACCCGGCGCGCCTTTGGGTCCCCACACCGCGATGATCTTGCCCTTCGGCTGGCTGGGTTGGGTCGAGGGCAGCGGCGCCGGCGAGAGCTCCACGGCGTCGGTGCAGGCCCTCACAACCGCTGCCGGGGAGGCATCAGCTGGCAGGATGGCGGCACCCAACAGCTCGAGACGCTCTGTCTCTGTGGGATCGCCGCTCAACCCGACGAGCCTTATCCCACCTGCCGCCGCTTCATGGGCGCTCTGTCGATCAAGCCACGGCGGCGCGCCCACAGATACAATCGCATCGAGGCTTCCTGCTCTGATGGTGGCGAGCAGCTCGACTCGATCGACACAGCGAAGCACCAGATCGAGCTCCCGGTGAGTTCCGAGTTGGCCTGCGAGCAAGGCTTCTGCCTCTGGATCACCCGCCAGCGTCACGATCCGCAATGTGGTCATGGAAAGTCGCGCGCAGTCACGGTATCGGCCTTCGTCCCGGCGGTGCCCTCCACGCGGACGACGTCAAGTTCGGCGCTCCGGATCGCAAACGTCAGCTCGGCCGCCTGCTGAGGTGTCACGGCCACCGTGACACCGATCACCGACGCCTCCCCGGTGACGAGGCCGCCTGCTTCAACGGGGCTTACGATTTCAAGCCCTTCGGCCACCGGAACCGTCCGCGCCCGCACATCTCCGCCGTCGAAGGTGGCGAATATGTCAACCCGGTCGCCGGATCGCAGGTCGCCTCCGACTGCATGCTCGGCCGTAATCGGAATTGTCATCGCCCGGCCCTCATCGGCGTATCGGCCCGACGCCACCGAGCTGAGCGCGATCATCTCGCCTTCGGCCACCGGTCGTGCCAGGAAAACGCCATCGAGATTCCGGGACGCCGGCGCGTAGCGGGACATCAACTCCGGTGGGAGCGCAACCTCAGCCCGCAGGAAGTCGGCGGCCGTGAGCTCGTAATCGCTGGGGAGATCTCTGGCTGCAACAAGAACGGGCACAGTCGCGCGCGCGTCCGCAATCAGCCTCTGCGCGCCCAAGAAGGCGGTCGAGAAGAGCAATAGACCCAGAATGCTGCGTGCATTCAGCCACCCAGGAACCGCTAGACGGCGCGCCGGTGCGATATCGATGCGACCACCTCCCCCGAACCTGTGGCCAGGAGCCCCTCAAACAACAACAAACGTCGGCAAAGCCATGTAAAGATAGTCATACGTGCTAGCCTTATTCTGTGAGTGAGCCCAGTCTCGGAACCCCGGAAGATCCCCGACCGGTTGTCGAGCCCCGCCTGCTCACCCTCGATGACGTTGCGACCTATCTTGCAGTCAGTGTCCGTCAGGTCTACTCGCTGGTTCGCTCCAATGAGCTGCCGGGGATAAAGATCGGTGGTCGCGGTATCTGGCGGGTTGATCGTCGTGAGCTCGACGCATATGTGGACCGGCTCCGGCGAGAAACCGAGGAGTGGGTAAACGCTCATCCGCTCAGCACGCGCGAAGGAGTCTGATCGAGCGCAACGAACCGTTGCCGATGACGAGGCTCTGTCCTGAGGCGTTGACGATCAAATGGTCCACAGCGGCCTTGACGATGCGGCCCTGCCACTCCCCCTCAGATGTCGCAACCTGAGCGTAGGTACCCAGTCGAGCCGCTCTGCGCAGCAAGAGCAACAAGCCGTCATCCGCAATCTCGGGAGCGGGCCCGCTCGGGCCGATGAGTATCACGGCGAACGTGAGCGGCACAATCAGGTTCGGCGGGGTACCGGCGGCGACGTAGTCCCGTCCCACCCGCGCCACCGGAAGGCTTGCACCTCCGGCTAGCGCGAGCGCGGCCGCCTTACCCCGGCGCAGGGTCTCGACCTGTCCGAGGTCCTGCAGAAAGCTGAAAGCCAGATCCCCAGCCGCCTGCTCTTCCTCTCGTTCCACCGCCGCTTCAAAGGTCGCGTTCAGGGACGAGAGCCATCTATCGATTTGAGCGTCGTCCGCCATTTGCTGCTTCCCCAAGGTAGCTTGTCCGAGCCGGATGATTACACAAGCTCATGCATCCGTCAACAGGGTGAATCTATTGACAGGCACTGGCCTGTCCTGTAGGCATATGTAGTCAAACGTAAGTAAACGCCAACAGGAAAGGGTCGACCATGGACGGCATCCTGGTTCCGCTCGAGGGATGGCTAAGGCTGCTGCTCGGTTCCCTTACCGTGCTGGGTCTTCTCCTCTACCTCGCAGGGCAAGTCTCGGGCGCACTGGGATCGCTCGGGCGGTGGGCGTTCCGAGGGCCACAGGGGCGGACTATCTCCCTCCTCGGCCTCACAGTCATGGTCGCTTCACCAGCCCTGGCAAGGCCCCGGGGTCACCAGCCCCCGGTCGCCACCCAGCTGACACCCCCACCGCCTTGGTCCGGTTCGATCGGGTATCCCCCCCCTCGCCTGCTCGTCCGGACCGAGGCGCCCCTCTCCCCCGTCGTCGCGGCACATCCCGGCATCCACGGACACCCGCGCCACCCGGCGCGCCGGGGGGAACGCTTGTTCATGCGGGCCGGTGCAGGCTCTGACAGCACCGATCGGCGTGAGTCCATGCGGCGTCATCCCTCAGGCAAAGGCGCGCTTACACAGGTGGGGTGTGGCAACCCGTACACCGTTGCGAGCGGAGACGAGCTGTGGTCGATTGCAGCCCGAACGCTCGGTACCGAGGACCCGCGTCGAATAGCCCGCTACTGGCCTCGCATACACCGGCTCAACCGGGAGGTCATCGGGGCGGATCCCACCCTCATCTACCCCGGACAGGTCCTCGAGCTGCCGCCGGAGTGCACCCATTGATCGGTCCCTCAAACGGTTTTCAAGAATTCCTGCGGGTCGTCACCGTGATCGGTACGGGAGCGCGGCCCAAAGCCATTGAGGTGGCGACCCCGCAGGATGTCTAGAAACCTCAGAAGAATCGTGGTGGCCTCAGTTCTGTGCGTGGGGGCGGCAGCCTTCATGTGGCTGCTGTTCCCCGGCGGATCGGCGTCCGAGTCGTCTCCCCCCGGCTCGGCCGCATCTTCGGAGGGGGCAGGCGCCGTTCGCTCGGACGCGGCTGAGACGGGGCCGGTCGCAACCCGCCTCTACGCCGTGGAGGTGAACGAGGGCGGGCTCCCGCCCCACACCGAGCCGGGATCCCAGCTCGAGCTGTGGGTCTCTCGGAATCGCCCGGATCCAGAGCGGCCCAAGCTGAAGAAGCTGTTGCCGGTGGTCACGCTCGATGAGATGATCCCGGCCTTCACGTCCGGCGGGCCGGACGCCGCAATACTCCGGGTCGCGATCTCGCAGATACCCAGGCTGATCCAAGCCGAGCGCCAGGGAACGCTGGAGGTCAGGCTTCCGAGCTCCCGTCCCGTGGAGTGACCCGGCTCTGCGACCCCAAAGCGTCGTCCGACGCGAGAACCCTCCGGTGGATGGGGGACGACACCCGTTCGTCGATTTGAGACAACAACCCATGTGGAAGAGCAAGCTCATGTCTGGCGGCAAGAACGTCCATCAGCTCCCTGGCCCATCTCCAGGTGGCCACATACGCCGCCCTGAGGCCGGGCTCGGCCAGCGCCGCCGTACAGGTGCGAAAACGCTCGTACGACTCTGGTGAGATGTCGTCCTCGAGATGCCGGGAGGGAGAAAGCCAATGGACTGTTGATCCTTCGATCATGCGCGCCGCCTTCAGAGCATCAACGTGGACGCGGCCGAGAAGGGCCAAGGCACCGGCAGACTCACCGCGGTTCAAGAGGTTCGCTCCCATCAGGGTCCAGTTGGTCAAGGACCTCGAGACGAACTCGGCGGTCGTTCGGGAGTCCTTTGCAGGCGGCTCCTGTGCAAAGGGCGCGAGGGTGCGAGTCAGCTCGCCGGTTCGGTCGAGGACAATTGCCGCGTTCTGCGACGGGAACCAGGCGTTGTCCCACCTGGCTACGGAGGGGATGCTCGTTGCAGGCTCGAAGTGGAACTCCCCCCTGATCGCGTTGGCGAAGATGGCAGTGTCGGTTCCGAACTCATTGACGTAATGCAACTCGATGGAACCTATGGGTTCCAACCATCGCCTGCGGTCAACCCGATCGAGGGGCGCGCCGAAGTATAGGTAGAATTCGATATCAGACAGGTGATCGCCTTCGGACATTGCAAAGGAGCCATACATGAGCGCCGCAACCAGGCGCTCGTCCCGGGACGCAAGATCCCGCACCTTTGCGATCAGCACCTCTTGCTCGAGCAAGTTTTCAGGTCCCACCTTCAGCGAGCGCTGCCCTTCGGAATGCTGAGTTGACCTTTACTCGGAGTTTCTCTTGATTAGGCCT
>JACDCD010000101.1 GCA_013694625.1 Actinomycetota bacterium | reverse complement strand
GACTTGGCGGGCTGCTGCACGAATACTATGAGGCGGCAGCATGACGGAGCTGAGTTTGTGCACCCTTCAGGGGACTTTGGGATGGCCATTGACAATAAATGCACCCTTCAGCGACTAAGCGAGAATTCCTGGAAGGTAGTTATCCACGTTCCTCCCCCAACCCGTGAGAAAGATCGGGTTCACGGGGGGGAAAGATTTCAACCCGCCATTTCGACACAAAAACGATGACCCCCAGCGAGGAGCTCTGGGAGACGACAGGGAGTCTTATGTGGCGAGCACTGCCACTTCAAACGGCTCAAGATTCAAGCGAGGGGGATGATCGCTCTCGGTCAATGGATTCCTTCGACCCGGCCCTATATCGACTTCAATTTCCCGATCGGAATGGTTGATCAAAAAGGTGAAAACGCGCTCTCCACCGGAGCGCCGGATGATCTCGACGCCGGACGGAACCTCGAAGCCCCAGTTCGGGCGAGGCACGCCGACGACCTCCTCCAGAAGCCAGCTCATACCCTCACGATCCAAGCGAGTACCGACGTAAAAGCTGCGACCCCCGCCCCAGCGGTTCATCGTAACCGCCGGACGACCGGCGAGCCAGTCCTCCTCGTAGGTCGCAATTGCCTCAGCACCTTCTAACCGAATGGGATCGCTCCATTGATCACTCGAGCACGAACCCGAGTCACTCAAAGCGATGCGATAGCGCTTGTCGGGAGGCATCGCAGAGAACTCCTCGAACGTGATGCCCAAAAGGCGCCGTAACGGCGCCGGGTAACCACCGAGATAAACGTTGTCCCGCTCATCGACAATGCCGCTGAAGAAAGAAACAACAAGAGCGCCGCCGGCATGGACAAAGTTGTCGAAGTTCTCGGCGACACCCGCGCGAGTCAAATAGAGGTTGGGGACCAGCACGACATCATAGGAGGATAGATCGGATGTCGGGGTCACGAAGTCAACGGGGACGTTGGCCGCGAAGAGGGGCTCGTAATAGGAGAACACCTGATCCATCATCCGAAGGTCCCAGGCAGGCTTCGAGGGGGCCTCGAGAGCCCACCAATTGTCCCACTCAAACACAACCGCCACAGATGCCTGCCCACGCGTCTCAAGAACCTCGTCGAGCTGTTTGAGCTCGTTGCCCAGCTGCTTCACTTCTTGCCATACTCGGGACGATTCGGGCTGTACGTGCGGCACCATCGCGCTGTGGTATTTCTCGGCCCCACCTCTCGAGGCGCGCCATTGAAAGAACATGATCCCGTTGGCGCCGCGGGCGACGGCCTGGTAGCTCCAAGCGCGCATCTGTCCAGGCCGTTTGCCTATGTTGCGACGCCGCCAGTTGACGTGGTTACTCGCCTGCTCCATCAGAATCCACGGTTCCCCGGAGCCCAGCGACCGCATCAAATCCCACCTCATCGCCGAAAGCATGGGTGACTCCGGGGCGGACGGGTCCTGGTAGGAGTCGTCCGACACGACGTCTTCGTGCTGCGCCCATTTCCAGTAGTCAACCGGCTTGAAGAAACCCATGAAATTCGTAGTCACGGGAATCTGAGGAGTGGCGCCTTTGACGATGGCCCGCTCCATCGAGTAACACTCGAGCAATGCATCGGACGAAAACCGCTTGAAGTCGAGCTCCTGGCTTGGGTTTGTAAATGTCGGCGCGCGTCGGGGAGGATTGATTTCGTCCCAGTCGCCATAGGCCTGGCTCCAGAAAGCGGTTCCCCAGGCCTCATTGAGGACGTCGATTGAACCATAGCGACTCTCCAACCATCCTTTGAAGGCACCGGCGGAGGTGTCGCAGTAGCACGCCGGCACATGACACCCGAATTCGTTGTTGACGTGCCACATCACCAGACCGGGATGGGCGCCGTAGCGGTCTGCGATCCGCTCGACTAGTAGCTGCGCAGCGTTCCTGTAAGCAGGGCTGCTGGGACAGTATTGCTGGCGTCCACCTGGCCATAGCGTGACACCATCCTCGGTGACGGGGAGGCTTTCAGGGTGAAGCTTCGCCAACCATGGAGGAGGGGACGCGGTCGCAGTGGCGAGGTCGATGAAAACCCCGTTATCGAAGAGAAGGTCGAGAACCGCGTCCATCCACCCGAACTCGTAATGGCCGGGTTGCGGCTCGAGCTTGGCCCAGGAGAACACTCCGACAGTGACGAGATTGACGCCCGCCTCCGCCATAAGGGCGACATCCTGCTTCCAGATTTCCTCGGGCCATTGTTCGGGGTTGTAGTCACCCCCATAGAACATATGCGGAAGCCTGTCGCTTATCACACCCTCACATCCCATCTGCTGAATTGCATGCGACCTCCCGGATAGGATGCATCATTGGCTACTTGACACTTCCGAACGTCAGACCACCCTGCCAATAGCGTTGCAGAAACAAGAACGCTGCTATCAAGGGAAGGATGGCGATCAGCGCCCCCGTGATTACCAACGTGTAGAGCGCCTGAGCCGCTCCGCTGGCGCTCGCAAGGTCGTTCCATGCTGCGAGGCCGACCGTCACCGGATACAGGGTCGGCTCGCTCAAGACGGTTAGCGGCAGAAAATAGTTGTTCCAAGTTGCCACGAAGGACAGCAACAACACGGTCACAAAACCGGGTGTCAGTATCCGAAAGGCCACACTCCAAAAGATGCGGAGTTCACCAGCACCGTCCACTCGCGCCGCGTCGATCAACTCGTCGGGGACGGACTGCTCGGAATAGACACGCATGAGATAGACACCGAGCGGGTTCACCAATGAGGGCAAGATGACCGCGAGCGGAGTGTTGATCAATCCGATCTTGCTCAGAAGCAAATATGTTGGGATCACAAGCGCCGTTTGGGGAACCATTATGGATCCAAGGATCGCCGCAAACGCGGTGTTACGTCCTCGAAAACGAAACTTGGCAAATGCGTATCCGGATAAGGTGGCGAGGAATGCGGCCCCGACTGCGCTGATCACTGCATACTGCGCGGTATTCAATAGCCAAGTTAGGTAGACGCCGTCGTCATAAGCAAAGACGTCACGCACATTCTCCACTATGTTGATCGTAGAGGCGACCCACAAGCCGAACGATGAGAAGAGCTGCGAGTTCGTTTTGGTCGACGAGACCACCAGCCAGAACAACGGCAAGAAGAAGTAGACGAGAAACAACAGCATTACCAATGTCGCGATATTGCGAGAAGAGTTGCGATGCCGCAGTACAGGTGGGCGGTCGGTCACACTAGCTTGAACCATCAGGTCGCGTTCCGCCGGTTCATCGCAGTCATGAACGTGAACGATCCAACAAAGACGATGAACCCGAGAGCGAACGAGATGGCCGCCGAAAAATTGTATTGTTGATTTTGGAACGCCAAGTTGTATGCATACAGATTCGGGGTGTAGTCGTTCTGAATTACTGTCGGCGCGATCGCCCCCATGATGGAAGGCTCGTTGAAGAGCTGGAGCGTGCCGATTATCGAGAAGACGGTCGTTAATACTAACGCGGGCGCGATCAAAGGAATCTTGATATAGCGCGCGATTTGCCATCCCGTGGCCCCATCGACCGACGAGGCCTCTCTCAGCTCAGGAGGGACGGCTTGTAGTGCAGCATACAGAATGATCATGTTGTAGCCCGTGAACTCCCACGTGACGATATTGCCAAGCGACGGAAGCATGCCCGCCTCCGAGAGAAAGCGGGGCGGCGTGATGTTCAGGAACTCGGCCGCCTGAGTGAATGGACCAAAGGTGGGCCCATACAGATACCCCCAGGTTAGGGCCGCTACGACGCTTGGGATCGCGTAAGGAAGAAAGATAGCCAACCGAAAGAATTTGCGGAAGCGCACAAGCCCACTCTCCAATATCAAAGCGAAGGTCAGTGCGAGTGCCAACATTATTGGGACCTGAACAACTCCGAAGAGAAGCATGCGCCCGACCCCATCGAGAAACGCCTGGTCTCTAAATGCCCTGAGGTAGTTCTCGGCGCCGATGAATACTGATCCGCCAACCAGGCGGTCCTCGAACATACTTATTCCGAGCGCGTAAACCAGTGGCAAGATGAGGAAGAAGATGAACAAAAGCAAGAAAGGAAGCAGGAAGAGATAGGGCACTAACTTTGGCCCCAGCTGGCGGTGGGGACCTCTAGGTTTGCCGTCCTTGGTACGCGAATCGGACGACGGTTTGCCTGATACGGCTGGGAGCGTCTGCTCCCGCTGCACCGTCACGCTCCCCCTCCGTCCCCCTGGTTCTCACTCAAACGGAAATAGGTCGCCCTCATTGCTGCAACGTGAAGCCCTGGTCCTCCGCATATTTGGCGACTGTTGATTGCAAATCTTCAATCGCCTCCGTGTAACTCATCTCCCCCTTTATGGCCGCACTCAGATGGGTGCTCATCTGAGAGTAGACGTAATCTTGGAAAGGACTCCACTCGAAACCCGTATCGACGTTGTTGGACGACTCGATAAAGACTTCGTTGACCTCTTGCCCACCGTAGAACGGATACTGCTTGGTCTTGAAATCGTCGCTTTCGAGGTGGCTCTCGAGAACGGGGAACAAGAAGGATGTTTCATTGAGCATCGCCACAGACTCGGGATCGTGGTTGAGCCAGATTGCCAGCTCGGCCGCCTCCTCGGGGTTATCGCTTTGCGTTGTGACTGCATCGGTCGAGCCTCCCCAGTTGGCTGTTACCTCCTCGCCCTCCTCCCATTGCGGGAGGGGCGCTACCCGCCACTTGCCCGACGTCTTACCGGCGATGCCCTGAAGAAACACCGGTCCCCACGCGGCGCTGACCCAGCTCGCGTATTTTCCTTCACTGAGCCCCGAGTACCACTCGTTCGTAAAGTCCGGCGTCGTGTCGACGAGTCCCGCATCGATGAGGTCGCCCCAGAACTCCGTGACCTGCAGGACGGCAGGATCGTCGAGGGAGACGGACACATTTGTTCCATCGACTTCAAAGGGGCGCACCCCATTTTGCCATAGCAGACCGGTGAACCAGCCAGGATCTGATGGCGGAAAGTCGGTCATGAAGATATCGGGGTTTGCCTTATGCAACTTCTCCGCCTCTGCTGCAAACTCGTCCCAGGTCGTCGGAACCTCGAGGTTGTACTTCTCAAAGATGTCCTTTCGATACAGCAGCCCCATCGGACCGCTGTCCTGCGGGATGGCATAGACGCTGTCACCTTCAGACACTTGGTCCCACGCCCAGTCCGCATAGTCGTCCTTGACCTCATTTGCGCCGTACTGCGAAAGATCAACCAGACCATCGATCTGCCGGAATGTTGGAATGAACTGGAACTCGACTTGGACAACATCGGGCGCACCGGAACCAGCCTTCAGTGCCGTCCGGAGCTTCGTGTACTCGTCGGCACCCGTACCCGCATTGACCAATTTGACGGCGATGTTGGGGTGGGCTTCCTCGAAGAGGTCGACTTCTTTCTGAAGATCTGGCACCCACGACCAGAAGGTGAGCTCGACGGGGCCCTCGGAGGTTTCCGCTCCGCCTGTCGCCCCATCACCCTCGTCGCCGCCTCCGGCACCGAAACAACCGGCCGTCACCAAGGTGATGACGAGAGCCACCGCAACCGTCTTGAGCACCCCCCATTGGGTCCGATAAGCAGTCAGCCCGAATGCCCTCATACCGCTCACCCCTTTGCGCTTCTCCCACCCGGCTGGAACGCACTCGAGTGTTCGCCCCATTCCGTTCCCCGCGATCGAATACTACCGGCCTCCCCATCCTGTGTGAACCGCCCCGGGTGTCATAGAGACTCTGGCCTGACCCCCTGAAATCGGTCCACCGCGAGTGAGAGCCTTGATGCCTCGGAAGAGGCGAAGGAGGCTCATCGCGGTGAAGAGACGCAAGCACACACCCGACCAGGTGGTGCGCAAGCTAGGGAGGCCGGTGGGCTTCTAGCCGGCGGCAAAGAGATCCCCGAGATCGCCAAGCACCTCGAGATCTCGGAGCAGACCTATCACCGGTGGCGCAAGCAGTATGGGGGCCTCAAGGCAGACGACACCAAGCGCCTCAAGGACCTGGCCAAGGAGAACACCCGTCTCAAGCGCATCGTCGCCGACAAGGAGCTCGAGATCGACGCCCTCAGGGAGATCGCGGAGGGAAACCTCTGAGCCCGGCGCGCCGGCGGAGTGCGGTCCTGGTATCGCGTAGGGCCTTGTAACGGCCCCTTCATCCATTGTTCCAAACCCAGATGGGAGGGCGTTTACAAGGGTCGTCCGCCCGGGGCCGACGCCGGCAGGGGGGTCGATGCCTAGTATTTCACCGAGATGATCCAGGCCGCTAAGCCAAGCCTCGATGCGGTTCCAACTATCGGAGGTTGGGGCCACCCATATAACCGCAGGTGACCTGCGGAAACGGCCGTTCCCAGGTCCCTTGGAAACGCCTTTGCAAGGACTCATAACCCGTTGGTCGCTGTTCGCGTCGAGGGTGACCAGCTCATCGTTTCCAGAGGACTCTCCGCTTGGTATCCCTCGGGGCTCCTCACTAGGAGATTGCTCGCGTGCTGTCCTTTCGCCGGTGAGAACGGCGAAGTAGGTCCGCGGACGGACCTATGTGAAGTGTTCAGCGATGATTGCTGCCGCGTCCTTGCTCAGGTTGTTCGACTCGAGCGTTGTTACAAGCTGTCCCGGGAAGTTCTTCTCGTACCAGGCCATCTTCGTCTCCCAATGGTTCCGATAGTCCTCTAGGTCCAATCGGCCGACGTGCTCCCAGTACCAGTCCTTACCCTGCCAGGTGACGGTGAAATCGGGCAGATAGAACGTCCCGTCTGGCGCATAGAGGGGGACCTCATAGCGGAACGGAATGCCGTGATCGACGAGCATGTTCGTGATGATGACCTCGCTCTTGGAGCGCACCATGTACTCACAGAGCGTCGCGTGAACCTTGCCCTCTTCGTACCAATCGCCCAGCGATCGCAGCTCGTCCGGCACGGGTCGGAAGCCGAAGAGGGATGCGTTGATTCGAAGGAGCTTGGACTGTTCAAGCCGCCGCATACTCAAGAGCGGCGAGGTGTCTTCCTCGATGAGTAGTGTGCAATGCCGAGTGGCGCGGGTGAGCCCGGTATAGAAGAGCTCTCTGCTCAACAGCGCACGCTGTGCTTCGGTACGATGAAGTACACGCGGTCGAACTCGCTTCCCTGCGCCTTATGGATAGAAACGGCGTAAGCTAGCTCGAGGTTCTCCTCGACCGACTCGTTGCGCATGCGCCGTGTGGGTGCCGAAAACTCGATCAACCGCTATGACTAGGCCTTTCGCGTCGACCTGAGTGCTCAGACTCGTGTGGGATGCCGTAGCTTCCGTCCATGAAGCCCAAGGCCCATCAGCTCGCCCTGT
>JACDCD010000167.1 GCA_013694625.1 Actinomycetota bacterium | reverse complement strand
CAATTCGCCGTCTACAGCGCGATCGAGGACCGGGGCTGCGAGCTGGGCGCCGTCTTCCACTCCCATACCCACACCGAGGCCTACCCCTCGCCGACCGATGTTCGGCTGGCAAGCGAGGACGTGCCCTATCTCATCGTCTCGCTGGCCGACGAGCCACCTTCGGTCCGAGCCTTCCGGATCCTCAAGGCGAACTGGACGGACCAGGAGGGCGAGATCAAGGAAGTTTCGGTGTCCGTGCTGCGTTGACCCCTGTTGAGAGCAACCTTTGCAAGGAGGAAATGTGGCCGTCGAAGTTCGCATACCGACCGTCTTCCGTAAATTTACCGATGGCAGCGGGGCCGTCGAGGTCCAACCCGGCACAGTCGGGAGCTTGTTCGAGCAGCTCGAGACCCGTTATCCCGACCTCAGAGGTCAGGTGCGCACCTCCGATGGCCAGCTTCACCGCTTCGTGAACGTCTACGTGAACGATGAGGACGCCCGCTATCTCGAGAAGCTCGAGACGAAGGTGACTGAGGGCGACACCGTGTCCATCCTTCCATCGGTCGCGGGCGGGCAGGCGTGAAGTGAAGTGAAGTACAAGTCGGTCCTCGACCTGGTCGGCAACACCCCCCTGGTCGAAGTGCCCAGTCTGTGCCCGACCCCCGGGGTACGAATATGGGTGAAGCTCGAAGGCCAGAACCCGACCGGATCGACCAAGGACCGAATAGCTCTGTCTATGGTCGAAGCCGGTGAGGCGTCGGGTGAGCTCACAAAGGACAAGATCATCCTCGAGCCGACGTCCGGAAACACGGGAATCGCTCTCGCCATGGTCGCCAAGACGCGTGGCTACCGCTTCACCGCAGTGCTCCCTGACAATGCGAGCTCCGAACGAACGTCCCTGCTAGAGGCTTTCGGCGCCGAGATCATCTCCTCCGAGGGGGCCAAAGGGTCGAACGGCGCAGTTGCCCTGGCGCAGAAGCTCGCCGCAGACCCTCGCTATTACATGCCCTTTCAGTACGGAAGCCAGGCGAACGTCGAGGCTCACTATCAGGGCACTGGCCGCGAGATTCTCGAGGACCTACCGGAGGTTAAGGCGTTTGTCGCCGGACTGGGCACCGGAGGAACCCTTATGGGTGTCGGACGGCGCCTCAAAGAGCATGACCCGGGTATCAAAGTGGTGGCCGCCGAGCCCGCTCTGGGGCAGTCGGTATACGGGCTTCGCTCTCTCGAGGACGGATACGTCCCGCCGATCTTCGATCCAGATCTGCTCGATGGCAAGGTGATGGTCAGGGCGCGCGAGTCGATCCTGTGGACCAGGGAGTTGCTCCAGAAGGAAGGCATCTTCGCGGGGATCTCCGCCGGGGCGGTGATCTGGGTGGCCCAGCGCGTCGCCGAGCGTCTGGGGGACGGCGGCGGCGGTGACATCGTTTGCCTGCTTGCCGACGGCGGATGGAAGTATCTTTCGACCGAAGCCTGGACGGAGGAGATCGACACAGCCGAGGCGCAGGTGGAAGAGGTCTTGTGGTGGTAGACGGTGACATCGGATCGGACTGATCGCCCGATCGGGATGTTCGACTCGGGTGTGGGCGGGCTCACCGTCGCCCGAGCTGTCATAGATCTCCTTCCCAGAGAGAACCTCATCTATTTCGGTGACACGGCCCGGCTCCCTTACGGGCCGCGTCCCCTCGAGGAGGTCAGGAAGTTCGCCCTCGAGATCATGGACGGCCTGGTCGAAGAGGACGTCAAATTGCTGGTGGTGGCTTGCAACAGTGCCGCGTCGGCAGCCTTGGCCGACGCTCGCGATCGCTACACCGTGCCCGTCGTGAGCGTCATCGAACCCGGTGTCAAAGCGGCCGTCGCGGCAACGAGGAATCGGCGCATCGGCCTCATTGGCACTCATGCAACCGTTGCGTCCGGCTCCTACGAGGCCGCTGTGCGTGCAAGCAATGCCAATGTCGAGCTCTTCTCCCAGGCCTGCCCGAGGTTCGTTGACTTCGTGGAGCGTGGCGACACGACGTCTGAAGAGTTGGTGACCCTGGCAGCAGAGTATTTGGAGCCCTTGGCGCGCGCCGGAATCGACACCCTTATCCTCGCGTGTACCCATTACCCGCTGCTTTCGGGAGTGCTTCAGTATGTTGCAGGAGATGACGTGGTGTTGATTTCAAGCGCAGAGGCCACTGCCACCGAAGTCTTCGCACGCCTGAAGGACGACCATTTGCTCAATCCGGCGCGCCGGCGCGCAGTTCATCGCTTTGTAGCGTCCAGCGAAGAGGGTGCCTTCAGTGACCTGGGGAGGCGCTTTCTGGGTCCCGAGTTCGGTCGCGTCGAGCACCGCCCCTGGGACAAGGCGTGAGTCTGGCGGTCACCGTCCTCGGGAGCTCGGGGATGTTCGCTACGACCGAGCGCGCTGCCGCCGGGTATCTGCTGGAGATCGATGGACGCCGGATCTGGCTCGATGCAGGCCCCGGAACGTGGCGTAACCTGCTGCGCCTGACGGACTACAAGGATCTCGATGGAGTGATTCTCACTCATGTGCACCCGGATCACACCACAGATATCTTCGGGTGCTACCACGCACTCGCCTACGGGGGTCCAGAGCCTTTGCCGGCCATTCCTTTGTGGGCACCGGCGCAGGTACTCGAGCGACTGTGCGCCTACGCCGGACAAGTTGATATAGCTTTCGACCTTCGCCCCGTCGCAGCGGGTGGGACGTTCTCCGTTGGCCGGGCACAGGTAATGTTGTTCGAGATGGCTCACCCAGTTGAGACGGTCGGGGTACGCATCGATTGTAATGGCTCGACCTTCGCCTATACCGCCGATAGCGGCATCGAGGGAGATCTCCTACCGCTGACCAAGGGGGCAGGGCTATTGATGAGCGAGGCCACACTTCAGCAGTGTGACGGGCCCGTCTTCGAGGGGCATATGAGCGCTGCGCAAGCGGCAGGCGTGGCCAGAGAGGCGGATGTCAATCGTCTGGTCTTGACTCACCTGCCGCCCGGGCGGGATCTGGGTGTCTCGCTCGCCGAGGCGCGCGCCGCTGCACCCGATGTTCACACCACCCTCGCCGCCGACGGGGAACGGTACGAGATCTGATGGAGTTGAAACGAAGCTTCGACCGGGGCTCCGGCGACCTTAGGCCGGTGGCGATGACCCCCGGTTTCATGCCCTATGCCGAAGGTTCTTGCTTGGTGGCGACGGGCGATACGAAGGTTATATGTACCGCCACCATCGACGACAACGTGCCACGATGGATGAAGGGCCGTGGCACCGGCTGGGTGACGGCCGAGTATTCGATGCTGCCGCGTTCGAGCCCTGAACGAATACAGCGCGAGGTCAACAGAGGCCGGCCGTCGGGACGCACTCAGGAGATTCAACGTCTAGTGGGGCGCGCTCTGCGCGCCGTTACCGACATGACGAAGATCGGGGAACGCACCGTCTACCTTGATTGCGACGTGCTTCAAGCGGACGGCGGCACCCGCACTGCATCGATAACCGGGAGCTACGTCGCCTTGGCGCAGGCATTCACCTCGGCGGGGCTGACTCCCTCTCCGTTAAATGATTCGGTGGCGGGCATAAGCGTAGGTGTCGTTGCGGGCCATCCGTTCCTGGACCTGGACTACGCCGAGGACTCGACGGCCGACGTCGATATGAACGTGGTGATGACCGGGACCGGAAAGCTCGTGGAGGTTCAGGGAACCGCAGAGCATGGCGTATTTGACCGGGATGAGCTGGACCGGCTGCTCGACCTTGCAGGGCACGGCATCGCGATTCTGTCAAGCGCCCAGGCCGACGCTCTGGAGGAGATCTCGGCGGGCGCATGAAAGCGGTCTTCGCCTCACGCAACCGGCACAAAGCCGAGCAGGTGGCGATCCTGCTTCCCGGTATCCACCTGATTTCGGTGGATGCAGTAGCCCCCGACCTTCAGCTTGAGGAGCCGTGGGACAGCTTTCGTGCAAACGCCCTTGCCAAAGCTCGCGCAGTGGCGGCCGTTAGCGGACAACCTGCGATAGCCGATGATTCCGGGCTCGAGGTCGACGCACTAGGCGGCGCACCGGGAGTGTATTCGGCTCGATATGCGGGCGAGGCCGC
The DNA here is from genome assembly GCA_013694625.1 of Actinomycetota bacterium. GTDB lineage: Bacteria > Actinomycetota > CADDZG01 > CADDZG01 > WHSQ01 > JACDDL01. Next base: position 961 of record JACDCD010000167.1, on the reverse strand, counting down.
GACCGACAGGGAGAACAACGCCAAGCTTGTGGCAGCGCTCAGCGACGTTCCCGAGCATCAACGGACATGCCGCTACCGCTGCGTGGCGGTGATGGTCACACCGGATGGCCGCGAGATTGCAGCGGAGGGCACCTGTGAGGGCCGCATCATCGATGAGGGACGCGGCTTGCTCGGCTTCGGCTACGACCCTCATTTCGTGCCCCTCGGTGAGCGGCGAACCATGGGGGAGATTCCCCTCGAAGCCAAGCTTGTCTTCAGTCATCGCGGACGGGCGTTCCGGGATCTGGCGCAACGTTTGGGGATGACGTCGCAAACGGCGGCCGACCCCGCCGAATGAGCATGGGCCATGACCCGGCCAAGGGGCGGCGCGACTACCGCGGCGACAGTCTCGAGATCGGTGATCTCGACCCCGATCCGATTAAGCAGTTCATGGCGTGGTTCCGCGCTGCCGGCGCGGCCGGGCCGAACGAGCCGAACGCGATGACCCTCGCCACCGCCGGCGAGGGGGGGCGTCCCTCGGCGCGTGTCGTCCTGCTCAAGGACGTAAGCCGAGGTGGGTTCGTGTTCTATACGAACTACGAGAGCCGCAAGGGCGACGATTTGGCTGAGAACCCGCAGGCGGCTCTGGTCTTCTTCTGGCCGGAGCTCGAGCGACAGGTTCGGGTCGAGGGGCGGGCCGCGCGGCTCGATCGCAGCGAATCGGAAGCATATTGGCGAACCCGTCCACGCAGCGCCCAGCTAGGTGCGTGGGCGTCCGATCAGAGCAGAGTGATCGCCGGACGCGCCGTCCTCGACGACCGCTTGCGTAAGATGACCGAGAGGTACGCGGGCGTCGACGTGCCGGTTCCCCCACACTGGGGAGGGTGGCGCCTCATGCCCACTGAGACCGAGTTCTGGCAGGGTCGCCCCGATCGGCTGCACGACCGTCTGATCTACCGGCGCGTCGGCCCAGAGTGGACGG
>JACDCD010000162.1 GCA_013694625.1 Actinomycetota bacterium | reverse complement strand
CGGGGTCGTTGATATCGATCTGCTCGCGGACGACCTCGCCCTCGAACGTATCCTCGACGCCGCGGCAACGCTCGTCCAGGGCGACGTTGCCAACCTCATGGATCGCGCACAGGACCTTCGTTACGCCGGCTTCATTGAGACGTTCTCCGGCGCCCCTGCCGGCGATGATCTCGTCCTGCCCAACGTGCGTGATCGCGCCGAGCTGCTGCCAGTCGCTGAGCCCCGAGTTGAGGGTCACAACCGGGATACCCTCTTCGGCTGCGCTCTGGAGGGGACTTCTCATTGCGTCGGGGTTTGCAAGGGATACAGCGATCCCGTCCACACCTTGAGCGATCGCCGCCTCGACCTGGTCTGCCTGCTCTTGAGGCTCTCCACTGCCCTGAACGGTCACCGAAGCCCCGAGTTCCTCCGCCGCCTGCTCGGCGCCATTCTTCACCACTCCCCAAAACGTGCCGGCCGGTTCATCGTGCACCACGACGGCGAAACTGAGACCGCCGTCCTGGGCCGCTGCTTCCCCATTCCCTGAAGTCTCTTGCCCTCCATCTCCCTCGCAGGCCACCAGGGCCACGATGGTCACAAGAATTACCACTGCCAGTCGCCTCACGGCTTCCCCCTTAGGTCGACCCACTTGACCCCTATTCTCTTGCATCCAATGCCGGGAGCCAAGCAGATGAGCGACTTTGGTTCGACTCGTCGGCAAACGGGTGGCGCGGAGCCGCTCTCCGATCAGGCTGCCGGGCGGGCCCGAGCGCCAAAGAACGCCGTGCGTACCGCCACAGCCGTATCCGGGTTGTCGCTGAACACCCCGTCGACGCCGAGCCGAAAGAACAATCTGTATTCGGCCGGCGCGTCACCATAGGCCTGGAGGAAGACCGGACTGGAGGGGTCGCCGAGCTGGAAATCCACCGGCAAGAATTCGTTTTCGTTGCGGAAGGTGAACGCGTGAACCACGAGATGCGCTCTGTGGGCGCGTTGCACGAGCCGGGTGGGCGCCTCCAGGCGATTCTGTTCGTCCCATGGAACGATGAGCGTCTTGTTGACGCCGACGCCCTCGGCGTAGTTGGCGATGTCCATGAGCCCTTTGCGCGTGATGAGGTCGGCGTAGGTGCGCGGGTCGCCCGAGACGACGAAGTCGTAAGGCTGGCCGGTTTCATCGACCAGCTGGACCAGAGGCAGCCCGGTCATCGTGTTCAAGTCCTTGAGGTTGGCGACCTCAAAGCTCTGGATGTACACGGGTGCTCGCCCTCCCCGGTAGCCGTTGGCTCGCAACGTCCTCACCAACGGTTCCTCGAGCGAGAGCCCAATGTCGTCAAAGTAGGTGGGATGCTTGGTCTCCGGGTAGATACCCACATGTTCGCGCTTGGCGAGATCTATCACCTGTTGCAGCGTCGGGATCTGGTAGAGGCCGTCGAAGGCGGTGTTGGCCGGTCGTGTCTCGGGCAGGCGCTCGGTGGCGCGGAGTGTCCTTAGCTCGGCGAGCGTGAAGTCTTCGGTGAACCAGCCGGTGACTTCAATACCGTCTATGACCTTAGTCGTCATACGATCGGCGAATTCAGGATGATCGGCGACATCGGTGGTGGTTGAGATCTCGTTTTCGTGCCGGGCGACGAGCACGTGGTCCTTGGTCGAGACGAGGTCCGGCTCGATGAAGTCCGCTCCAAGCTCGATTGCGAGTTTATAGGAGGCCAGGGTGTGCTCCGGCCGGTACCCGCTTGCGCCCCGGTGCCCGATCACAATGGGGGCTTGGCGCCCATCCGCCGAGGGTCGCTGGGAATGAGCCGCCCGGCGAGTCCCCGGAGCGTTCGAGCTCCGCGCGGACGAGGGTGTGGCAACGATGGCGAGCAGCAGGGACAATGCCGCCGCGGATAGGGGAATGCGGTAGCTCCTGATTGCTTTCATGGACAGCACCCTCCTCGATAGCCTTCCCACGGACACTCAAGTGGCCACACTGCAGATGCTTACAGGTGCCCCGGCTGCGGACGATAACACCACGCCGTCTCCCCAGGGCTCGCAAGGCCGAAATCGCATCCGCCGCCGCGCGCTCCTCTATCCCTTGGCTTGAGGTCGGCACCGCTGCCCCGCATTCGGGCGCGCACGCATCACAACGAATTCGTCCCGATCCAGAACAGGTGAAGCCATGAGGTGTGCCGGCGGGGACGAGCAGCCACCCACTCGAGTGATTGACGAATGTGACCGCTATTTTCTCTTCGCTCGGACGGCATTGGCGGCAATCGCTTCGCTTACGAACCGGGCAAGTCCAGGTGCAACGCTCTCGTAGTGAGCGGCGAACCGAGGATCGCCGACATACATTTGGCCCAGACCCCGATGAATGTCGTAGCCGCAATCGTAGAACCAACGGGTAATGTGCTGCCGGTGTTCCTCGGCTAGCTCCATGGCCTTACCGCTGTTCGCCGCAACGCCATCCCTCAGGGCAGCTGCCAATTTCTGCTCGATCTCCGAGCCCTCGGCCCCCAGTTGCACCCAGTCTTCCTTCGTGTAGGCAGCGACCCGCCGATGAGATTGCTTGTAGGCGTCGGTGTCGCCCCACCGCTCTTCCGCTTCTTGGTCGTAGTCCTCAGGAACGAAGTCCCCGAATATCTCGAAGCGCTCCTCCGGCGTCAATGAGATTCCCATCTGCTTCGCCTCCATCTCTTTCTCTATAAGTCCAACCATCTCTTGTAGACGGGCTATTCGGTGTCTCAGCAGCCGATGCTGCAATCGCAGGTGCGACGAAGGATGGGTAGACCCAACCAGGATCGTTGCGATCTCCTCGAGAGGAAACCCGAGCTCTCGGTAGAAAAGGACTTGCTCCAATCTCTCCAGATCGGCCTCGTCGTATCGCCGGTAGCCTCCCACCGTCCGGTCGCCAGGTGACAGGAGGCCAATCTCGTCGTAGTGGTGCAACGTCCGCACCGTGACGCCAGCGAGACCGGCGACCTCGCCCACCGAGTAGCTCACTGCTTCCCTTCCTTCCTTCATCGCCGACCACGCTAAACCCTCACGTTACGTGAGAGTCAACCCCCCTGTGGTGCTGAACTGGACGCCTTCGCCGTGCTCCCGCAACCGCTCGAGGATGAGACCGGTCTATCGAACGCCGAGCTGGCGCGCCGTGCGTTTGTGACGGCGCAGACGATGAACGCGATCGTCGCCAACCTCGAGGAGCGGGGGCTGATCGAGCGCGATCCTCATGAAAGCCACGGCCGCATCCTCGAGACGCACCTGACGAGGCGAGGCCGGTCTCTCGTCGGACAGGCCCATGACCGCATCCGGGCGATCGAGGCCCACATGGCCGGCGTCCTCAGCCTGCGCGACCGTCGTCAACTCATGGGCATGCTGCGTTGCCTGACCGACGCTCTTGAGCGAGAACGCCAGCTCGCGCATGAGCCGCGCAACAAACGGAGCCGCCAGCTCGCCTAGAGTCGCACCCACGTCGACAGAGGCGACCGACGCCGGTTGTACGCCGGGTAGCGCCCATTCACCGCCTTGGTTCTGGAGAGCGATGAGTTTTCGTCCCAGTGGTCGTCATATCCTTGTTGAACTGGCCCGGCCCGTAATGGGCCGAGATAAGGAGGGCGCGTCGTGAGCAGGGTCGAGCGTGGGCCGAGCGGGGCGGAAGAGGTCGTCGTTGCCTCGAGGAGCGGCGGAAAGGAGCACAGATGAGCGGGGTTCGGGTATTGGTCGGCACACGCAAGGGCGCGTTCGTCCTCACGTCGGATGAGAGGCGCGAGCGGTGGGATGTCCGCGGCCCCGAGTTTGCCGGCTGGGAGATCTACCACCTCAAGGGATCTCCAGCAGACCCGGACCGGCTCTATGCATCGCAGACCACCGGCTGGTTCGGTCAACTGATCCAGCGCTCGGACGACGGTGGCAGGACATGGGAGACGATGGGCAACGAGTTCGGGTATGAGGGCATGCCCCGCACCCACCAATGGTACGACGGGACCCCCCACCCCTGGGAATTCGCACGGGTGTGGCATCTCGAGCCATCCCCAACCGATCCAGACACGATCTATGCAGGGGTCGAAGACGCTGCTCTGTTTCGCTCGGTCGACGGGGCCAAGACATGGCAGGAGCTTCCCGCCCTGCGTGACCACGACTCCGCGCCCTCGTGGCAACCAGGGGCCGGTGGCATGTGCTTGCACACCGTCGTTCTGGATCCGAGCAACCCGGAGCGGATCTTCGTCGCCATCTCGGCTGCGGGCGTGTTTCGGACCGACGACGCCGGCAAGTCGTGGCGGCCGGTGAACCGCGGCCTCCACTCCGAAGGCCTCCCCGACTCGGAGGCCGAAGTCGGCCACTGCGTTCACCGAATCGCGATGCACCGGTCACGCCCAGAGGTGATGTTCATGCAGAAGCACTGGGACGTCATGCGCAGCGACGACGCCGGTGAGTCGTGGCGAGAGGTCAGCGGGAACCTGCCGTCCGATTTCGGGTTTCCAATCGAAGTCCACGCCCACGAGCCGGAAACCGTCTATGTCGTTCCTATCAAGAGCGACTCGGAGCACTACCCGCCCGACGGGAGACTGCGGGTGTATCGGAGCAGGACGGGTGGAAACGAGTGGGAGGCGCTCACTGAGGGCTTGCCGCAAAAAGACTGCTACGTCAACGTGTTGCGCGATGCGATGGCCGTCGACTCGTTGGAGTCGTGCGGCGTGTACTTCGGCACAAGCGGAGGGCAGGTATACGCATCGGCCGACGCCGGGGATACTTGGGCGCCCATCGTCCGAGACCTTCCCGCCGTGATGTCCGTCGAAGTGCAGACGCTGGCATGATCCGCGTCGTGCTCCCGGTGCATTTGCGGACGCTCGCGCACCTCGATCGCGAGGTCGAACTCCATATTGAGGGTCAAGCAACGCAGCGCTCGGTCCTCGACGCTCTCGAGACGGAGTATCCGATGCTGAGGGGAACTATCCGGGCCCACGATACGCAGGAGCGCCGAGCGTTCCTCAGATTCTTCGTCTGCGGGGAAGACTGGTCTCACGAGCTCCCGGACACTCCACTGCCCGACTCAGTCGCAACGGGGGCTGAGCCATTCATGGTCATCGGGGCCATGGCGGGAGGCTAAAGACCAAGCCCTGTGGGGCCGTTCGGTGAAACGCCGCCACAGGTAACATCAAAAGTCAACCGACACACCCAGTGTTTGATCTCGCAACGGTCCAGGCATTGTCCTGACCGAAAGTCCTCAGAGAAGTCGAAGGGGTTCGGCAAACAGACACGCGGCCCGGTGGCCACTCCCGGCTACACGATCGAGAGGCGGGTCTTGTTCCGAACACACCTTTTGCGCCTTGAAACAGCGCGACGCGAAACGGCAGGCATCGGGAGGATCGACACAACTCGGCACGACTCCGGGCAACGGGATTCGTTTCCGCCGGCGTTCCTTGTGAGGATCGACGACCGGAACGGCCGACAGGAGGGCCTGCGTGTAGGGGTGCATCGGGTTCTCAAAGAGCTCGTCGCGATCGCCCGTCTCGACAACGCGCCCCAGATACATGACCATCACCCGGTGTGAGAGATGTCTGACCAGCGAGAGGTCGTGGGCTATGAACAGATACGTCAACCCGAGTTGCGACTGCAGGTCCTCGAGCAGATTGAGGATCTGAGCCTGGATGGATACGTCGAGCGCCGAGATGGGCTCGTCGAGGATCAGCAGGTCTGGCTCGCTCGCCAGCGCCCGGGCGATGCCGATTCTCTGGCGTTGGCCTCCGCTGAACTCGTGGGGGTAGCGACGGGCGTAGCTGGGGGCCAGGCCCACCCTCTCGAGCATCTCCCCCACCTTTTGACCGGCGTCTCGTCGCCCCTTCACGAGGCCGTGGAACAGGGCCGGTTCCGCGACCAGCTCGCCCACAG
>JACDCD010000160.1 GCA_013694625.1 Actinomycetota bacterium | reverse complement strand
GTCGACGCGGCGCGCCGGATCGTAGAGCGCACACCCGAAGAGCTTTGGTCCCTCTGAGGCGGGCCGCCGGGACAGCGCTCGTAGTCCTCGCTATTGCCGGAGCGGGCTGCACGGGCTCCGGCGCGCCGGACCAGGGCGCCGGAGCCCAGACCCAGTCCGCCTCATCACAAGCCAACGGTGGGGCGTCCCTCACCACACGGGAGGGGGGCACGGAACAGTTGACCCGGCGCGCCAGAGGGAGCGCCTGGTTCAAGGCGGCCTGCTCTCTCCCCGAAGCGCGTCTCAGGCGGATCGCACGCGGTCTGTTCCCAGGGCGTGGCCCGGATCTGGTCCTGGCGCCCAGGGCGCCGAACTACGTCGCCACCTTCGGGACGACTTCGCACTCCGGACCGTGGAACTACCTGCAGAAAGTGCCCCTCGTCTTGTACGGCCCGGGATACATAAAGGCGCAGGGCGGCCTCCGGTTGGAGCGCGAGGTCACGGTCGCGGATCTGGCTCCGACGCTGGCCGAGCTACTCGACGTTCCCTGGCCCGACGACCGCTGGGGCAAGCCCATCTCGGAAGCGCTCGTGCCGGCCGCACAGCGCCCCGTCCCGCCGAGGCTCATCGTGACGGTCGTGTGGGATGGAGGAGGTTGGAACGTTCTCGAACGGTGGCCGGACAGCTGGCCGTTTCTCCGGCAGGTCATGGACCGGGGCACCTCCGTGGAGGGTGCAATCGTCGGGTCCTCGCCATCTGTGACCCCGGCGATACACACGAGCATCGGAACCGGGACGCTGCCGTCTCAGCACGGGATAGCCGACATACCGATACGCGCCGAGGGGACCGTCGCCGACTCGTTCCGTGACACGTCCGGCGAGCTGATGAAGGTTCCGACGCTTGCCGACCTCTACGATCCAATGATTGCGAACAAGGCAAAGGTCGCGCTGCTGGCCACGAAGTCATGGCATCTCGGCCTGCTCGGCCGGGGCAGCGCCTTTCGTCCCGGCGAGCTCGCCAGCTCGCCCACCGAGGGCTCACCACGCCCCGGCGACAAGGACATCGCCGTCATCGCCGAAGGACCGGGCGAAGGGATGTTCACCAACCCCGACCTCTACCGTATGCCGGAATACCTGAGGCGCGTCCCGGGCCTGTCCGAGGACGTGCACACCACCGATATCGGCGACGGACTGTTGGATTCCGCATGGATGGGGCACGAGGTTCTCCAAGACCCGTCTCTGCTTCACTTCACTCCGGCGTGGGTCCTGTACCAGACCCGCCTGCTGGAGTCCCTCGTTGACCACGAGGACATGGGCGGCGACGACGTTTCCGATCTGCTCTTCACCAACTACAAGTCGATCGATGAGGTGGGTCACCGCTACAACATGGTCAATCCGGAGATGGAGGCCATCGTCGGCTATTCGGATCAGGGTCTCGAGGAGCTCACCGGCTGGCTCGACGACGAGGTCGGCCGGGGGCGCTGGGTCCTGGCCTTCACGGCCGATCACGGCCAAGCGCCGGCGGCCGAGGTGGTCGGAGCATGGCCGATTCACATCGTGACGCTGGTGGATGGACTCGCGGAGCGGTTCGGCGTCGACCCCGGCGACTTGATCAAGGCCCAACGCCCGACGGGCCTGTGGCTGAACCGCTCGGTCATGGGGGCAAGCGGCATCACCCTGGAGGCAATGGCGGACTGGCTCACCTCATACACCCTCGAGGAGAACATCCCTGAGGGGACAACCCCTCCCGAGCAGTACGGGTCCCGTCTCGGCGAGGAGATCTTCGAGGCCGTCTTCCCTGCGCGCTGGCTTCCCGACATTCTGGAGTGCGCCACCGGGGGTGGCGCATGACCGCCCCCAACCTGCTCTTCCTTGCCATCGACTCGCTGCGCGCCGACGCAGTTCTCGGCGACCATATCCCCACCCCGAATATCGACGCTCTCGCCCGCTCCGGCGCCAGCTTCCTTCAGTGCGTATCGACCTCGACGACGACCACGCCCTCGTTCTCCTCCATCCTGACGGGGTGCTATCCACCCAAGCACGGCGTGAGGGGCCTGCAGGGCTATTCCCTGTCGCCGGCGCTCGAGACCATGGCGGAGACCTTCAACCGCGGTGGCTACCACACCCATGCAGAGGTGACCGGTCCGCTCCTGCCCGAGACCGGGATCCTCAGGGGGTTCAAGGACGCCCGCCACCGCCAGGCCTACCGGGTGCCCTTCTTCAACTGGCGGGAGCCCACTCTCGAAAAGCTGGCGTCGCTCGAGGCGCCGTGGTTCATGCTCCTGCACATCTGGGAGGTCCACCGCCCCTACCGTTCGCCTCCCGATTACACGAAGCGGTACGACAAGGGCGGCTATGAGGCGGCGGTGGCCGCCACGGACAGTTGGCTCGACCCTCTCTTTGACGCCCTTCCGGCAGACACGATCGTGGCCGTAACCGGAGACCACGGCGAGGAGTATCCCGGATCGCGCCTCGAAAGGGGGATCAACCGGGCCGTGCGCGAGGCGCGCCGGAGGCTCAGGGTGAGCAGGTGGGCGCCGGGGCTCGACAAGAGAATGGGCCGGGATGCGCTCGGCCACGGCTTCGGGCTCAACGAGCCGCAGATTCGGGTACCCCTGGTGATCTCGGGTCCGGGCATCGATGCACGAACCGTGCCGGAGCAGGTTCGTCACGTCGATCTGATGCCGACCTTCGCCGGTCTCTGCGGGATCGAGCCGCCTCCGGGCATCGACGGTCGCAGCCTGGTGCCGGTCCTGCGTGGCGAGCCACTGCCCCCAGAGCCGGCCTATATGGAGGCGGTCGGGGTAAAGCTGGGCGGCGGGCACATCGTGGGCGCCCGGACGCCTGGGTGGAAGCTCCTGAAGCCGTCCGCCGGGGGGCCCGCTCTCTATCGGTTGAACGGCGTCAAGGGCCCGGACGAAGAGCACAACGTCCTCAGGGCCAACCCGGGCCCGGCCGGTGAGCTCGAAGGGTTCATCGAACGGGTCGCTGCGTCCGAGGTAGCGGCGACGTCCGGGATGACCGACGCCGAGGAAGCCGTCGTCGAACAACACCTGCGCGACCTCGGGTACCTGTAAGGGTGGGGGGAGGCGCCGGGCCGGTTCCGCCCTTCTTCATCGTCGGGTCGGCGCGCTCGGGCACCACCCTCCTGCGCCTGATGCTCAATGCACACCCCGAGGTGGCGGTACCGCCGGAGTCGCGCTTCATCACCGAGATGTGGCAGGACAAGCCCGAGGTCGAAGTCGAACCGGTGCTCGGCGCCCTGGCCCGGCACGACCGCTTCCGCTTGTGGGAGCTGCCGATCGAAGAGGTGCGGGCCGAGCTGGACGGCCGTGGAGCAGGCCGCACCGCCCCCTACACGGAGGTGATGGAGGCGCCCTATCGGGCCTGGGCACGCCGGCGTGACAAGCCGCTGTGGGGGGACAAGACCCCGCGCTACGTCGAGAACATCCCCCTGTTGAGCAGGCTGTGGCCGTCGGCCCGCTTCGTCCATCTGGTGCGGGACGGGCGCAACGTGGCGCTGTCCTACGCCGACGTGGCCTTCGGCCCCAGGACGCTGGCCAAGGCCGCGGGGCTGTGGGCCCGTCGCGTCCGGGCGGGGGTGGAGGCGGGGCGCGCCCTGGATCCGGCCCGTTACCTCCAGATGCGCTATGAAGACCTGGTGGAAGCCCCCGAGCGCCAGGCGAGGACGCTGTGCGGCTTCCTTGGCCTGCCGTTCGATCCCGTGGTGTTGGACTATGTCGAGCGCGGACGGGATGCTGTGCTCCCCCGCGCCGCAGCAAACAACCCCAACGTCACCAAACCGCTCATGTCTCAGACTCGCTCGTGGGAACGGGCCATGCCCGAGGGCCAGGTAGAGGTGTTCGAGGCGCTCGCAGGGGACGTCCTGTCCCAGCTCGGGTACCCCCGCCGCTATCCCGTGCCGTCCGCCGCCGCCACCCGAAAGGCGCGCCTGGGGCGGATGGGCATCCCGGTCGACCGGCTGCCCGCCTCGAGGGCGAAGTAGTGGGGGTCGGCGATTCTCCGGCGCGCCGAGAACCATCGGGCCCGGCCAACTACGGACCGCACACGGCGGGGGCGACGGAGCGCCTCGCCGCCCTGAGGGCCGAAAGGAGACGGCGAGCCCGGGCCGCCCGGTTATGGCGGAGGGATCTGCTGCTGGCGATGCTGATAGCGGCGCTCGCCCTGGGTGTGGGCCAGGCCGCGCTTGCGCGGCTTAGCTCCGGTTCCTCTGGGGGCCCCGGTGACGTGTCGGCGGGTGGCGCGCCGGAGGCCGCCGGTCAGGTGGCCCCGGGTGGTGTGCCGAAGGCCGGTTCACCCGCCCCGGAAACGCGCGCGGGGGGGCGACCACCCACCAGGCCGGAAGGTCCTGATCGCAGGCAGAGCAACGGCTCAGGGTTCGTATCGAAGCCGACCGGCAGGCTCCGGGTGGTGGCGGGGTCGAGCGGCGCCAAGGGTCCCGGCGCGCCGCTGCGGTTCATGGTCGAGGTCGAGGGGGGGGTGGACGTCGACCGGCGCGCCTTCGCCGCCCGTGTCGAGCGCGTTCTGTTCGACAAGGGCGGATGGAGGGCAGGAGGAGCGAGCTTCAAGCGCGTCGATTCTGGCCGCGCCGCATTCCGGGTCGCGCTCGCAAGCCGGGCGCTGACCGACCGGCTCTGTGCGCCGTTGGCGACCGTCGGCCTCTACTCTTGCAACCAGGGTGGGCGCGCGGTACTGAACTTCTGGCGCTGGAAGAACGGGGCTGATACCTACGGCCGGCGCCTTCACCGTTACCGGATCTACATGATCAACCACGAGGTGGGCCACGCCCTCGGCCACGGGCACGCCGTCTGTCCCGCCGCCGGTCGGCGCGCCCCGATCATGATGCAACAGACCATGGGTATCGGCGCATGCAGGCCAAATCCTTGGCCCCTCGCCTACGAACACTGACCTGTGGTGATGGTTCCTAGGATGTCTATCCCCGAGCCGTAGCAACACCTGGTCAGCAGGCGCGGAGATCAGTCCGGCAGCCCCTTCGCGGGCGACGCCTTCGTGATCTGGGTGGACGCGCTCAGCGTGTCGCCTTCAACTCGCGTTGAGCTATCGGAAGACGACATCGACCTGGCCCGCCGTGGAGATCGAGCGCCGCCGAGTGGAGCTCCGGCCACATCTCGCGGCAACGGTCACGTTCCGACAGCGGCGGCCGCGCAAGCGCCCCGCCGAAAGACGACTCCGACCTGGACTTCCCTCGAGCAAGCAGAAGTGTGAGGCGTCGCCATATCTTGGGTCAGTACATCCTAGGAGCTCAAAGTAGCTTCCACGAAGGTGTTCCGATACTGGCAGATTGGGGTCAAGGACCGCGCGCGGTGCCGGATCTTTTCAGCGTGTCCGGCGATCTCACGAGTCGCGATTGCTCATGTTCGGGGTTCTCGAAGTGCCACGAACCCGGCCCGCCGGACAGGTGGTAGCCGCGATGGGTCTTCAGGTAATGGTGCCACCGGCACAACCTTGCGAGGTTGTCGATGCGCGTGGGCCCTCCATCTGTTACCGGCGTTATGTGGTCGATCTCGAGATGGCGACCGACGTCGCAGCCCGGCACGACACAGGTCCGATCACGCATCTCGATGGCCGTGCGCAAGCGAGATGGGATGGTGCGCCCGAGGTGACAAACGGTTTTTATGTCGGTACCGTCGGTGAGGAGCGCGGACAAGAACGCATCACCGGCTAACGCACGAGCGGTCACAACCGGGATGGGACCTATTCCAGGGATCTCGCAGCTCTCGCCGTCCTCGATTGATCCCCTTAGGAGCGCCCGGTGGTCGACCACGACGTGGACCGTCGCCCCTGGGCTGCGACGAGAGGGCTCGTCGTCACAGGCCCGGGTGTGTTCCGCCATCTCCACCAGCGCGTCCGCCGCATAGGCCTCGTGAGGCTCCCGCCGGCCTTGTGCGCGGGCCGCTTGGAACACCCGCTCGGTATAAGGCTCGAGAGCCGCCGCCACCACTGCCCCGGCGTCGGGCGTGAGCACCGCGTCGAGGTGCCAGGCGCCGTCGGGGTCGCGGAAGTGACGTAGGCGGCGGCGCACCCGGATTGCTTCGTAACGGTCGAGTTCCTCGGAGGAAGCGGCAGCCTTGATCTTGGCACAATGCTCTTTGAGCACAAAGACGCTTTCGGTCTTGGCCGCAGCCAGAAGCTC
>JACDCD010000152.1 GCA_013694625.1 Actinomycetota bacterium | reverse complement strand
CGTCACGGATCTGGCCCTTGTCCCTGGGGACCGGGGCCTGCCGATGCAGCTCGGAGGTCCGCATCAACGCGTAGGCCGCTATGACGCCCGGGTAAGTGAGTGCGTTGGCCAGGAACGCCCACGGCAGCCCGGCGGTCTTGATGACAATGCCGGCGAGCGCAGGGCCGAATATGCGAGCGCCGTTGAAGACTGCGCTGTTGAGGCTTACGGCGTTTGCGACTCCCTCGGCGCCGACCATCTCCGTCACGAATGACTGCCGGGCAGGCATATCAAGCGCGCTGACCGTACCCATGGCGAAGGTCAAGGCAAAGACCATCCACAGCTGGGCGGACTCGGTCACCGTCAACGCCCAGAATGCGAGTGCAAAGAGCGAGAGGACCGCCTGGGTGCAGATCAGCAGACGGCGTTTGTCGAAACGATCGGCAAAGACGCCTCCCCACATGCCAAACAGCAGCATGGGCAGGAACTGCAGCGCGAGGTTCGCTCCGACTGCGATCCCGTCACCCGACAGCCGCAGCACGAGCCACCCGAGCGCGACCGTTTGCATCCAGGTGCCGCTCATCGAAACGAGCGTTCCAAAGAAGAACAGTCTGTAGTTGCGGACTTGCAGCGAGCTAAAAGTGCTCAGAAGCGCTTTGTGCAGTCTTGTCATCCAGTCCCTTCGGCTCGGGCAAGCGCATCACCCGTCGCCAGAAGGGAGGGGCGTACCCTGGTATCCGTGCGTGCGTCAATGAAAATTGTCATCGACTAGTACAACCAAATCGCCGGTCAGATTAGTCCCTTACTCTTGGGGCGAGCCGGTCTGGAAAGATGGCAGGGAGGTGGACGGCGATGGAAGAAAGGGTTGTGCTCTTTCCAACCTGTCTTGCCGACCTGTTGTTTCCGGAGGCGGCAAGCGCCGCAGAGTCCGTGCTCGAGCGCGTCGGCTGTGAGGTGACCATGCGGCCCGGCGCGGTCTGCTGCGGCCAGCCGGCATGGAACTCGGGGCACGTTGCCGCGGCGCGCCGGGTGGCCGAGGGTGCGCTGCAGGCACTCGACGGTACCGAGCCAATCGTGTTGTGCTCGGGATCGTGCGCCACCATGATGCACGAGTACTGGCCCGAGCTGTTCGAGGGCACCGAGCAGGCAGAGGGAGCGGAGGCCGTGGCACAGCGCGTCCATGAGTTCTCGTCGTTCGTGGCAGGGCGGCTGGGAATCGAACGGCTCGGCAGCGGCGATCACGACATCGAGGCGCTCTGTTACCACGACTCCTGCCACATGATGCGGGGGCTGGGGATCAAGGACGCGCCGCGCCGTCTGCTCGAGATGATCGACGGGGTCGAGGTGCGGCCTCTGGACGCACCCGAGCGCTGCTGCGGCTTCGGTGGGACCTTCAGCCTGCGCTATCCGGAGCTCTCGGCCGCGATGGCCGACGAGAAAGTCGACGACGTCACCGGCAAGGACGTCGGCACCCTCGTGGCTGCAGACCTCGGCTGCCTCATGCAGATCTGCGGGCGCGCCGAGGCGCGGGGGGTTGCGCTGCGCGGCCTCTACATCGCCGAGGTACTCGAGGCCGCAATGGACGACGGCATGGACGAGCTGTGAGCGAGGTCTACGACTACGCGGGGGGCTTCGGGGAGCGCGCCGCCGTCTCGCTCGCCAACCCGGGCCTACGACGCTCGATCGCCACCGCCACCGACCTGCAGACGGGCAACCGGCTCGCCGGATTGACCAGTCTGAAGGACCCCGAGGCGATGCGGGCCCTCGGGGCGCAGATCCGCGCCTCGGTCATGTCACGGCTCGACGAGCATCTCGAACGCCTCGCGGAGAACTGGACCGTGGCCGGCGGGCAGGTCTTCTTTGCGGCCGACGACAAAGAGGCGAGCTCCTATGTGTGCTCGGTTGCGGAGCGCGCAGGAGTCAGGACCGTCGTGAAATCCAAGTCGATGGCGTCCGAGGAGATCGCCCTCAACACCGCCTTGAATGGCGCCGGAATCGAGGCAATCGAAACCGACCTGGGCGAGTACATCGTCCAGCAGGACGGCGGGCATCCAAGCCACATCGTCGCCCCTGCGATCCACAAGTCCAAAGAGGATGTCGCCGAGCTGTTTTCGGCCATCGCCGGCGAGCCGCTGCCCGTCGACACGGTCGCGCTCATGAAGTTCGCACGCGGAGTCCTGCGCGACAAGTTCCTGAACGCCGAGATGGGAGTATCGGGAGTCAACTTCGCGGTCGCCGACCCCGGCGTGATCTGCATGGTGACGAACGAGGGAAACGGCCGCATGTGCACCTCTTTGCCCCCGGTTCACGTCGCGATCATGGGCATGGAGCGCCTGGTCGCCGACTGGGACCAGCTTGCGGTGATGTTGGCGCTGCTGGCCCGGAGCGCGACGGGACAGAAGCTCACCCAGTACACCTCCCTCCTGCACGGCCCCCGCCACCCGGGAGAAGCGGATGGGCCCGAGGAGTCGCATCTCGTGATCCTCGACAACGGCCGGTCCAAGCTGCTGGGGACGCGCTACCAGGAGGCGCTCCACTGCATCCGGTGCGGGGCGTGTCTCAACGTCTGCCCGGTGTTCCGACAGGTCGGCGGGCATGCTTACGACCCGGTGTACTCGGGCCCCATCGGCGCGGTGCTCAACCCGCTGATCAAGGGGACCAAGGAGGCGGGCGAGCTGGCCCATGCCTCGACCCTGTGCGGCGCATGCACCGAGGCGTGCCCGGTCAAGATTCCGCTGCACGACCTGTTGCTGAGGCTGCGACAGGACTACGCCCGCGAGGCTGCCGGGCGCGCCGAGCACCTCGCCTACTCGGGGTGGTCGCATGCGTGGGCGACGCCGGCGAGGTTCAGGGCCTTCGGCCGGCTCGGGGCGCTCCTGGGGCGCCTCACAGGCGGGCGGCCGGTGCATCGTCTGCCCGTCCCGCCACTGTCGCGCTGGACCCGGGGGCGCACCTTCCCGGGATGGCCGTCGTCGATCTACCGGGACCGGAAATAGATGGAGCCCACGCAGTTTCTCGGGCGCATCAGGGAAAGGCTCGGCGACGCCCCCCGTCTCGACGCCGTCGTCTCCGGCGATTGGGCGGTCAAGATAGAACGGCCCGGCGACCGCTTCAAGGAGGAAGTTGCGGCGGTGGGCAGCAGCTTCTACCGAGCACCGGGGTCCGGGGCCGCCGGGATGCTGGGCGGCATTCTCGAGGGGCGCGCCGGCCAAACCGTGCTGGTCACCAGAGAGGACGGCTTGCCGCCCGGACTCGAGGAGGCCGTGGGCGCCGCCCGCTGCCGGTTGCTGTGGTGGCCGGAGGCGGGTCGGGCCGGGGCGGCCGCGGCCCATGTCGGAGTGACCTCTGCGCTCTGGGCGGTCGCCGAGACGGGCACAGTGGTTGTTTCCTCTGCGCCCCCATCGGGGCGGGCGCCCAGCCTTCTGCCCCCGGTGCACGTCACGTTCGTCCCCGCAGACCGGCTGGTAGCGACCACGGCTGATCTCTTCCGGCGAATGGAGGGTCTGCACAAGCTCCCCTCGAACGTCGTGCTCGTGACCGGGCCCAGCAAGAGCGCCGACATCGGGATGGAGCTTGCCCTCGGAGTTCACGGGCCCGGCGAGGAGCACGTGATTCTGGTCGAATGAATCGGCGCTTGCGGGAGCGTCGGGCCAACTGATAGCTTGCCGGAAGCGACCCGTCGGAGGGGGGACCTCATGGCGAAGGTGATCGACAGGCCGGACGAAGGGTCCGGCGCCGGTAAGGGCACGTATGCGCTGGGCGTGAGCCGTCCGCCTCTCGAGGTGCTGGACCTTCCGACCCCCGAAGAGGTGTTCGGCGTCGAAAAGGTGGGCGCCAAGGAGACCCTCAAGTACGCGATCGGGCCGGCGATGATCGCGTTGGGAATCTCGGTGGGTAGCGGCGAGTGGCTTTTGGGACCCCTTGCGATCGGAACGGGTGGGTTCAGGGGATTCGGGTGGGTGATCCTTCTCTCGGCCCTGCTCCAGGTCTTCTACTGCCTCGAAATTGGGCGCTACGTAGTGGCAACCGGCGAGGTGCCCGTCGTCGGTTTCGGACGCGTGCCTCCCGGTTACCTGTTATGGGTTCCATTCGCGTTGTTCTGCCTCTACTTCGCCAACATCCTCGGGGGGTGGGCGGCAGCGGCAGGCCAGGGCCTGATGGCAATCATCGAAGGAGAAGCCGTCCCAACCACCGACGTGCGCGTGAAGCTGGTCGCCATTGGCCTTCTCGTACTCGTTCTGTTGATCACCCTCTCGGCGAACAAGATCACACGCGCCCTCGAGCTCATCGCCCTCGGATTGGTCGCCTTCCAGCTCATCACGCTGTTCCTCATCGATCTCTTCGTCGTGCCGGGCAGCGTTTGGACAGAAGGCATCCTTGGCTTCATCACTCCGGCATTTCCGCCGGGAAGCGTGAGCGCTACGGTGGTCGGAGGCCTGGCGGGATTCACCGCCCTCGCCTCGGGGCTCAACTGGTACATCTTCAACCACTATCGGGACAAGGGCTACGGCATGGGCCACCGAATGGGCTTCATCGCCGGGATGCGGGGTGAGAGCAAGGACGTCTTGCCCGTCGGCGCCACCTTTCCCGATGATGCCAAGAACGCGGCGCTGTGGAAGCGGTGGATGCACTTCCTCCACATCGAGATGTGGGGCGTGTTCTTCGGCGGAGCCATCTTGGGGATGCTCCTACCGACTCTGCTCATGCGCCAGGCCGTGCTGGTATCGGGCCGCGAGCCGACCGAGGAGAACCTGCCGACGTTCATCGCGGACGTCATGAATCAGCAATACGGACGCTTTCTGTTCTACCTCGTCCTCGTGGTTGGATTTCTGTTGTTGTTCGACACTCAACTTGCGATCTTCGAGGCGCTGGTGCGCAACTTCGTCGATGCGATGAATGGAATTAGCGGAAGATTCCGCACGATGATTCAAGGCGACCCTCGTCGTTTCTACTTCCCTTACATGGTGTTCTTGATAGTCGTGATTTCGTTCATCATATTTCAAAGTGCACCAACCACCTTGATTCTGATAACCGCGAACATGTCGAACTTCGGTGCCCTGTTCTTTCCCTTTGTGTTGATGTACCTGAACAGCAAGCTCCCGAAGCCGGCGCGCCCTCCGAAGTACACCTATGTGATGTTGGCGCTGAACGTGATCTTCTTCGGGTTTTTCTTCATCAACTTCGTGTGGGACACGTTCTTCGGCGGCCCCTTGATCGTCCTCTGAGTGCCTCATAGCTCGCGACCGTGCTGAAAGGCGACAAGGTTCTGCTCCGCGCCGTCACCGAAGACGACCTCGCGACGATGTGGTCGTGGGACTCGGATATCGAGCTGGTGACACTGGGCGATGACGAGCCACCGTTGCCGAGGACACTCGAGAGCTTTCGCGAGCAGATCAACAAACACCTGAACAAGCCCGAAGAGGCCTCCATCTTCGCCATCGAGGCCGACGGCGCGCTCATCGGCACCTGCTCACTCTTCCACTTCGACCCGACCGCGCGCACCGCCGAACTGGGCATCTCGATCGGCGACCGAGACTACTGGGGACGAGGTTACGGACGAGAGGCGGTCCGGCTCCTGCTCGAGTATGCGTTCCGCTATCGCAACCAGCACAAAGTCTACCTCAGCACCTTCGACGACAACGAGCGGGCGATCCGCTCCTACATGGGATGTGGTTTCGTGGAGGAAGGCCGCCTGCGAGAGCACATCTGGGTGGATGGGCGCTACAAGGACATGGTCTATATGGGAATCATGCGCTCCGAATGGGCCGCTCAAAAGGGCGAGCCGGCGCAGACATAGAGGAGGTCGCCGATGGCACGCGAGCTCGTGGTGATGGGAGCACTCGCCGCAATGGCCGTCATGCTCCATACGGCGCCTCTCAGCGCGGGTGCAGCCCCGCCCAAGTGCTTCGGTCGGACGGCCACGATCATCGGGACAACTGCAGGCGACGACGTCGACGGCACCTCGCGCGCCGACGTCATCGTCGGGCGCGGCGGGGCAGATGTGATCTACGGGAACGGCGGGCGCGACCTCATCTGCAGCGGCGCCGGAGATGACGACGCGCTGGGCGGAGACCGCCGCGACCGCATGGATGGGGGTAAAGGCCGGGACTTCTTGGCTGGTGACAGCGGCAACGATCTTTTGTACGGACGCGCCGGCCGCGACTACGTCGACGGGAATGGCGGTCAGGACATCGTCCATGGGGGGCAGGGACGAGATAAACCCTTCGGAGACACCGATGTCAACGCCGGGGTCTTCGGCGGAGGAGGAGACGACACCCTCTCGGGCGACAAAGGCAACGACCTCATGGACGGGGGCAAGGGCGATGACAACGTGGATGCAGGAACCGGCGACGACATCGCCGGTGGCAACGATGGCCAAGATTTCATATCCGGCCGCGTAGGAGATGACAAGCTGTTCGGCCGGGACGGCGGCGACGACCTCGACGGCGGACGGGGCAGGGATCGGGTCGCGGGGGGCCGCGGAACCGACAGTTGCGTCAGGGGCGAGCGCTACCTCAGTTGCGAGACCGATCCCGGATAATCGGCGCGCCGGCCCGGCCCGGAACGGGCTATGGCAGACCCGGGAGGATCTCGATGGCCATGGGCGCGTTGTGGCGCTCTAGCCGCGCGGCCACCCAGGCCCGCAGCTCCTCCAGGCTGGGCAGCGCTCCGGGATCATTGGGGACGACAAGAGCAACGACCCGCTCGCCCCACTCCGGGTCCGGTTCCCCCACAACCGCCGCGTCGGCCACGAGGGGGTGCTCGGCGAGGCGCGCGGCCACGGCGCCGGGCCACACTTTCTCGCCCCCCGTGACGATTACCTCGTCGGCCCGCCCCAGGATCTCGAGGCGTCCGTCCCCATCCCATCTGCCGATATCGGCCGTGTGCATCCGGCCGTCCCTCAACGTCCCGGCGGTCAGCTCCGGGCGGGCGCGGTACCCCCGCATCAGCATCGGCCCTCCGATCGAGATGGCGCCGCCCCGACCGAGGACCACCTCCACGCCTTCGAGAGGGAGGCCGTCGATGACACAGCCGCCGCAGGTCTCGGTCATTCCGTAGGTGGTGACCACCGGCGCGCCGGCCGCACGGGCGCGCTCGAGCAGATCCTGCCGAAGCGCCCCACCCCCCACCAGCACCCGCCGCCAGTGCGACCAATCCACGTCGGCGTCCAGCAGCCTGGCCAGCATCGTCGGGACCAGGGAGACGAGATTGGCGCCTTGCTCCCCCGCCACCCCGGCCACACCGAAGCGGGGATGGATCACGGGCCCGCCGCCGATGAGAGCCGAACGCACCAGGATCGAAAGACCGGCGATATGGTGCAGCGGGACGCAGAGCAGCCAGCGATCCCCGGGGCCGGCGCCCAGCCGGGCGGAGACCATCTCGGCCGACGCCCGCAGGGCGGCATGGCTGAGCTCGACGCCTTTCGGCGCGCCGGTGCTCCCCGAAGTGAGCATCACCGCCGCGACACCTTCATGGACCGGCCCGGGGTCGGGTAGCGTGACCCGCCCCTCCGCCGAGATCAGCGCCGCCGGTCGCATTTCGGCCAACAGCGGCCGCAAAGTCTCCTCCGGAAGTGACGGCGGCAACGGCAGCACCGCGTTCCCGCTGCCCCACGCCTCGGCGATCGCGTCGGCCAATGGCTCGCCCTCGAGCCGCAGCGCGATGAGGCGCCCTGGGGTCTCTGCCATGCTGCTACCGTACAGGGAACCGTGTGAGTAAACACTCTAGGAGTAAACGCTCATGAAATCGCAGGAGACCGTTTGGGCCGGTTCGGGAAACTACGAAGACATCGTCTACGAGACCTCCGGCGGTATCGCAAAGATCACGATCGACCGGCCCGAGGTCCGCAACGCCTTCCGGCCCAAGACACTGTTCGAGTTGTCCCGCGCCTTCGACGCGGCGCGCGACGATCCGTCCATCGGGGTCATCATCCTCACCGGCAGGGGCCCGCTTGCGTTCTGCTCCGGCGGCGACCAGCGGGTGCGTGGCGACGATGGCTACAAGGACGATCACGGCACCGGGCGGCTCAATGTGCTCGACCTGCAGGTCCAGATCCGCCGGCTCCCCAAGCCGGTCATCGCGATGGTCGCCGGCTACGCCATTGGTGGAGGCCATGTCCTTCACCTCGTGTGCGACCTGACCGTGGCGGCCGACAACGCGCGCTTCGGGCAGACCGGTCCCCGGGTCGGCTCCTTCGACGGCGGCTACGGCGCCGGGCTCCTGGCGCGCACCGTCGGGCAGAAGAAAGCACGCGAGATCTGGTTTCTGTGTGAGCAGTACGACGCCCACGAGGCACTCGGCATGGGCTTGGTCAACAAGGTCGTCCCCCTCGACCAACTCGAAGAGGCGACCGTCGCGTGGGCTAACCGGATCCTCGAAATGAGCCCGCTTGCGCTGCGCCTGCTCAAGGCGGCCTTCAACGCCGACATCGACGGCCTTGCAGGTATCCAGCAACTCGCGGGTGACGCGACGCTTCTCTACTACATGAGCGAAGAGGCGCAGGAGGGCCGAGACGCATACCTCGAGCGCCGCCCGCCGCGCTTCGACAAGTTTCCCCACCGGCCCTGACGCGTCGGTGAACGTCTGGGTCGAGGCGGCCCGTCCACGCACCCTTGTCGCCGGAATCGTACCCGTATTCGTAGGCACGGCCGCTTCCGACCGCTGGGTCGCGCTGCGCTTCATCGCCGCGCTGATCGTGGGAGTCGGCGTCCAGGTCGGGGTGAACTACGCCAACGATCTCTTCGACGCGACCAGGGGTGTCGACCGGGACGACCGTGTGGGGCCCAGGCGCGCCACCGCAGCGGGTCTGATAACGCCGGCGCGAATGGGAGTCGGAGTTGCAGTGGCGTTCGGCGCCGCCGCACTCGCCGGCCTCTACCTCGCCGCAGTGGCCGGGCCGGGGCTGATCGCGGTGGGGGCTCTGTGCTTTCTGGCTGCGCTCGGCTACAGCGGAGGCCCGCGCCCCTACGCCTCGGCCGGGCTTGGTGAGATCTTCGTGTTCGTCTTCTTCGGGCTCGTCGCAACCATCGGCTCCGCCTACGTCCAGATCGAGGGTGTAACGGCCGCAGCCGTGGTGGCGGGCGTTGCGGTGGGGTGCCTTGCAACCGCCATTCTGGTCGTCAACAATCTGCGTGACATCGAATCGGACCGGCGCTCCGGAAAGATGACACTGGCGGTGCGGCTGGGGCGGGCCCGAACGCGGACCCTGTACGCGTTGCTCCTGCTTCTGGCGGCGGTCGCGCTGATCCCTCTCATGGTGACGGTGGGCTCGCCGTGGCCCGGGCTCGCCGTGGTGGCCGCTCCCCTCGGGGCCCGGGCGGCCCACCTCGTTGTTACGAGAACCGATGGGCCCGGTTTGATCGACGCCCTGGGGGCCACGGCTCGCCTCCAGCTCCTGTTCGGCCTTGGGCTGGCGGTTGGACTTTGGATCTCCTGACCAGGAGCTTCAGCATCGCGATGCGGGTGCCCTTCAGGGGGGTGCGGAAGCGCACGGGGCTGCTACTGCAGGGCGACTGCGGCTGGGGCGAGTTCTCGCCCTTCCCCGACTACGGCGTTGCCGCATCGGCCCGCTGGCTCCAGGGGGCGTATGAAGCCGCCACCCGCCCATGGCCCCAACCTGTGCGCGCGACGATTCCCGTGAACGTGACCGTCCCCGCCCTGGCGCCCGCGGACGCCCACACGCTCGTGGCGGCATCGGGCTGTTCCACTGCGAAGGTGAAGGTCGGCGACCCCGATGATGAGGCCCGGGTCGAAGCGGTGCGCGACGCGCTCGGCCCCCGCGGGCACATCCGAATCGACGTCAACGGCGCCTGGGATGTCGAGCAGGCGACCAGGAAGCTGCGGGCGCTTGGCCGGCACGGCCTCGAATACGTCGAACAGCCGGTGGGCTCGGTGGAGGACATGGCGCGCCTGCGCCGGCAGGTCGAGGTCCCGATCGCCGCCGACGAGTCCATTCGCCTGCCCGGTGGGCCGGAGAGGGTGAAGAGTCTGTGCGCCGCCGACATCGTGGTGTTGAAGGTCAACCCGTTGGGCGGCGTGTGGCGCTGCCTGCAGATCGCAGAGCAAACCGGATTGCCCGCGGTTGCGTCATCCGCGCTCGAGACTTCGGTCGGTATCGCCGGCGGCCTCGCGCTGGCGGCCGCTCTTCCCGACCTGCCCTACGCATGCGGGCTCGCGACCGCGGCTCTGCTCGAGGACGATCTCGTTGCCCATCCCCTGCTGCCGGTTGATGGAACCATCACGCTGGCGCGCCCGGAGCCCGACCCGGCAAGGCTCACGCGGTGCTCCATCCCCGGCGGCGGCGAGCGTGATGAGCTGACGGCGCGCCTGAGGCTCGCTGCCAAGGAAATCGAGGCGGGATGACGGCCACTTCCGCGCAGGCACTCGCCGTGACGCTGGTGGACGAGCTCGTGCGGGCCGGCGTCCGGCATGCGTGCCTGGCGCCGGGCTCTCGGTCGGCGCCCCTGGCATTGGCGCTTGTGGCCGACGGGCGCCTGGACGTCCACGTTCTCATCGACGAACGCTCGGCGGCTTTTCTTGCGCTAGGGATAGGGAAGGCGAGCGGCCGGCCGGCGATGCTGGTATCGACCTCGGGAACGGCGGCGGCCAACTTCCACCCCGCGGTGCTCGAAGCGCACCACTCCAAAACTCCTCTGATAGTGATCACGGCCGACCGCCCCCCGGAGCTGCGCGACACGGGAGCCGGCCAAACCGTCGATCAGATCAAGCTGTACGGGGACGCGGTGAGGTGGTTCGTCGAGGTGGGCGTGCCGGAGGACCGCCCCGGTTCGGCCCGCTACTGGCGCTCGATAGCTGCGCGCGCCCATGCCACCGCGTCGGGATCACCGGCCGGGCCCGTTCACCTCAACGCCGCGTTCCGGGACCCGCTCGTCCCGGCAATGGACGCCGGCCCCGGTGCGGAGCGGTCCGGGGGCCGGGAGGGTGAGGAGCCGGATGGGTCCGGGGGCCGGGAGGGCGGCGCGCCATGGACGCAGGTGCGGCGCACACCGCCGATGGCGGCGGAGGACGATCTCGAGTGGCTGGCGGGCGTCATTGCGGCCTCGGACAGGGGGCTGGTGGTGGCGGGCGACTGCGACGTCGATCCGGGGCCGGTGCTGGCGCTGGCGGAGAAGACGGGCTGGCCGGTCCTGGCGGACCCCCTGTCGGGTCTCCGTTGCGGCGAACTTGCGATCTCCACCTACGACTCGCTTCTCCGCAACGAGGCCTGGGCGAACGATCATCGTGCAGACGTGGTGATGCGGGTGGGGAAGCTCGGAACCTCAACGGCGCTGATGACCCTGGTGTCCGGCGCGGAGCATGAGATCGTGATTGATGCCGACGGGATGTGGCTGGACGCGGAGCGCTCGGCGGCGACCCTCTTGATCGCCGATCCCGCCTCGGTCTGCCGGCAGGTTGGCGGTGCGCTCCCGGCCCGCCCTCATTCTCTCTGGCTGGAGGGGTGGAGGCACGCCGAGAGATGCGCGAGGGGCGCCATCGACGGCTTGCTCGACCTCGACGACGATGTCAGCGAGCCTCGCACCGCGCGGGATCTCGCCGGCCTGCTCCCCGATGGGGCAACCCTCGTCGTCGCATCGAGCATGCCGGTGCGCGACCTCGACTGGTACATGCGCCCCCGCCCCGGCTTGCGCGTCCTGGGAAACCGCGGCGCCAACGGCATCGACGGCTTCGTGTCGACAACTCTCGGTGTCGCGCTGGCGTCCCCGCAACCCACCGTGGGGCTGGCGGGAGACCTCTCGATTCTGCACGACCAGAACGGGCTGATGCTCCGGCGCGCCGAACCGGTGAACGCGGTGTTCGTGGTGATCAACAACGACGGCGGGGGGATCTTCTCCTTCCTGCCCCAGGCCCGCCGTCCCGAGCATTTTGAGCAGCTCTTCGGCACGCCGCACGGCCTCAACCTGGCGACCCTGGGGGAGTTGTACGGATGTGGGCACCGCAGCGTCGAGCGCGCCTCGGAGCTTGCTCCGGCAGTTGCCGCGGCCAAAGAGCAGGGCGGCCTCCACCTGGTGGAGGTGCACACCGACCGCACCGCCAACGTGACGCTTCACCGCCGCCTGAACCAGGCGGTGTCGGACGCCCTTTAGCGCCGATTCAGCGCCGAGTGGGTGCTGAGTGTGCATTGTTCACATCTGGCACCCACTCGGCCTCGGGCTTCTCGGCGCGCCGGGCCCCCAGCGACGAGATGGACAGGCCCAGGAGGATGAGCCCGACCCCTCCGAGCTGAACCCAGGAAGGCGACTCGTCCAGGAGCACCGCGCCCAGCGCGACGGTCTCGACCGGCTGCAGCGTCAACATCAGGGAGGTTGTCATCGCCTGCAGGCGCGGGAGCGAAACCGAGATGAGAAGCCACCCCAGCACCTGCGAGGTGAGCGCCAGGGCCACAAGCCAGCCGTGCGCCGGCCACGTGGGCGCGAGATCGAGCCCGCCCGTTGCCAGTCCCGCAAGGGCCGAGCACGCCGCACCGCTCAGGGTTGCATCGAACAGTGGGCCGGCGGGCCGGCGGATGTCCTGGTTCCCTCTCCGCAGAACCAGGATGAAGATCGAGTAGGAGAGCCCGGTGCCGACCCCGTAGACCACACCCGCAACCGGATCGTCGCCGTAAGCGCCTGCGCCCACCACGCCGGAGATCAAGACGACACCGGTGAAGACGACGGGTACGGCAACCGCCGCGGCCAGTGATGCACGTTCCTTCAGGAAGAGCCACGCGAGTAGCCCGACGAAGACAACCTGCGTGTTGCCCAGAACGGTCGCAAGCCCGGCGCCGACTGCGTCGATGGAGTAGTGCCACAACACGAGATCGGCCGCCAGGAAGATCCCTGCTATCCACGCGATGCGCCGCTCCCCAAGGCTGCGCGGACCGAGCCCGGTGCGCTCCCGGGCGGCCAAGGCGCCGAGGACCGGAAGGGCGTAGGCACAGCGGAAGAAGGCTGCGTTCGAGGGGTCTACGTCGGCCAACCTGACGAAGATCGCCGAGAAGGCAATGGCGAAGGTCCCGCAGAAACCGGCGAGGAGAGGACGGTTGAGCAACTAACTCCTAGGCAACTTCGGGGGCCAGAAGCACGTTCAGCACGGCCCCCATCTTGACCTTCACCTCCTCGAGCTCGGTCACGGGATCGGATTCGGCGACGATGCCGGCTCCTGCAAACAGCCTGGCCTTACGTCCGTCCAATTCAGTGCAGCGAAGCGCTAGGCCCCACTCCCCGTCTCCACTGGCGTCGACCCATCCGAGAGGGCCTGCGTAGCGGGCGCGCCCCATCCCCTCCAGGCTCCGGACGGCCGCCATGGCCGGGGCCGCCGGCACGCCGCATACCGCCGGAGACGGATGAAGCACGCCGGCAAGCTCGAGTGCCGTGAGGGAGGAACGATCCTCCGTCAGCCGGCCCTCGAGCCGGGTCGCCAGGTGCTGAACGTTGGCCAGGCGCAGAAGCCAGGGCTCGGCGTCGATGTCCAACCGGCGGCATAGCGGCGCTAGTCGCTCCCGAATCATTCCAACGGTGAGACTGTGCTCGCTCCGGTCTTTGGCCGAATGTGACAAGGCATCCCCGAGCCTGCGGTCCGCCCGGACGTCGTCCGAGCGCGGTGCGGACCCGGCAAGCGGCATCGATTCGACGCAGTCTCCTACGCGCCGCACGAGCAGCTCGGGAGTCGAGCCCACGATCCCGTCGAACGAAAAGCTGAAGCACTCCGGATACGCCGCAGCCATCGCCTGGACGATGGAATCCGCCCGAAAGGTCTCTTCGGACCACAACGTCAAGTCGCGCGCCAGGACGACCTTGTCCAGGCGCCCCGCGTGGATCGCCCGGCGAGCCGAGGACACCGCCCGCATCCAGTCCCCGGCGGTCACCGACGACCCGACGATCTCGACGGGCGCCCATGGTGCGGGGCCTTCGCGAGCGAGCAGAGGTTCGAACGGCGGCAGCTCACCGACGCCGGAGACGGTCATCCAGGAGCGCCCGCTCCTCCGCCCGATCACGACCGAGGGCACAACCAGGCGCGAGCCCGGGACCTGGGGGTCGAACGTGAAGGCCCCCACCCCGAGGGGGCCCGTGCCCGGCACACCGACGCCATCCTCGACCTCTGCGGCGGCCAGCAGACCTGCGAGAACCTCAGACGCTCGGCGGAACCGGCCTGGGCCCGTGCCCGGTTCGATGGATGCAGCGCGGCCCCATCCGACCAGGCCCTCCCCGTCCTTGACCCATGCGAAGCCATCCCGGTCCGCACACGTCCCGAGGAGGTCCACCGGCTCGTCTAGCGCCACCGTGCGCGACACCAAACCTCTGGCGATGAGGGTTGCGTGCGCCATGCTCATGTGCGGGAACCGGTGATGATCTGTGCAGCCCCGAGCCCGACCAGCCGGACCCTGCAATCACGGAACCCGGCGCGCCCGAGCATCGACAGGAGCTCAGGGCTCGAGGGCAGGTACGCGGTCGATCGGGGGAGATAACGATAGGCGTCCTTGTCGGAGAGCAACCCCCCGATCAGCGGTACCACCCGATGGAAATAGAGGTGGTGGAAGGCGCGCACGATCCCCCGGCGCGGCTCGGCCACCTCGAGGAGTGCGATCCGCCCGCCGGGTCGAAGGACCCGGGCGAATTCGGAGAAGAGGCGCCCGAGATCAGCCACGTTTCGGAGCGCGAAGCCGCAGGTAACTCCATCGGCGACCCCGCCTGGGGCCGGCAGCGCCAGCGCATCGGCTTGAACCAGCGGCACATTCGTGCGCGCCCTCTCCAGCATGCCGCCGGAGTTGTCGAAGCCGCTTGCCCGGAAACCGCCGGCTTCGAGCTCACGGCAGAAGTCCCCGGTGCCGCAGGCAACGTCCAGCACCGATGACGCAGGCGGCAATCCCAGAGCTTTGACGGCGGCCCTGCGCCAGCCGCGATCGAGCCCGAAGGTCATCAGGCGATTCAAGAGGTCATAGCGCGGGGCTATCGCGTCGAACATCGAGCGCACCCGGCGAACCTTCTCCTCGCCAACAGGAAGGGGAGACCCGGCGCGGCCGTCCCGGCGGCGGGGGCCGCGCTCTAGGCTCGCCACGTCGCCTCCAGGGGGCCATGCTCGGCCTTGGCCCGGATGGCCTCCATCTCGGAGTTGTCCCCGTCGAGCTCGAGGCGGGCCTGCGCAGCCTGGAGAAGCACGACCCTGAAATGATGTCCGATGAGCGCCGTTGCTGCCGGCAGCATGGCGTAGAAGGCGTCGATGAGCCGCTGGGCGGCCTCCACCTCCGAGGATGCCGACTCCCTGATCGGGGCGCGCACGAAGTTGTGAAACAATTCGACTGCGTGCTCGGCCGTCCCTCGCATGGAGCCGTCATGGGCGCGGGCGAGAGCCAGAAGCTCCTCCAGGGGGATTCCCGACTCGAGAAGGGCAATCCCCGCTTCGAGCGCCCGAACATCGGCCGGGCCGTACCCGGTGACGCCTCCGCGCTCGACCGGCCGCAGGAGCCCTTCATCCTCCAGAATGGCCACCAGCGCCGGCGAGAGACCGGTCCGCCCGGCCAACTCGGTCGCCGACAAGAGACCGGCTCCGGCAGCCCCGCTGTGCCCACCTCCTCCACCGGCCAGGGCGTTGACCAGCGCCTCGTCCGCCGCGTCGAGGTCCCCGGACAGGAGCCTCTTGATCGAGGTGAGCGAGAAGCCCTTGCCCTTCAAATCTAGGATTCGCCCCAGCCGGTCGACATGGTCTTCGCAATACCAGGCAATGCGGCCGTCCCTCTCGGGCGGCGGCAGCAGGCCTTTGGTCTGGTAGAAGCGAACGGTGTCGACGCGCACGCCCACCTTCGCCGCCAGCTCATCGACCCGATACCTCATGAGTGTTTACTCTACGAGTATTTGCTCGCAACGTCGAACCCGAGGTATCCGGAGCATCTCGAGAGAGCTTCCTCGAAAAGCGGTGGGCCTTCCTCGGCCATGTGCCATGTGAGGCATGACGTTTCCCTCCGTCACTAGTCCTCACCCGCGGCGCTTTTCAAGCGCTGCGGCCTGCGGAGGCTCCTCCGGGAAACGTCATGCCGAGCCCTCAGGACGGTGGGTCGGGCTGGTCCGCGTAGGTGCCCAGCGCGTAGGCGGCCGCCTTCGCCAACTGACCCAGCCCGAGGTTGCTGTTGTTGTCGAAGGTGTCGCAGGCGAGGTGATAGCAGGGGTCGTAGGGCTCGCCGGCGCTCCCCCCGAAAACCTCGGCCTCGGAAGGGCTCTTCATGCCTTCGGCCCCACTGAACAGGCCACCGACGGGTATCCCGGCGGCGCTGAACGCGGCATGGTCGGATCCGCCCTCGAGGGGGATGGGTTCAATCGCGAGATGGCGTTGTCGGAAGTACCGGGCGAACCGCGCCTCGACTACGGCGGTGCCGAGCTCGTAAGGCGTGGCCGGGTCCGGGCCGGCGATGGCGTAGACGAAGCGCACGAAGTTCGGCGATCCGAGCATGTCGAAATTCAGATAGAGGGCTATGTCCTCCCTCTCTGCGCCTCTGAGATCGCGGATGTAGGCGGTGGAGCCGAGCAACCCCTCCTCCTCGGCCGCCCAGAAACCAAATCGCACCCTGTTGCGGCTGTCCGGGTCGAGGCGCGCCAGGCTCAGCGCCATCTCGAGGATCGTCGCCGCTCCCGAGCCGTTGTCGTTGATTCCAGGTCCACCCCCGGCCGAATCGAGGTGAGCGCCGGCCATGACGACCTTGTCGGAAGCCCCCGGCCTGTCGGCGACGACGCTCCGGGCCGGCCGGATCCCCCGGACCACCCGGGCGGACACCATCAGCCTGCCGCCCCCCTCGGCGAGGCGCCCGATCGAGGCTCCGGCGGCCTCCGACGCCGTCACCACCGGAATGGCCACCTCGGCATCGCCTCCCAGAGTGCCCGGAAACACAGGGGCGGAGTCGGCCGCCCCCTCCGGAGCCGCGACTACGACCGCACCGGCGCCGGCAGCCTCGGCGTTGACAGCCTGAACCAGGTAGGGGCAGTTCGCCAGACCCAGCAGGGCAATGTCACCGTCGGGAAAGGCGCCGAAGTCGTCCGGCTCACAGCCACTGCTGTCGCCCGCCCGATCGACCGGCGTGACCCGCCCGGTCACAACTCCCCCGCCGGAGTAGGCCATGAGGGAGAACTCCCGCCCGTTGACCAGGTCCGTCTCCGAGGGCCCGGCCGGCGCGAGCGTCGTCGGCCGTGCCTCAGCCCAGGTCTCGATCCGCACCCGGTTGAAGGACACCTCGTAGCCGGCCGAACGCAAACGCGTCGCGACATAGCGGACCGAACGCCCGTATCCGGGCAGCCCCGCCGCTCGGTTCCCGTGAGATCCATCGGCAATGCGTTGGAGAGCGCGCTGATGCCGCCTTATCCCCGGCACCGTCACTGCCCCGCTCAAGCGGCGGGCGAGTGCTGAGGGCGCGCCGCGAGGCGCCACCGGCATCCCGCCCTCGGGCGCGGGTGGGCCGCCGGTGCAGGAAACGGACAGGAGCAGAGCCGCCAGAAGCGGGCTGCCACGACGCGCCACAGTGGGTCTGGTGATAGCCATTGAGGATAAGCATCTCAGCCGAGGTGGCATGCTCGTAAGAGGAAGGGGAACCGATGCACGAAATGAGCGCGGATGAGATCCGTCACTTCCTATCTGCCGGAACCCGAACTGCGCACCTGGCGACGGTCAGGGCCAACGGAAAGCCACATGTCGCGCCGGTATGGTTCGTTCTCGATGGAGACGATCTGGTCTTCACCACCGCGGCTCGCTCGGTAAAGGGCCGCAACCTGCACCGCGATCCCAACGTGTGCCTCTCGGTGGATCACCCGACCCCGATGTACTCGTTTGTGCAGATCACGGGCGAGGCGTCGCTGAGTGAAGACCAAGGCGAACTACTTCGCTGGGCGACGATCATCGGCGGTCGCTACATGGGCGCGGATCAAGCGGCCAGCTTTGGCACCCGCAACGCCGCTACCGGCGAGCTGCTCGTGCGCGTGACGCCGATCAGATTCGTCGCAGAAGCAGAGCTCGCCGACTGATCCCGCCCCTTAGCCAAACCGTGGTCGAGAATTGCCGCTGTACGCCCATTTCCGACCAAGGTTGGTCGTTTACCTCGTCGTCGTGGCGAAACCGGCGCTGTTCCAGGCGCTCATCCCGCCGATGACGTTCAACAACGGGGGTTCCTTGCGCATCATCGCCAGCAAACTCCCCCCGACCGATGAGCGGTATCCGCTGCCGCACACCACCGCGAGTGGCTTGCCGGTGGGGATCTCGTCGGCGCGCCGGGGAAGCTCCGCCCCCGTGATGAAGTGGGCGCCCTCGATGTGCCCGTCTGCCCACTCGGCGGGCTGTCGCACGTCGAGGACGTTGACCTCCCCCGACGCCACCAGCTCGCGAAGCCGATGAACCGTCACCTGCGGGAGCACCTCCATATCCTGAGCGGAGTTCCGCCAGGCCGGCATCCCGCCGGCGAGCCACCCGGCTGGGATCCCGTAACCGATCCTCAACAGCTGCCAGACCGTGGGCCACAACTGATCGGGTGTGTCCAGGACAAGCAGCACGTCGATGTCGGGGGGCAGGACGGTGCCAGCCCAGGTGGGAAAAGACGTCCCGAGACCAACGTTGAGGGCCCCGGGCACATGACCCGCGCCGAATGTGTCCGGCGAACGGCAGTCGAGAACGACAGCGCCTTGGGCGCGCCGCTCGTTGAACTCGGGCACCGGAAGAGCCTGTGGCTCCGGGAGCACCCCCAGCAGCGGTGGGCCTGCGAGATTCTGCTCTCTCATGCGGCGCCAGTAAGGGGGCACCGCAGGGAGGTTGTCGAGGCGGATGCACTCTTCGACGAACTCCTCCGAGGACGAAACGCGCGCCAGTATCGAATTTGTCTTGCGCTCGAAGCCGATTGTGGTCGACAACCTGCTTCCGATGCTCCCGCCGCACAGCGATCCCTTCACGTGGGTGGGCCAAACCTCGAGGAAGTCCGGCAGGCTCCACAGGATCTTCTCCTGAATCGTGTGACAGAAGATGCGGGCTGCATCTTTGGCCTCGGTTGGTCCTCCGAGAAGGTCCGGTCGCGCCAGATCGCCCACCAGCAGCGCGCCCCCCGAAAGCATCATCGCCGGCTCGTCGCCCGCCATCCGGTCGTATACCAACAGGCTCACGTGCTCGGGCGTGTGGCCCGGCGTGTGCAGGACCTCGAAGCCGACGTCGCCCACCTCCATGGTGGCGCCGTCACCCACGGATTGGTGGTCGTAGCCCAACGGCGCTCCTGTCAGACCAAGAGCTTGGATAGGGGCGCGGGCCGCCAGCTCCGAGATGCCGCTCAGGTAGTCGTTGTGACCGTGGGAGTCGATTGCGTAACAGATGCGCATCCCCTGGCTCCGCGCCGCTTCGAAGTAGACGTCGACATCGCGTCGAGGGTCGAGGACCAGGGCTTTGCCCGTCGCCTCGTCACCGACCAGATAGGAGGCGTGTCCGAGGCTTTCGAGGTAAAATTGCCTGAAGAACATACTGAATCCTTTCTTATCAACCCGCTTCGCTCTGCATCCTGCGGATAAGCCCTTCAAGCTTCGGAGAGTGCCGGACGGGGTAGACCTCGGCCGACTGATCCAGCGAGCGAAGCCGTTCGGGCAGCAAAGACAGCGTGTTGCGGCATCGCCTCTGGATGGCTGCCAGCGAGTCGCTCTCCCGGCATCGCTCCCCCTCGACCATCACCTGATGCAACAGCGCAACGCCGCCGGGCGGCGCTTCATCTTCGAGGGCGATGACGTCGTGGTCGTAACTGTGATCGCCGCTGACCCGATACACCTGCTTGCGGCCGGGGAATGTCGCCTTCCCGGTCGAGAGCTTGATCTTCGGACCGTGCGCGTCTTCAACGAGTTTGTAGGCTCCGCCGAGCGACGGGGCGTCTCCACTCGTACCCATCTGCGTACCCACCCCGAACGCGTCGACGGGAACACCATCCACCAGGAGCGCTTCGATGCGATGCTCGTCGAGGTCGCCGGACAATACGATCTTGACTTCCCCAAGCCCCGCTTCATCGAGAATCTTGCGAACGGAACGCGTCAATGTCGCAAGATCTCCGGAATCAATTCGAACGCCGCTCAACGTGACACCTTCGGGACCAAGCTCATTGGCCACCTGGGCGGCGCGCCGAGCGCCTTCCTCGACGTCGAAGGTGTCGATCAGCAGAACTGTGTCCTGGGGAAAATCGCGCAGGAAGTATCGGAAAGCCTTCACCTCGTCCTCGAAAGCCATCACGTAGGAATGCGCCATCGTGCCGTTGACGGGGATACCGAACACCCGTCCGGCGAGGACGTTTGAGGTCGCAACCGCACCCCCTACGAATGAAGCGCGTGCTGCCCGCAATCCTGCATCGGCGCCCTGGTCGCGCCGCAGTGAAAAGTCGACAAAGCGGCGGTCTTGGGCCGCAATACTCACCCGTGCTGCTTTGGACGCAATCATCGTTTCGAACATGATGCAGTTCAGCAGGAACGTCTCGACGATTTGCGCCTCGATCAGGGGGGCCGTGACGGACAGGATCGGCTCCCCGTCGAAAACAGCCTCTCCTTCCGGTATGGCGCGCACTTCGCCGGTGAACTCGAGGTCCGCAAGGAACTCCAGGAAACCGTCCTCGAATATGCCGAGCGATCGCAGGTATGCGATTGCGTCGTTGTCAAAATGCAACCGATCAAGATAGTCGAGCGCGTGTTCTATCCCGCACGAGATCAAAAAATGCCGCTGCTTTGGGAGGTGGCGCACGAACAGGTCGAAGGTGGCTTGATCATTCATATCGTGCGCGTGGTAGCTGGCCGCCATCGTGAGCTCGTACAAGTCGGTGAGAAGCGAGACGTTGTCGTCGGTAACCCAGGTCATGTTGCGGGACGATCTCGTCGTGCCTTCATCTCGCTGTAATCCCTGCCTCTTCCATAGCTCGCAGCGCGAGCGCGTCGTCTTCGGGCTCGAGGTTCACTCCTCGTATCGCATCCCGAAGCACGGTCACCTTGAAGCCTCTTGCTGCGGCATCGAGCGCCGTTGCCCTCACGCAGTAATCGGTAGCGAGACCCGCAACCACCACCTTGTCGATGGCGCGCTCGCGAAGCATCGTCTCCAGCGGTGTCTGGTCGATCACGCCATTCGCCAGATTGTGCTCGCTGAATCCGGAATACCCGTCGTCCTCACCCATGCCCTTGTGCACCGAGTGCCCCTGAACCTTGAGATCGGGATGCAAGGCAGCGCCCCAAGTGCCCTGCACACCGTGGACCGGCCATGTGCCACCGTGTTCAGCGAAGTGGGGTGTGACCTCGTTATGCCAGTCCTGTGTGTAGACGACCAATGCTCCAGCCGAAACGGCCCGGTCCACCTCGCGATTGACAACCTCGACGACCTGCTCACCGCCATTGACATAAAGGGCGCCCTCGGGATCGGCGAAGTCATTCTGGACGTCCACGACTATCAGTGCCGTTCTGTCGTCGTAATCCATCGCTCTCCATCATGGCCCACGGCGGGGGGCGGGTGCGCCATCACCCCTATGCATTATCTTGTCCCCCATGGCCGGTATTGCGATAGAGGTGGAGAACCTCAAGAAGGCATACGGGAGTCTCGAGGCAGTGGCGGGGATCGACGTGCAGGTCAAAGAGGGAGAGGTTTTCTCGCTTCTGGGCCCGAACGGCGCCGGCAAGACCACCACCGTTGAGATTCTCGAGGGCTATCGCGAACGCACCTCGGGCGAGGTGAATGTCCTCGGCTACGATCCGGCGCGCGGCGAACGGGACTTCAAGCAGCGCATCGGCATTGTGCTGCAGTCGACCGGTGTCGAGCCCTACCTCACGGTCGATGAGGTGGTCGAGCTCCACCGTGGCTACTACCCGTCCCCCCGCCCCCTCGACGAGATCATCGAGGTGGTCGAGCTCACAACCAAGCGAACGTCGCGCGTCGGAAAGCTCTCCGGCGGCCAGCAGCGCCGGCTTGACGTGGCGGTGGGGCTGGCCGGAGACCCCGAGCTGCTCTTTCTCGACGAGCCAACCACCGGCTTCGACCCCTCGGCGCGCCGCAACGCCTGGGCGATGGTCAAGAATCTCAAAGCGCTCGGGAAGACGGTGTTCCTCACGACCCACTACATGGATGAAGCCCAGAATCTGGCAGATCGCGCCGCCATAATCGTCGGTGGGAGGATAGTGGCCGAAGGCCCGCCGGCGACCCTGGGTGGGCGCGACGAGGCCGCCACCAAGGTCACCTTCCGGCTTCCCCCAGAGGCGCCTCTGCTCCCGGAGCACCTGCATCCGGATGTGAGCTCGTCCCGTGTCGTGCAGCTCGAGGCCACCGAGCCGATGAGAACGCTTCACGACCTCACCGGTTGGGCGCTCGAGAACAATGTCGAGCTCGAGGGCCTGAGCGTAGCGCGGCCATCCCTGGAAGATGTCTATCTCGAGCTGACCGGTGAACCGTCCGATACCGCGACCGGACAGGCGGTCGCAGAAGGGGCGAAGGCCACATGAGCTCCGCTGCGCTCGCCCTGCGCGAGGTCAGATATCAGAACAAGGCGTTCTGGCGCAACCCGGCCTCGGCCTTCTTCACCTTTGCATTTCCGTTGATGTTTCTAGTCATCTTCAACCTGCTGTTCGGGAACGCGAAGCGTGTGATCGACGGGCAGACCACAACCACGGCGACCTTCTATGTCCCGGCGATCGCCGCCTTTTCGGTGATCACCGCCTGCTACACGAACATCGCCATCAGTCTTTCGTTCACGAGAGATGGAGGAATCCTCAAGCGGGTGCGTGGCACCCCCTTGCCGGCCTGGGCCTTCATGGCGGGCCGGATTGTGCACGCAACATTGATGGCGGTGCTCCTGGTTGTGATTGTCTGTCTGTTCGGTGCGCTGTTCTACGAGGTAAGCATCCCGACCACCACGATGCCGGCGTTTTTGGTCTCACTTATTGTCGGCGCCGCCAGCTTCTGTGCGCTTGGACTTGCGATCACCTGCATCATCCCCAACGGTGATGCCTCTCCTGCGATCGTCAACGCCTCGATATTGCCGCTGCTGTTCATCTCGGACATCTTCATTCCGCTACAGGGCGCGCCGGCCTGGCTCACGACGTTCGCCAAAATCTTCCCCGTGTGGCACTTCTCGAAAGCCATGCAGGCGGCCTTCAACCCGTTCGAGACCGGCTCGGGCTTTCACCTCACCGACCTTGCGATCGTGGCCGCCTGGGGACTCGCCGGGATGTTCATCGCGGCGCGCTTCTTCTCCTGGGAGCCGCGCCGCTAAGACCCCGTGCCGCTAGTGGTTCGTCGCGCAAGTAACGCCTGCACCGAGAGCGTCCCGGCGCGCCGAGGGCAAGGCGCGAGGAGTCGAGCGTACCTGGAGGTACGTGAGCGACGAGGAACGCAGCCATCGGCGATGCAG
>JACDCD010000148.1 GCA_013694625.1 Actinomycetota bacterium | reverse complement strand
GCAGCCGAATCGCACCCGCTGGTGTATGGCGTGCGGTTCAAACCAGGTACTACAGAATGGGGTGTCGTTCAGTATGACCCCCGCAAGGCCACGGACAAGTGCACCGCAGAGGCGTCGCGCGGCTTCGCGGCCGGAGTCGAGGTCGACACCGCCAGTTTTCCAAGCACCTCCCCTCAGACCACGGAATGCACGACCGCGTTGGGATCCGATAACCGCTTCGTCTTCTTCTACGCCCGAGGGAGCGCAACAGGTGGGACGGTCGAGCTCATCTCCGAGCCTCTGAGCCGCACGAAGGTGGTCACGGTAACTCCCATCACGGGACGAGCGACGAGCTCATGAACCCGATTCGCTCCCGGGCCGAGGCCGGCTTCACCTTGATAGAGGTGCTGGCCGCTCTTTCGGTGTTCACGATCACAATCCTGGGCATCATCCCCCTTCTCGTCGGGGCAGTGAAAGGCGCGGCCGTCTCCCGCTCGTACACGGTGGGCAAGAACCTTGCGCTGGAAGGCATGGAGAGAGCGCGAGGCCTCACCTACTTCGTCGACTATCCCACTCAGAAGGGCTACTCGAACAACGTCGAGCCCTTTCGGAAGGTTGACATACTCG
Organism: Actinomycetota bacterium; assembly: GCA_013694625.1. Classification (GTDB taxonomy): domain Bacteria; phylum Actinomycetota; class CADDZG01; order CADDZG01; family WHSQ01; genus JACDDL01. The sequence continues at coordinate 5,878 of JACDCD010000148.1, read as the reverse complement.
ATCTCTACTTCCCGAATCTCACATCGTCGGGCTATGACTCCACCTCGAAGACCTACACCACCACGTGCAGCACATCCAATTCCACAAACCCCGCGTGTCCGCGCGATCTACCGGCCGGATTCTCCCTCGACTATCGGGCCCGGTTTGTCGAGCCCTTGAAGGCGACAGTGGCCGGCGTCGAAGAGGAGACGTTCCAAACGGTGGCACCAGCGTCGGGCTATCGCTGGAACCCCCCGGACCCTTACACGGCACTCGACGTAGCCCCGTCGCAGATCCTCGAGCTGACGGTCACGGCCAGGTGGAGCTACGGAGGCGAGGCAAGAGACTTCGGGACAAAAGCGCTCATAGGGGAACGTGAGTTTGGGGATGTCACAGTGCGAGCTGTTGCGAAGGTGGATCATGCAATCGAAGTGGAGACCGGTTACACGGACACGGCCGGGGATAAGAGCGAGTTGACCGTCACCGGCGGCATTGCCGAGAGCCGGGTCGAGACCAAGACTGCGTCCACAGCCGATCAAACCGTTCGAGCGGGGGAGCTGGAGCTGCTCACAGTCCCCACCGACCCGACGGTCTCGGCAACGGATCTGGGAAACTCCCCTGTGAAGGGGGCCGAGACCTTCCTCCATGCCCCACCGGACAACCTCAATCCCGCCGCAGACTCCGATGCGAGGGGGGATCTGGTGCATCCGAGCCTCGGGGCTGTGGCGGGGATCGAATCGACCTCTACGACCAATTTGAAATCCTCTGTCTCCGAGGAGCTTCCCACCGCGACCGGGAGCTTCGCCTATCCGGCGCCGGCCACACCGACGGGGGCCGAGCGGCTGTTGTGGGCCACCGGCCAGCTCGGTCCACTCAACGGGGTCCAGCTCCGGCTGGATGGCAATCAGGGGCTAACGAGCTTCAGGATCCGGGGTGGTGTGACCCCCACGCTGAACGGCGGGACGTCCGCAACGACAACTCCCGTAGGTAGCGGCCGCAAGGTGGAAACGGTCGCCTCCGCTGCCTTCGGGAGGCTCCGCCTTCTTCCCACCAGCTTCATAGACAGCCCCGTCACCGACGCCCTCGGAGCGACAGTGAACGAGAAGGCAGTGATACTGATTGACGATTTCCAGGCTTCGACGACCTGCAGGTCCACGGCGTCGACGTCGGGAACGGCCGTGGCCACCGTGCAGTGGTCGGCGAAGCTCCGCTACTGGAGGGATTCCAACGGGCTGGACGGCTTGTCGGCGGGGGGTTATTCATCGCCCATTGCTCTCTCGAGCACAAACACCACCGATCCCCTCGGCGGTCTCGGGACAGCGGACAACCCCCTCGTCTACGACGGGCTTCTGCCGGTCGATGACGTGTATCTATTCGAAGACCCCGGGAGTGTCCCGGAGCGCCGCGGGTACCTGCGCACGTGGAGCAGCTCCTACGTGTCGTCCGGTCAGACGAGAAGCGTAGATGCATCCGGCAGAGTCACGCAAGCGGCCATCAACGGCGCGATCCGAATTGGTACCGCCCCGACGGACCCAGGAAGGGAAGACTCCGGGCTGTCCGTCGACGTAGGCAAGCTGAGCTGCGCGTCGGAGGATCAGCGATGAGACATGATCTCGGAGATCGAGGGTTCACCTTGATCGAGACCCTTGTGGCCATCGGCTTGTTTGCAATTGTCTCGGTGTCGATCTACTCGGTGCTCTGGGCGGGCATCCGTGTCTCCGATACCTCCGGGGATGTCGTTCGGATATCCGAGGAGGCCCGTCTCGGCTTGAACCGGATGATTCGCGATACACGCGAGGGTCAGCTGTTTACCGATCTCGACCCCACTTCCTACAGCGTCCGCATCGATTTCGACGGCGACGGGCTCACCAATGAGAACCCCAACGAGAACGGCGACTACGAGAATCTGGAGTTCAAGTACCGTTCGTCCGACAGCACCATCCGCCTCAATAACGAGATCTTGGCCGCGGGGGTCGAGAAGATCGGTGCAACTCCGGTGTTTTCCTACACGAGCAATGATCTGCGCTACGACTGGGATGGGGACGGTGTGACGACTTCGACTGAGCTCGACGCTGCTCCCGCTCACGGGTTCCCCGCCGTAACAGGTAGCAGCGCATTGCTCTACGACAATGTCGAATACGCCTTTCAGGTCCGAAGCGGCGACCGGCTGACGCAGTTTCACGCGCAAGCACAATTGAGGAACCGCAGATGAGGAGCCGACCGATGAATACAGCGCGTAATGAGCTTGGAGTCGCCATGGTTACGGTGCTCTTCGTGGGGGCGGCGCTGACGGTGGTGTCTTCGACGGCCGCGTTCGTGACGATCAAGGAGTTTCGATCGGGCGCAGACGATCGGCGCGCCACCGAGGCGCTGGCCTTCGCCGAATCGGGCGTCGACCGCCTTATGTTGGAGTTGGCCCGTGGAACTTTTACCTGGAACGAGATCAGCGAGGCCGGCTGCGCGCTGGCGCCCATCGGCGTCCCCAAAGGCAATCTCGGGAGTCAAGAGTTCTACGCTGTACACCTGACCGTCTTCCACCCCGAGCTCGCCGCCGCTCAGCGACTTCCGGACCTGCAGACCTGGAAGAAGCCGGGCGACGCATGGAACTCCTCCTGGAACGACAATAAGGAATTGTGCACGGACACCACGCGGCCCGGCCCGGGACCGGGTGGGCCGCAGGTGCCTCAGTGGTTCGCGATCACATCGACGGGACAACACCCGACGGCAACTCGACAGGTGCGTCAGCTGGTGAAGATCGGAGCCCGGGGATTGCCTATCGGGATGGAGGCGGACACGGTGGAGATCACGGGCGGAAATCCGTCGGCAGCCAACGTCTCGCTGATCACTCCCGGAGACGTCACCTCCGACCGCAACAAGATGAACTTCTCGGGAACCGACCCCTATTACAAGCTGCACCACTTCTGGGACTCGCTCAGTCCGACGGTACCGGCTCCCGCTGCGGTTCACGCCCTCGGAACCATCAGGTGCAGCGCAAACCCCAGCTCGACACAGTGCACCGGTGGGGTCGAGCACAGCCCGTCCCGCAAGTTGAACTGCGGCGCGAACGGCAACAACGGCCAATCACAGTGGGACCAGAGCGGGGGCGGAAGCACCATCACCACGACGACGCCGTGCGCCGGACAATCCGTTGCCCCTCCGCCTTCCTCTTTCTTCTCACCTGACGACTACAAGAGGGCGGCCCCCACCCCGGAGCTGACCGACCAGGACTACGCCAACCTCAAGGCGGCGGCCAAGGCCTACGGCATCTATTGCCCCCTCAGCAGCGGGGGTGCGGGTACCTGCACGAAGCCGACGGGTACCTTCACGGTCAACAGCAATACCGTCATCCAGGATTCGGACGTGGCCGGGTTGCGCAACAACTTCGTCGCCTACTTCGACTTCCCGCCGACCGGTGATCCCCTCAGTCGCTTCGTGAAATGGAGCGCCGCGGTGGGCCCGTGCAACGACAGCGCGCCGCTCAGCAAATCGGTCGTGATCGTAGTGCACTACGGCGGCATCGAGCTCGCGGGAAACGGGGAGATCGTGGGCGCCTTTCTGGCCGAACAGGGGGAGATCGCCCTGAGGGGCTCGGGCGCGGGCTTCCTCATACACGGGACCCTGATATCCAAGTCCCTCGACCTGGGAGGGAACGCCCGGGTCCAGATGAGCTCTTGCTGGGTCAAGAATATTCCCGGCGGCTTCCTCCGCGTGACCCCAGAAAGCTTCAGCGAGGTCGACCGCTAGGCGGAAGTTACGAGGCATCTGATCGCTGAAAGCGCCTTTGACCTGCACTCTTGGGTGCATATCGCTCGAATAATGTAGGCACGAAAGGCATGATGGTGGGCCTCGGGTGTCGTAGGATATCGCTATGGCATCAAGGGGAGGGTCGGTCCATGTCGCGACCACGCGTCGGCACTACAAAGACAAGACCTATGAGACGCACCTGCTGCGACGCTCCTACCGCGAGGGCGGCAAGGTCAAGAGCGAGACCGTGGGCAACCTCTCGCACCTGCCCCCCGAGGTCATCGATCTCATCCGTCGTGCCCTCAAAGGCGAGAGCTTCATGGCGGCCTCAGACGCCTTCACGATCGAGCGCTCCTTGCCCCATGGTCACGTCGCGGCGACCGCGGCGGTCGCCAAGAGGCTCGACCTGCCCAGGCTGCTCGGTCCCGCATGCCGCGAGCGCGACCTCGCGCTGGCGCTGATCGTCGCCCGCGTCGTGCGCCCCTCATCCAAGCTCGCCGCGACGAGGTGGTGGCAGGACACCACCCTGGCACATGACCTTGGAGTCGCCGACGCCACCACCGACGACGTCTACGGCGCGATGGACTGGCTCGTGTCCCAGCAGGACTCGATCGAGGCCGCGCTCGCCAAACGCCACCTGTCGCCCGGCGGGCTCGCGCTCTACGACCTGTCGTCGTCATACGTCGAGGGCAGCTGCTGCCCGCTCGCCGAGCGCGGCTACTCGCGCGACCAAAAGCGCGGCAAGGCCCAGATCAACTACGGCCTCATGACCGATGCCGAGGGCCGTCCCGTGTCGATCGAGGTCTTTGCCGGCAACACTGCAGACCCCAGTGCCTTCGTGTCCGCGGTCGACAAGCTGAGGCAACGCTTCGGGCTGACCCAGATGGTGATGGTCGGCGATCGCGGCATGATCACCTCGGCGCGCATCGACGCTCTCAGAGAGATCGGCGGCATGGGCTGGGTCAGCGCCTTGAGGGCACCGCAGATCCAGGCCCTGGCCGAGGCTGGCGCGGTGCAGATGTCGTTGTTCGACGAGACCGGGCTCGCCGAGATCACCCACCTCGACTATCCCGGCGAGCGCCTCGTCTGTTGCCGCAACCCGGCGCTGGCGCGCGAGCGCGCCCGAAAGCGCGAGGACCTGCTTCAAGCAACCGAGAAGGAGCTTTCAAAGATCCACCAGGCGACGCTGAGAGACGCGCGTCCGCTTAGAGGCAAGGACAACATCGGACTGCGCGTCGGCCGTGTACTGGACAGATACAAGGTCGGCAAGCACTTCGATCTCGTCATCGCAGACGACCGCTTCGACTACGCGCGCAAACAGGACCGCATCGACAAAGAAGCTTCCTTGGACGGCGTCTACGTCGTGCGCACCAGCGTCGCTCGCGACAACCTCAGCGCGCCTCAGGTGGTTGCGGCCTACAAGAACTTGTCCGTAGTCGAAAGCGACTTCCGCAGCCTCAAGTCGGTTGACCTCGAGCTGCGTCCCATCCGCCACCGTCGGGAGGAGCGCGTCAGGGCTCACGCGCTCATCTGCATGTTGGCTGAATATCTCGTGTGGCACCTGCGCAAGGCGTGGGCACCACTCACCTTCACCGACGAAGAGCCGCCCATCGAAGCCGACCCGGTGGCTACCGCCGAGCGCTCAGATGCGGCCAAGGAGAAGGCGTCGCGTCGGCGCACCGCCGACAACGAGCCGGCACACAGCTTTGCCACGCTGCTGGATCACCTCGGCACGCTCATCCGCAGCGACGTGCGGGTAGACGGCGTGGGGGAACAACCTCCCTTCCAGCAGCTTTCAAAGCCCACCCCCATCCAGCGCAGGGCCTTCGAGCTCATCGACACCCCGGTGCCGCTACGGGTCCTGTAGTCAGAAACCATCGGCCCTCATGAGCCGTTGTTCCTGGTCAAGAGCCGATCCGTCATTTCTTAGCGTCGTAACTTCCGGCTAGCCGGAAGGCGCACGGAACCACCGTCGGCCCGGCCCTAAAGGTGAGCCCGGGCGTGCCGAAGAGACAAGCTGAACGTGCTTGTACTCCGTTGTTGTGCTTTTGGGCTCCTGAGGGGCCGGCGCTCACGGGTACCCGTCGGCGAACGGAAGGTGTCCTGGATGGCCCGGCCAGACTTCGAGGAGCCGCTCCTGACCGTAGGTGAGGTC
>JACDCD010000139.1 GCA_013694625.1 Actinomycetota bacterium | reverse complement strand
GTGGATGAGATGAAGGACGCGCTAGCGGACTTAGAAAGGTTCCTCAATGAGCCAGGACGCTTGCCGCTCCTCGTCCAGGTGGCGATGGCGCATTATCAGTTTGAAGCGATTCACCCTTTCTTGGACGGCAACGGGCGAGTGGGAAGGCTCTTGATCCCTCTTGTACTTTGCCAGAGAGGCGTCCTCGACAAACCGTTGCTGTACATGTCTGCCTACTTCGAGCGCAACAGGTTCGCTTATTACGACCACTTGCTAAAGACGAGCCAAAACGGCGATCCAACCGCGTGGCTGTCGTTCTTCCTCAGAGGAGTGGCGCTGCAATCCAGGGACGCGGAAGAGCGTACGGTGCGGCTTGTCGATGCCCAGGCAGAACTAAGAACAAGACTACTGAGCGAGGGCCGATCGCTGACCGTTATACGACTTGCCGAGATGCTGTTCAGCTCGCCGTACGTAACAGCCCCCGGGCTTGTCAGGCAGCTCGGCGTCACCTTTCCCACGGCGCAGAAGGCGATCGAGAGCCTTGTGGAAGACGGGGTGCTGCTGGAGCTAACGGGGAAACCAAGAGATCGGCTGTATTATTCGCCGAAGATCTTTGCCACTGTCTATGGCGATCTGGACAGTGGGCGTGATCCTGACGCCGAAGACTCCGACCACGCGGAGGCGACGCAAGCCACTGGGAGCTGAACACGCCGACCTTGGGTTGACGCTTCTGGAACCTGCTTCTCGCTGCAACGAGCGGCCTCGCCTCGGCGAGGATCTGCTCCTTCAGCCGGGGATGAAGGTCGCCTTCGGTAAAGACCTCGACCTTGATACCTAGAGCTTCTCCAGCTCCTGCTGGATGCCGACCAAGTCCCAGAGTGTCGTGCTTCCGGGTGCGTCGACGATGAGGTCGAGATCCGAGTCGTCTCCGGCCTCACCGCGCGCCCACGACCCGAAGACCCGGACCCTCGTGACCCCGAAGGTCTTCGTGACACTGAATATCTTCTCTGCTGGAAGTGAGTCCATCGCGTCCTCCACCGAGAGGGTACCAAGCGTTCCTGCCCAATGGCCGAAACCCCCGGCGCAAATGCCGCCGGGCCGCGGTGGGGCCGCGAGAGAACCACAGACAGTGCGAGACAACAAGAACCAGCCAGAGGCCATAAGCCCTGACCAGTGGCTGGTTCTCGGCATCTCGGCCGGTCACGGAAAGCCGTCTAGCAACTCCAAAACCGGTGGTCGGAGTTCGAGTTCCTCCCGCCTTGCTACTGGGGGACCCAGAGCCCCCCGAACCTACGAATTCGTCCCGCCACAGTCACCACAAGGGCACCCGCAGCAAGGGCATCCACCATCTGTCATCAGTTCTCACCTCCTCGCTTGACGAACTGAGCCTCGCAGGGCCATAGGCCGTTGTCGGTAGTCGCCGGGCAATCGCGGAGCGCCATCCGTCGTAGCTCCTCGTGTAGCCGCGATAGACGCTCGATCTCGGCGGCCAGCTCGGCGGTGCGCCTCTCCACCAGCGTCCGGGTATGGCCGCACGGACACGCGCCCCTGTCCTGGATTTCGAGCAGCTCTCGTATCTCAGAAAGCCTCAGCCCGAAGGACTGAGCGCCCTTGATGAACCTGAGTCGCCCGGCCACCCCCTCTTCATATTCCCGGTAACCGGAGGTGGAACGGGCGGGTGCAGGGATCAAACCCTCGCGCTCGTAGTAGCGGATGGTGTCTGAGGACACATTTGCGCGATGAGCTATCTCGGAGATGTGAAATGTCATGCGACTAGGCTAGACCCTGGACTCGACTCCAAGGTCAAGCAAGGGACCGGTCGGCGCCATCCCTGCAGATGTGGCAGTTGCGCTGGTAGGCCTGGCCGACCACGCATTGCCCTCCTCGACGCCTACGATTGTGCGCTCGACCCGGACTCGGTCCCGGTGCAACCGTTGGGATCTGTGAGCGACGTTCAGCCCTCATCTCTAGGCCGCAACCAAGGGTCTTGTCTCTGCCGATGTGATGGAGGTTGCTCCAGTGGCGGAGGGTGATCTTCGCTATTGCGCGCAGAATCGAAATACCGTCGTTTGGGTCCCGAGCAAGGTGAGCGGATGGGCCTCGACCAGCCGAAATCCGCCACGCACGGCTGCTTGAGGAGCGTCTCGCCGCCTGAGTCCAGTAGCACCGCCGAACCCCCTGGCTTCGTAATCCGACCAATCTCTCGAAGAACGCTCCCGTACTACTCGGACGACACTTTGAACTGCCTACCGAACGGCAGGTTCGAGACGACGGCATCGAAGCTGGCGTCCGGCCAATCCAGCCGACTGGCGTCGGCCTGAAGGATCGCCTCCGCCTTGGGAGCGTTCGACCTGGCGACGACGACGGCGTGCTCATCTATATCCGAGCCCACGACCAGCCACCCCCGCGGCAAGTCCCTCTGCGAGCATGAAGCTTTCGGCTCGGCCTCTGTGCCTCCGGGCCGGTTTTCAGACCGGGATGTTCTCGGCTGCGCTCGGAGGTATCAGTCTTCGGACTCGCTGTTGTCACTACCTTGCCCGCTGTTGTCGACGTGCTCGGAGCGACCGCCCTTGTCTTGCTCGTAGGGCAGGCGATCGAGCGGCAGCCGAACGATGACCAACATCACTACGAGAGCGACAATCAGGGCGGCGACGGCCATGGAGATGCTGAGTTGAAGTGCGTGCGATGTGGTTCGTGAGGGTTCGAGTTCATTGGTCATAGAAGCCCTTAGAGATAGACGCCCGCCGAGCTTAGCCACGTAATTACGAACAGGGTGAGTACCGAGATCCCAAGAGCCGGTAGGAAACGGCCCATCCCGTGCCACCAGCGAACCACAGCGATCTTGATCGTAAGAACCAAAAGCAGTAGGAAGCCACTGATCATGTGTAGCGTCACGGGCCTCGGCGCATGCTCGAGGGCGTCCTCGATCCCGAAATAGCCGAGGCACATAATGGCGACTAACAGGGTGATGGGGACGATCGCATCGCCGGTGCCTCGATGTGTAAAGGAAGCGGTACGGGAGGTCAGGAAGCGGATGCGCAGCTTGCCGTAGCCGACAGCCATTAGGAAGGTCTGGTACATCGCCAGTGCCGCAACGATGGATGTCAGAACGATCTTGACCTCTGCTACGTGACCACCGGTCAAGCTATCGATCAGAGAATCCAACAGGCCTCCTCTCCTGGACCGGCTGCAGATGTTGCCACGGCGACTTAGAACGTTACTTCCTCTTCCGTTCGTCATGCCCGTCAGCCTGCCACCCAGTCTCTTGGCGATTGGTTGGTCGCCATGGATCCTTCTACCAGCGTACCGAGAACCGGTTGCCGGCGAGGATCAGTTCCTGCGTGATGGGAAGGCTGGTGGGGGCATGGCCGGCGTGGTCAACGATCACGAGCTCGGCTCGGGGCCAGACGCGCTGGAGCTCCCACGCGTTACCGATTGGCGACTGGAAGTCAAAGCGTCCGTTCACCATGATCCCTGGGACATCGACCAGAGAGGACGCGCCGCGAAGCAGGCTTCCGTCCTCCAACCACGCGTTGTGGCGGACGTAATGGGTCAGGATGCGGGCGAAGGCGAGGGCGAAGGCTGGGTCCGTGAACCTATCGTCCAGTTCGGTACTAGGAGGCCATTCGGTTGTGGCGGACTCCCACTCACCCCAGGCTTCGGCGGCTTGCTGACGGACCCTGAGGTCGGAATCATTCAGCAGTCGGTGATATGCCTCGACGATATCGTGATGCGGTGCTCCGACCGGCAACCCAGCCCGGAGACGGTCCCACTGCTCGGGGAAGAAAACGGCTGCACCCCCCCGGAACCACCAGTCAAACTCCGAGCGTCGTCCGGTTGTGACGCCCCACAGGATCATCTCCGAGGCCCGATTCGGATGGGATTCCGCGTAGGCGAGTGCCAACGTGCTCCCCCATGACCCGCCCCACACCAGCCATCGTTCCACATCCAGGTGGAGGCGCAGCAGTTCGATGTCTGCGATGAGATTGGGCGTGTTGTTGCCCGTTAGGTCCGTATCAGGAGCGCTTGCATGCGGCCGGCTCCGCCCACAGCCGCGCTGGTCGAACAGCACGAGGCGGTACGCCTTTGGATCGAAGAGCCGGCGGTGCCATGGAACACATCCCGAACCTGGGCCGCCGTGCAGGACGACGGCTGGCTTACCCTGCGGATTCCCACACGACTCCCAGTAGATGAGGTTGCACTCATCCACTTCCAACATCCCATGCTCGTACGGCTCGATCTCGGGATAGAGATCTGTCGTGACCAGTTCCCTCCTTCCTTACGGCCGTCTGAGGTGGTCAGCTTCGTGACCAGTCTGTTCGCCGGCGCGGGCTCTAGTGGCAACCCCGGTCAAGGCAACGCGGTCCAGCGGGTAGACCTGTACGTGGACCTTGCAAAGCCACGAAATACTGTCGGCTCCTCCCCTACGGGTGGTAGGGCGCTTGAAGTAGCCGATCGCCGGTGATGAGCAATGGCAACACAGCTCCTGGTAATTGCTTTCGGAAATCACATCATCTCTGTCGGCAATCGGCCGGAAAGCCTTGAGACGGTACGGGCAGCTTCAACGGAGGCCTGCCAGCATTGGTCTCCCCGGCCCAGGTCCGGACAACGGACAGACAGGTAGAGGTCAACACCCCCATAATAGGTTGTATCCACGAGGGACGACTTGTGAGTGCCGCTCCGAGAGGCAATCGGTACGGGAGAAAACCTCGAGTGGCGATCAGAGGGAGGAGCCGGCATGGGAGAGGACGCCCCGGTTCGGATTATTCGCATGAAGGCGGGGGATGAGGCAATGGTCCAGAAGGCCGAACCGCTCTTTGATGATCCCGTGAACCTGGCTGCCACCCGAGCCTTCCTGGCGGATGACCGACACCACCTCCTGGTCGCCTATACGGAGGAAGATGAGCCCGCCGGCTTTGTCAGCGCGGTGGAGCTTTTTCATCCGGACGAGCCCAGGCCGGAGATGTTTCTCAATGAGCTGGGAGTCGAGCCGGCCTTCCAGCGCAGAGGCATCGCAACGGCGCTCATCAATGAGCTGATCCAACTCTGCAAGTCTCGAGGTTGCTCGGAGATGTGGCTTGGGACAGAGGAAACAAATACACCAGCCATGCGAACCTACGAAAGGGCAGGAGGGAAGAGGGAGGACTTTGTCCTGTTCACCTACGAGATTAAATGACGCGGGAATGCGGTGGCAGTCTCTTGGGCACTGTCCCTGATCCCCGAACCGCACGGCTCGAAGCCTCTACTCACACGCGAGACCATCCCCGTCTGAGTCGAAACCGTGTGGATCCGAGCCGGTCGACCTGAAGCCCTCGGCTCCGGCATCCGGGCAATCGATGTCCGGAGGATAGCTGGGAATGCACGCTCCCGAATAGTTGGGATCGCAACCACGCTTTCCGCCGTCTTCACCTCGACGCCCACCTCCGCGTGACGCACCACCGCCCTCATCGCTGCGTTGGCCGTGCGAACACTGCCCCCAGAAACCTTGGTCGGCCCCACGCGCGCTTCGTTGTGCAGCGAGAAAGCGATTCACATACCTTACATTGGGCGGATAGGTGGTTACCTGCGCATACCCCCGGGCCACGAGTGTCTCGTTGAAGAGCAGACCATCAGCAAAGACGTACGCGAGCGTGCGTCCATAGAGATCGGTACGCTCGACATCGTATTCAAGTCGTACCATCTGCCCCTCGAGCTTGTGCTTTGTGAAATCCGATGCAGCGGGCCCGAAGCATCCCACTGGTTCTGTGGGATGAACCGTCTCGGGTGTGTCGATGCCAATGAGTCGGATACCCGTCGTCCCATCCAGTTGCACCTCGATTGTGTCTCCATCGACGACACGGGAGACGAGTACCGTCCGTCGTGCACGACGCTCGGCTCGAACCTCAGCACGACGCTCGGCTCGACGTTCGGCCCGGCCCTCAGGGCTTGCCTCAGTGCTCCTCTGCGACCCGGCTCGGCCGGCACCGTTTGCCTGCGCGCCGGGTTCCAGGAAGGGTTCTGCTGTGTCATTCTCGCACGCCGTTCCGATCAGGGTAAGGCTGAGGCAGACGGCGGCTAGCCTGAAGGTCATCGACCGGGCGAGCCAAGTTGCAGGGAAGCTCACGACCTGGCTCTGAGTCGTCCCCCGGGTAAGCGCTCGACTGTTGTCATGCTGCAGAATCGACCGGGACGGCCCGGCCCTTTAGGGGGCTGAAGCAGAGGTGATGATGAGACTCGCCAGGGCGATGACCATCCAAGCCGCAATGTAGGAGAAGGCTGCCTCCGGGGAAGCGAGAGACCACACCATTCCCGCGACGCCGCTTGCGGCGAGATTCCCAAAGCTCTGTATGGCTGCAAGCAGCCCGAATGCGGACCCGCGCACCTCCGGGGAGGCCAGGGCCGCGACCGCAGTGTGCTCGGCTGTCTCGGCGCAACCGATCCCCGCGCCCGCCAGGACAAAACCGCCACCCAGCAGTGGGATGCTGGGTCCGGCCCAGGCGAAGAGAAGGTAGGCCACCAGGAAGAGAAGAATCCCGCCCGCCAGAACTCTCACCGGGCCTATCCGATCGCTAGCCTGCCCCGCCGGAATGCTGAACAAGGTCGCCGATACGTTGTAGGCGAGGTAAAGGAGCAAGGCCGCCGACGTGGCCCCCGAGGCGCCGCGGGATGGCTCGAGCAGCTCGGTCGATCGCAGGATGAGCAGCGTCGCCGCAATGTTACCGAGCTCGAAGGCGCCGATGCCCACGAAGAGACGTCCTAGTGGCCCCCGGACCACCGGGCTCACCTGCAGTCGAAGCGGTTCCCGCTTCCTGACGGTGAGGCTCGGTATGTGACGAACGGCGTAAAGGATCGCTGCGACGGCCAGAAGCCCGGGGATCACCGTCATGAGGATCGTGGTGCGGACGGACAATACAGCTACAAGCGCCAACGCGAGCAAGGGCCCGCCTATCGCCCCGAGATTGTCCATGGCTCGTTCGAACCCGTAAGCGCGGCCGTACGCTGCGGGCGGGACGGCGTCGGCGAGCAGCGCGTTGCGTGCCGGACCGCGCAAGCCTCGCGCCGCCCAGGCGCCGGCGCGCAGAAATCCAACCTGCCACACCGAAGCCGCCACACCGATGAAGCTGCTCAGCAGTGCCGTGGTCGTATAGCCGCCCACCGCCGCACTACGCCGGCGCGCCGGATCATCGGCGATGGCGCCCCCGAGCAATCGCATGAGACCGGAGAGGCCATCCGAGATCCCTTCGATGAGTCCCAGCGCGGCCGCCGAGCCGCCGAGCGAAGGATCAGCCGTGGGAGCAGGGCGGTGGGCACCTCGTGCCCGAGGTCCGAAAGCAGGCTGGCCGCCCCGATGCCTTTGACCCCTGGGGTCAACCAACGCGGCTCGTCCTTTACAGGATTTGGACTCACGATTTATTGTGCGGGAAGGCACGCGCGCAGGAGGTCACCTGGCTTTGCGCGCCTTCCATATGTTCTCGGCCGGCCATCGGCGCGCCCACCCAAGAGGCACGTAGTCGTCGTAGGTGGTGGTCGCGTTCTCTTCCGGAGCCAGCTCGATGAGGTCTTCGACCTCCAGTCCATTCTGTCTGAACAAGCGAATCCACTCCCCATAGGGAAGCTGGAAGGTGACTTCGTCGACCCAACTCTGTTTCCGGACCTCGGAGTAGTTGCGCTGCAGGGATGAGGTCACCGTCTCCGTGGCGATGTCGTAACACAGGTCGTGAAAGGGGCTGCTCATGTTGAAAACCAGTCGCCCCCCAGGCTTCAGCACCCGGGCAGCTTCGGGGACCGTGCGGTACGGGTCGGAAAAGGACGTCGCCCCGTGGTCACAGAAGACCAGGTCGAAGCATCCGTCTGCCAGAGGCAGGTACTCGGCGCTTGCCTGGACGAGGGGCACAATGACAGCGTCGTGTGCAGAAGTTCGCCGGGCGACCTCCAACTGCCGCCCCGACAGATCGAGACCGACAGGGAGCGCTCCCTCTCGAGCCAACGCCCTCGCCCATCTCGCCGCTCCGCATCCCAGCTCCAGCACACGGAGATCGGCGATCTCCCCCAGCACCTGGAGGCGCGACTCCGGGATCGACCACACCCCCCACGCCATTGGACCTGCATCGAGTTGCGCCCCGTGCTGCTGCTCGTAGTCGGCGCTGTAGGCGTCCCACCCGGCGCGGTTGATCCTGATGTGCTCGGGCTCTCCGGGGGGAGGTGATGCTGGTGACATTCCACCATCCTAGGGAAGGGGGCGAGGACGCTTCCGGCGGGCCCGTTCACAAGCGTGTTACCCTTGCCTTTCTGTTTACCTCCCGCAGGCCCGGACCTTTACGAAGCGCGTCTGGCAGGCGGGGCCACGGAAGGGGTGCGTGTGAACAGGCAGTACAAACGAATGATGCAAAAGCAGGAATCAGCCCAGAAGAAGGGCGCGCCGAGACCGGCGGTCAAAGCGGCCAGTGCTGCCGCCCAGCGGGGACAGTCCAAGAGAACTCCACCCCTGCAGTTCTTCCGGGAAGTGATTGCGGAGCTGAAGAAAGTGGCCTGGCCGACAAGGCAAGAGGTTGTCGCCTACTCGGTTGTCGTCCTCGTGAGCGTCGTCGTGATCGCGGCTATCATTTTTGCTATGGATTTCGTCTTCACCAAGGCGGTCCTTGCCCTGTTCGGGGTCCAGACATGACCGAGACCCAGCCAGAGGTCCAAGACACACGCGACGAAGGGGCATCCTCACCCGAGGAAGCCCCTACCCTTGAATCGCAGGCTGCGCCTTCCCAGGGCCTCGACAGCACCTCCCTCGACTCTCCTCAATCCGACCTGAGCGAAGAAGACGCCCAGGCGGTCGCCGCCGCTCTCAGAGCCGACGCGCCGATCGACGCCGTACCGGAAGCCGCATCTCCTGCCTCTGTGCCGGTTGCCACGGTTGAGCCCGAGTCCGAGGCGGTCGCCGATCAGGACGTCGAAGAAGAAGGCTACGAGGCTCCGGTGATCCCCCCGAACGAACGCTCGGGCGACTGGTTCGTGGTCCATACCTACGCCGGGTACGAGAACAAGGTCAAGACAAACCTGATGTCGCGTATCTCGTCCATGAACGTCGAGGAGAAGATCTTCGAGGTCGTTATTCCGATGGAAGACGTGATGGAGATCAAGCAAGGCAAAAAGCAGATCGTTCAGAAAAAAGTGTTCCCGGGCTATCTGTTGACGAGGATGTATCTCGACGACGACTCGTGGTACGTGGTCAGAAACACCCCGGGGGTGACCGGTTTCGTGGGTTCGGGCACCAAGCCGACTCCGCTCTCCACTCGGGAAGTCGACAAGATCCTCCAGGTCAAGCCAGAGCAGAAGAAGCTCAGGCCGAGACTCGAGTTCGAAGAGCAGGAAAGTGTGCGGGTGACATCCGGCCCCTTCGCCAACTTCACCGGTTCTATCTCGGAGATCAACGTCGATCAATCCAAGCTCAAGGTTCTGGTCAACATCTTCGGCCGGGAGACGCCCGTCGAGCTCGGGTTCGATCAAGTGGCCAAGCTCTAAGAGGAGTCGATATGACACAGCCGGGAGGCCGCCGTCGGCGCGTCTCACAGGTACTCAAACTTCAAATTCCCGGGGGCCAGGCCACCCCGGCTCCGCCGATCGGTCCGGCCCTTGGCCAAGCCGGTGTGAACATCATGGAGTTCTGCAAGCAGTACAACGCGGCTACTCAGGCTCAACTGGGTACGATCATCCCCGCCGAGATAACGGTCTACGAAGACCGCTCTTTTACCTTCATCACCAAGACCCCGCCTGCGGCGGTGTTGTTGCGGCAAAAGGCCGGCGTCGAGAAGGGCTCGAGTGAACCCAATCGGAACAAGGTTGGGAAGGTCAGCCGTGACGACATTCGCGAGATCGCCGAGATCAAGATGCCCGACCTCAATGCTAACGACGTCGAGGGGGCGATGAGCATAGTGGAGGGCACGGCGCGCAGCATGGGAATCAGCGTCGCCTAGAGGTGGGAGACGGCAGTACGCCGTCGTCAGGACCACAAGGAGGAAGCGGAATGGCAAAAAGAGGCCGCCGGTACACCGAGGCCCTCAAGGCAGTGGACCGCGAGCGCCTCTACGGCGCCAGGGAAGCGATCAAGGTTCTCAAGGGGCTCCCGCAGTCGAAGTTCGATGAAACCGTCGAACTTTCGATCAAGCTGGGGGTCGATCCCCGCAAAGCCGACCAGATGGTCAGGGGCGCAGTGTCCCTTCCCAAAGGCACCGGCAAGACCGTGCGGGTGGCGGTCTTCGCAAAGGGACAAGCGGCGACCCGGGCGCGCGAGGCAGGGGCCGACGTCGTCGGCGAGCAAGATCTGGCCGAGCGCATAACGGGAGGATGGCTCGAGTTCGACGCGGTGGTCGCCAGCCCCGACATGATGCCCGTGGTCGGCCGTCTCGGCCGGGTGCTGGGGCCGCGGGGCCTGATGCCCAACCCCAAATCGGGAACGGTGACCGAGGATGTCGCCGGGGCGGTGGACGACATCAAGGGTGGGCGAGTCGAGTACCGAACCGACAGACACGGAAACCTCCACCTCGTCATCGGAAAGAGGTCCTTTTCCGAAGATGACCTGGTCACCAACTACGCAGCGGTACTGGATGAGGTACAGCGCGCGAAACCCGCCGCAGCCAAGGGTCGATACTTTCGTGGGATCACGCTGGCGGCCACCATGACTCCGGGTATCCGGATCGATCCGGCACGGTCGAAAGAGCTCGAGGAAGAGCTCCAGCCCACGGGAGGCTGACGAGCGTCTCGGCGCACCGAGCCTGTTATCCTGTTCGCCGAAGCAGCCCCAGACCACCGGCGGTATTCCCCTAAGCCCGAGGACGGGACCGGTGCAGGCGACCATGCACGTTCGATTGGAGCGGCCGTCTGAGTCTGGATGGCCGCTTTTTGCATGCCCGACGAAGTCAGGAGAAGGAGCGTGGCCAAGCCCGAGAAGGTCCAGGCAGTAGGCGAGATCAGTGAGCGTCTGCGGGAGGCCGACGCAGTGCTCTTGACCGAGTACCGAGGCCTCCACGTGTCCGAGATCGCCGATGTGCGTGACTCTCTTCGAGCGGTCGACGCGGACCTGAAGGTGCTCAAGAACACGCTGGCACGGATCGCGGCCCGGGATGCAGGGCTTGAAGAGTTCGCCTCAATGATCGGCGGGCCCACGGCAATGGCCTTCGTTCGGGGAGATGTCATAGGGGCCGCCAAGGCCCTTGACGAGGCGGCGCGCAAGTACCCTGTTCTCGCAGTCCGGGGTGGAATCCTCGACGGTAAGGTCCTCAACGAAGCCCAGGTCGCCCAGCTTGCGACGATTGAGTCGCGTGAGGTGCTTATGGCCCGCATCGCAGGGTTGTTCAATGCCCCAGCTCAGCGCATGGCCGGCGTCGCTGCCGGATTGCTGCATAACCTGGGTTCGATGCTGTCTCAGGTACGTACTCAGAAAGAGGAATCAGAGGCCGCTGCTTAGGCGGCGACAAACTTAGGAGGGAGATCTCAACATGGCGCTGTCACAACAAGAGGTACTGGACGCAATTGCGGACTGGACCGTCCTCGAACTTTCCGAGTTCGTCAAGGCTTTCGAGGACAAGTTCCAGGTCACCGCAGCCGCTCCCGTCGCAGTCGCCGCCGGACCGGCGGCCGGAGGCAACGGGACCGCCGAGGCGGCCGAAGAACAGGACGAGTTCGATGTCGTGCTCACGGGTGCGGGTGACAAGAAGATTCAGGTGATCAAGGAGGTTCGATCGCTTACGAGCCTTGGGCTGAAAGAGGCCAAGGATCTCGTGGACTCGGCGCCGAAGGCCGTGCTGGAGAAGGTCGAAAAAGCGCAGGCGGATGAGGCCAAGGCCAAGCTCGAGGCCGCCGGAGCAGGCGTCGAGATCAAGTAGCTCGCCTTCCAGGGGAAGGCCCGAAGGAGCCGCCTGTTGACGAACGGGGGGTCAAGCACTAGGGTTCTCCACAGTCAGTTTGAGGAGTACGCATAGTTTTTTCTTGTGAACCGCCTTTGGGCTTGACGGCGGTATGGGCTTAGGCCTATACTGCCTCCTTGGTGTGTTCGCCCCCATCCGCTCTCTTCGCTCTGTCGCGCGGCTAAGAACCGCCCAGGGTGACCCGGTTGGAGGCGTGTCCGGAAGGTGCAAAAGGGGACCCTCCCGGACAGCTTGCGCGTTCCCCGTCCGAAACAGATTCTTAGGAGGCTCGTTTGT
>JACDCD010000138.1 GCA_013694625.1 Actinomycetota bacterium | reverse complement strand
AGTGACGAACCAGCTTATGCCGATCGAACTCGATCTCGGCGTCACCTCGGCGAACTCCGCGCCGAAGCTGTCTGCCTGAGACCAGATGAGGTCTGTGACGCGCGCCGACTCTTGCAGTTTTGGCCCCTTTCGGGTGGTCCTCCGGGTGACAATCCTCTTATGGATACCGTGACGGTGGAAGTTGGAGGGCAAAGGGCGCGCCTCCTGGACGCCGGAAGCGGTCCTCCCGTGGTCGTGCTGCACGGATGGGGCGGGCGCATCGAGTCGATGGCGCCCATCGCCGCCTGTTTGAGCCGTGGTTTCCGCGTCCTGGCGCCCGACCTCCCCGGATTCGGCGAGTCGCCGATTCCCAGGGGGTTGTGGGGGACTCCGGACTATGCCACCTGGATAGGCCGGGTCGTACGCACCAGGCACATCGAGCGGGCACATTTCGTCGGCCATTCATTCGGGGCCAAGACGGCCCTCCAGATTGCCGCGACGCAGCCGGAGTTGGTCGACAGGCTGGTGGCGGTGGGTTCCCCAGGCCTGAGAACACCCCCCTCTGCCTCGGCGCGCCTCAAGCGCACCCTGTCCAAGGCGGCCAAGGCAGCCGGCGTGCTCGGACCACCCGGCCGGGCCTTCAAAGAGGCGGTCTTCAACAAGATTGCCTCCCAGGACTACCGGGACGCCGGTGAGCTTCGCCCTATCTTCGTAAAAGTCGTAAACGAGGACCTCTCGGATCTCCTGCCGCAGATCCTGGCGCCGACGCTGTTGGTATGGGGGGCGGAGGAGGATGCCGTCCCGGTCGAGCATGGAAGGAGGATGGCCAAGCTGATCCCCGACGCCGGCCTCGTGCTCTTCGAGGGCGCGGGCCACTTCGCCTACCTGGATGACCCCGGCCGTTTCTGCCGCGTGGTTCGGCACTTCTTCGGCGCGCCCTAGGCCATGGGCCAACCCGACCCCTTCTTCGGCTACTCGTTCGTTCTCCGCACGATCCTGTTCGCGCTGATCCCCGCATTCGCCCTGTGGCAGCTCGTCCGGCTGCGGCTCGCTCTGCACGTCTTTCAACTCGAGGGCTATAAGCGAGATCGCTGGCTCGCCTGGTGCCGTGCCAACCCCCGGCGCGCTCTGTTCCTGGCGATCGCGCCGGCCAAGAAACCCCTGGTCATGACCGGCCGGGCGCGCCGGTTGCTGGTGGTGGCGGAGGTGCTGTCGGTCCTGGGCGTGCTGCTGCCCCCTGCGGCCGCACACCTTATCGCCGGCGCGCCGTGGGACATCATCACCTGGGCTCTCGTCACTGCCCTGATGTTCGCGGGCGCTCCCGTGGTGCTGGTGGCCGCCGATTGGCTCTTGACACCGGTCCAGGGCGCGATCAACCGCCGTTATGGCGCCTCGGCGCGCCAGAAGCTCGCCGAGGTCGCTCCCGTGGTCGTGGGGGTGACGGGGTCATACGGCAAGACCTCCACCAAGTTCGCAATCGAGCGCCTGGTCGGCCCGCCGGGCAGCGCGCTCGCAACTCCGGGCTCCTTCAACACCCCACTCGGGGTGTGCCGGACGATCAACGAGAACCTTCGCCCACACCACCGTTTCTTCGTGGTCGAGATGGGCGCTTACGGAGAGGGTGAGATCGCCGAGCTGTGCCGGTTCGCGAGCCCCCGCATCGGCGTGCTCACCTCGATCGGCCCGGCCCATCTCGAGCGCTTCGGATCGATGGATGCGATCCGGCGCGCCAAGTACGAGATTGTCCGGTGCCTGCCGCCCGATGGGGTGGCGGTCATGAACGTGGACGATCCCGAGGTGCGTGCGCTCGCCGACGCCACCGAGGGGATCGAAGTCGTTCGCTACGGGTTGGATGGGTCGGGGCGCCCAGACGTGACAGCTCACAGCGTGGAGGTGACCGGGGGCGGCACGATCCTCACGGTGGCCGCCGGCGAAGAGGAGCTTCGGACGGGGACCCGGCTGCTCGGCGCCCACGCCCTCGGCCACATCCTTTCCGCGGTGTCCGTTGCCCTTGCGGCGGGTCGGTCACTGGGCGAGCTGGACGGACCGATCAGATCGCTCCAGGCCGTCGAGCACCGCCTTCAGATGATCGATGGGTCCGGCGGTGTCAAGGTGATCGACGACGCCTTCAACTCGAACCCGGAGGGTGCCGCCGCAGCGCTCGAGGTGCTCGGGGCGATGCCGGGGGCCAGGAAGCTCGTGGTCACGCCCGGCATCGTCGAGCTCGGCCCCCTTCAGCGTGAGGCCAACGAGCGCTTCGGCGAGCATGCGGCCAGGGTGGCCGACACGGTGATAGTGGTGGCGAGCCTCAACCGCGACGCGATCCTGTCGGGGGCGCGTCGGGTGGACGGAACGACGAACCTGATCACAGTCGATTCGCTGGCGGAAGCAACCGAGCAGCTCGGGCGTCTCCTCGCTCCCGGCGACGTCGTCCTTTTCGAAAATGATCTCCCCGACCAGCTCGAGGGCTGAAACCGCCCGGCGGGCGTCGGCCCCCAGGCACCCGGGACTCGGCGCAGGGTAGTGGAGACGGCAATTGTCGCAACCTCCCCGTACACTCGGCTCGATGACCAAGCTAACCGTGGGCGTTGTCTTCGGGGGGCGTTCGGTCGAGCACGACGTCTCGATCGTCACCGCCCACCAGGCGATGGCCGCCCTCCGACCGAACTTCGAGGTCGTCCCGATCTACGTGACCAGGGAGGGGAGATGGCTGACCTCACCTGCGCTGGACGATCTCGAAGTGCACAGGGGTGGGCGCGCATCCGAGGTCGGCGAGGATGCCGTCATCCCGACCCTGGCCGGCTTCCGGGGCCTGTTCATTCCCGGCGGCCGCTTCAAGGGCGTCAAGAGGATCCCGCTAGATGTGGTCCTTCCTTCGATACACGGCACCTTTGGCGAGGACGGCACCCTGCAGGGACTGCTCGAGCTGGCCGACATCCCCTACGCGGGGGCGGGGGTCGTGGGTTCGGCCGTGGGGATGGACAAGGCCGTGATGAAGGGTGTGTTCAAAGAGGCCGGGCTCCCGGTCGTCCCGCATGTGGTGGTCGAGGCTTCGATGCTCGTCCTGGACGAGGCGTCAACGGTCGATGCGATTGCCCGAGGCGTTGGCTATCCGGCATTTGTGAAGCCGGCACGCGCCGGCTCGAGCGTCGGTATAGCAATGGCGCGCGACGAGGCCTCGCTGCGTGCCGCCTTGGATGTGGCGCGCCGATACGATCGCCGGATCGTCGTCGAGCAGGCGATGGAGGGCTGCTCGGAGATCAACTGCTCGGTCCTCGGAGGCCCCGGAATGGAGACCAGGGCCTCGGTGTGCGAGCAGCCGGTGGCATGGGAGGAGTTCCTCTCCTTCTCAGATAAGTACCTTCGGGGCGGTAAGGGGGCCGGGGGAAAGGGGGGCGGCATGGCGTCCCAGGAGCGGCGCATTCCCGCCCCTATCTCAGAAGCCCTCACCAAAGAGGTACAGCGCAACGCCATAGCTGCTTTCGAGGCGGTTGACGCCGCCGGGGTGGCGCGCGTCGACATGTTCGTCAGGGAAGCCACCGACGAGACCTGGGTCATGGAGATCAACACGGTTCCGGGGTCGTTCTCGTTCTATCTCTGGGAGGCGTCCGGGGTTGGCTTCCCGGACCTGCTGCGGTCCGTCATCGATATCGCCATCGAAACGCACGCCCAGAGATTCGAGCTCATGTTCACCTTCGACTCGGAGATGCTGGCGGCGAAGGGCGGCAAGCACGGTGGCTGAGCCCACGGCGGTAAACCTCAGCTCCGCCGACAAGGATCGCTTCGTCGAAGACGCTGCGCCGCTGCTCGACCCCCTCTACTCGGCGGCGCTGCGCATGACCCGCAACCCAGCCGATGCCGAGGACCTGGTGCAGGACACCATGTTGCGGGCGTATCGCTCGTTCGACCGCTTCGAGCCGGGCACCAACCTCAAAGCGTGGTTGTTTCGCATCATGACCAACGCCTACATCAACATCTACCGCAAGCGTCAGAGGGAGCCTCAGCAGATCTCGCAGGAAGAGGTCGAGGACTTCGATCTCTACCAGGAGCTCAAGAGCCATGACCCGCAATGGGAGGCGACTCCCGAGAACATCGTTCTCGATCGCCTCCTCGACGCCGACATCGTGTCGGCGATCGAAGACTTGCCCGAGCAGTTCAGGTTCGCCGTGATTCTGTCCGATGTCGAGGGCTTCACCTACGCCGAGATGGCCGAGATCATGGACGTCCCTATGGGAACCGTGATGTCGAGGCTCCATCGGGGAAGAAAGGCACTACAGAAGCGGTTGTTGCAGTTAGCCCGGGAACGGGGCATCGTCAAAGACCAATCGAAGCAGCAGCCGACAACCTAGGGAGTCAGACGGTGGGGGAAGAGATAGGCCGCAAGTTCCGATGAAGGAGCACTGTAGGCAGATCCTCCAGGAAGCCTCCCTTTTCATGGACCGCGAGCAGCTTTCTCCGACCGAGCGAGCCCATATCCAGCAGCACCTCGAAGAGTGTAAACCCTGCTATGAACGCTACGGCCTCGAGACCCAGGCCACAGCCTTGATCTCCCGTCTCCGGGGCCATGATCCGTGCCCGGACAAGCTGAGATCTCAGATCGGCGACCTCCTCCGCAGCATCTAGCGCCTCACCGGGCTCCCTGCTCGGCATGGCCGGAGGAAGGCCTCTGAAGACAAGATTCTCGCACCGTGGCTCCGCCGTTGACTGAACACTATTCCTCGCTCGGATACGATGGACAGGCGGATGGACGCAGGCGGGCGGACGAAAAGGTGAGGGTATGGCGCGGACGAATCTTCATGAGCTGGCTTTCCGCTTGCTCGAAAAACTCAACGCCGTAGCTTCGGATGGCACCTTTGACGGCAAGCTGCGCGAGGTCGCTGCGGACGCCGGCCTCAACTCTGTGCGCAGCGCCGAAGCGGTCAAGCTTCTCGAGAGCCTCGGCCGCATCGAGGTTCAGCAACGAGGCAGGCGCGGGCGCAACACCGTTATTGCAATCCGGTCGATCGAACCGATCACGATCCAGGACGCCGAATCGATGCTGCCGAGCAGAACGAGCCGTCGCAGCACCCGGCTCACCTACGATGATCTCGGACAGGCGGTGGTCGAGCGCCTGATGGCCCTGGCGCGAGACGACGCCTTGCGCACCGCTCAGGTAGAGGTGTTCGCAGCGGAAAGCAGCCAGAACGGGGCCCGGGTCAAAGAGCTCGAGGCTGCTCTCGAGCACGCGGCGGAGCGCGAAACCGAGCTACGCATCCGGTTCAAGGCAGCCGAGGAGGCGCTCGAACGGGCCGAGGAGAATCTGAGAAAAGCCTTCGGCCCGGCGCACTCGTCCGAGAGCCGGCCGCGGTCGCTGGAAGACGCCGACACCAGGGCGGTGCTGGAAATCCTGCGCTCGGGACGGTCTTAATCAGGCCAGCCCGCCCCAGCGTCTCAGGGCTCGGTACCGAAAAGGCGGTCTCCGAAGTCGCCCAGGCCCGGCACGATGTAAGCGTTGGCGTCCAGGCCATCGTCGACCGCGGCCGTGTAGATACCGACATCGGGATGAGACGAGTGTAGCTTTTCAACTCCCTCCGGAGCCGCTACCACTGCCACCATCCGGATCCACGGCGCGCCGGCCGCTTTGATCTGCTCGACTGCAGCCGATGCGGACCCCCCGGTGGCAAGCATGGGGTCGAGCACGAAAGTGTAGGCGTCCTCCATGCGAGGGAGGTTTACGTAGTACTCGGAAGGTCTGAAGGTCGCCTCGTCCCGCCGCAGTCCCAGGTAGCCGACCCGTACCGAGGGAAACAGATCGACCACTGCGTCCAGCATTCCGAGCCCGGCTCGGAGGATCGGAACCGTAACGATCGGCTTGTCGAGCAGCATTCCCTCGGCGCGCCCCAAAGGAGTGTCGACCGAGGCTGAGTGCGTGGGCAGATCTCTCGCGGCCTCGAGCATCAACACGACCGTCAACCTTTTCGTGATGGCTCGAAAACGCGACGGCTCGGTGCCCGTGTCGCGCAGTGCCAGCAGCAGATGCTGGGCGAGAGGATGCTCGACGACCGTGACGTCCACGAGGATGCAGAATAGGGCCTAGAGCGGGCGGCGTCCCGCAAGACCGTCTTCGGGGAAGTGCCAGTGGGCCACCTCGACCTCCCCGAGCCGCCAGCACAACCATGCTTCGCGCCCTTCCATGATTGCGGGAAAGTCGACGAGACCCGTCGATGCATCCCGGAGCTCGATGTCCCAGCCTTGCAGACGCTCGACCAGCTCGTCGACGCGCGCAAGCGTGCGGGCCCAGCGATCGCGCTCTGACGAGCCACCGTTGGATGCGGCCGCCTGCACGAGGTTGAGGCGGATCTTGGTGGCGGCCTCCAGCTTGTCGCGTAGCTCGACGAGGGTGGGGGCGAGATAGGGCAACAGAGCGTTTGCTTCCTCGACGGTGTATTTCTTCGGACTCACAGTTCGCCGAGCCCGTCGAGGAAGCGTTCGGCCACAGGTCCGCTCATCCGGCGCGCCTTCTGTATCGCCCCTTCGCGGTCGTAGGCGACCCGGCGGTGCTGGAAGACCAGGTCGGGCCCGACCGCGTCCACCAGCAGGTAGCTGGCGGTGTCGGCGTCCATCGGCAGGCCGACCGAGCCCGTGTTGCAGACAATGGTGCCGCCGGCCAGCCGGCGCAGAAAAGCCCGATGAACGTGGCCGTAAATCACGACTCCAGCATGGCCTTCGTAGGGCTGGAACTCCGCCGGCGGCGCATCCGCCATGGGCGCGTCGAAGGGGCTCTCTGGGGTGCCGTGAACGAGGAGCAGAGAGCCGGGCCCGGAGTGACCGAGGGGCAGGTTCAGCAACCAC
>JACDCD010000095.1 GCA_013694625.1 Actinomycetota bacterium | reverse complement strand
TCATTCACCGGCTTTGTAACCAGAGAGGCCGGCGAGGGTACCGGCGAGTTTCGGCTAAACCGGTTCATGATTAGCTGCTGCCCTGGGGATGCTGTAAACATCCAGCTAAGAATTGTCGGCGCGCCGCCGGGGCAGTTCGGTCAAGACGACTGGGTCCGAGTCACGGGCGACATCTATCCGATCGGCGACGGAGTCATCGTCGACGCCTCCCAAGTCGAGCCCGTGAAGCGGCCGGAGCATCCCTACCTCAATAGCAGTTGACCAATCCAGAAGAGAACAAAACATAGGGAGTCGGTTCGAGTATGGCCGCTGCTGAAGTCCTCGAGCTCCGCTCTCCTGTCGCCCTGCGCCGTTGGGGCGCGGTCGGAGCGGCGCTCGCGATCCTTTTGATCCTTTTCAGGGGGCTGGGGGTAGGAGAGCAGGCAAGCGCACGGACGTTTGCAGTTGTCTTCACAGCCATAGCCGTAGAGGCGCTCCCGTTCGTGCTCTTGGGCGCGGTGATGGCTGCGCTCCTCGAGGTTTACGTTCCCGAACGTGTTTTCGAGCGAGTTGGCAAACTGCCGGTGGGACTTCAGCTACCGGCGGCTGCGTTGGGAGGGTTTGCCTTCCCGGTATGCGAGTGCGGCTCCGTCCCGGTCGCTCGCAGGTTGATAGCCCGGGGGATGCATCCGTCGGCAGCTCTGGCTTTCATGATTGCGTCTCCCATCTTCAATCCAATTGTGCTTGCCTCCACCTGGATCGCCTACCAGACGAGGGGGCTTGGGTTGGAGATGGTGGCCGGCAGGGCGGGTATCGGACTGCTTCTCGCGTTGATTGCGGGATGGGCAATCGGAATGGAGGGCGCGCGGGATCTGCTGCGAACTCAGCCCGAAGAACACGGACACGCCGATGATTCTGCCTCTTGCTGCGCCGTTCCGCCCATGTCCAAGAGAAAGGTCTTTGCAACCCACCTCACGGATGACTTCTTCTACATGGGGAGATTCTTGATACTTGGAGCGGCTCTTGCGGCCGTCATTCAGGCTCTGGTACCGCAGAATCTCATTGCAGGCGCCGCATCCTCTCCCCTCTTCGCTTCGCTTGCGCTCATGGCACTAGCTTTTGTTTCGTCTCTTTGCTCAGAGGCCGATGCGTTCGTAGCCGTATCGTTCACCCCATTCCCCCTGGGTTCTCAGCTAGCCTTCCTTGTCTTCGGCCCCGTATTGGACTTTAAGCTTTTGTTCCTCTACGGGGCCACCTTCCGGAGAGGGTTGTTGGCATCCCTGGCCACGATAGCGGTCCCCGTTGTCATGGCGGGTAGTTTGTGGTTCGAGGTGATCCTTCGATGAGCACGCCGAGCGCCGGCGCCGTACGCACGACGCTACTATTTGTGTGGGCAGCGTTCTTGGGTTGGCTGCTTGTCAGCGGTAAAGTCTATCGCTACATCGGTCCGAGAACGATGTGGGTGGTCATCTTCGGGGCAGTGATGCTTCTGCTGGCCGCTCTGATGCAGATCGGTTCCGGCTCAACCGAGCGGCTCTCGCAAAAGGAGCTCCTGGGACTGTCCTCATTTATCGCCCCCATCGCCATCCTCGTGTTGGTTCCCGCTGCGGGACTCGGTTCTGAGGCGGCCTCACGGAAGTCGTCAGGGGGACTCGTTAGCGCGGCCAGCCGCTTCGCCCCCATTCCACAGAGCGGCGGAGACGTCTCTTTTCCCGAGATCAGCTATGCATCAGACTCTCAAGAGTACGGCGCGGCGCTCGGGATCGTAGACGGATATGAAGTGAAGTTGACCGGGTTTGTCGCCCATCCAGATGGCACCCCGGACGGGACCTTCGCCCTTACCCGCTTTGAGACATTCTGTTGTGCTGCCGATGCGATCCCATACTCTGTAGCAGTCGATCCTTCTATCACAGAGGACTATCCGGACGATACCTGGCTTACCGTCTCAGGATCCCTAGCGAGGCGGACCGACGAATTCGTTCTCGAGGCCGAACGCATTACGGAAGTTAAGGAGCCGAAGAACCCATACATATGAGTTCTCGCCTAGGGGAGCCGCAACAGGTCGAGGTTCTGGCGCACAACATTCGAGAGCCTTACGATGTGCTCTGCGGCCTCGTGGCCTTCGGCGGCCGCAAAGGGACGGGCTGAACAACTGCGAGAAGTGAGGCGTGGCCATCACCACAGGACGGCGGGGCACACCCGGGCTTGCTTGTGGGCACCATCAAGCGCGGAAAGTCGCCGAGACCCTACAGTGTCAGGATCTTCGTGTGGTCCATGGTGTCCCAGTCGAGACAGAAGATCTTCATCCCAATGTTCTTTCCTGAAGTCGAGGCCGTGTTCCAGCACCAGTCGAAGTTATTCCAGGGAACGAAAGTGTTGTAAGGACCCGCCCAAATATGGCCGAAATCATCCTCTGCATAGTACATCCAGCAGTCTCCCCCTACCCAGCCCGACCACACCTTGGCTGTGGATGCCGGCATGATCTGATACCAACCCTTCTTTGCCCAATCGACTCCGCCCTCGCAGCCCGGGGATTCGTACCCATAGATCACCCAGATTGGTGACACCGTGGCGTTCTTGAAGTAAAGACCCATTTTGCCTTCCGTTCCGTTAGTGAATAGGGGCCTCGAACGGGGGAGGTTTGAACTCTGGCCGTGTGTCGCGCGCGGGGTCCGCGCTCGGCCTTTCCTCAGTGCCGGCCTTCTCTTCCGACCCGCTAGCTCGTTTCCCGGAGGCTAGGGGTTTACGGTGGACGGTGCGTGCTTCTTCAAGAGACTCATGGGCGTCGTCGGGTAACTCATCTTGGGCCAATTCTCGCGACAGACCGTATTGCTCAGACATATAAAAGCCTCCCTCCTTCCTAATCAGTCTCCTATTTTTGGTTTGGAAGCGCAAGGCCCACTCACACAGGGAGATCGGGTTCCCTGGCGGCGTAGGAGCATCGCCGACGCAGCCCGGCCTCGATACGCATTCCCTTTGGGAGTCAGGCCGATCCCATGGTCGCGCCACCGCGGAGTACCAATCCGTTCTTACCCCTCCCCGGAACCAGATCACGCAGTGTCGTCGTTAGGCACACTCCCATATGTCTTTGTCCTTTAGCCGGGTAGCTGTCTCCCTTGAGGGAAACGACCTCGGCGTGGTTGACGAGACGATCGATCACGGCCGTGGCGACCTTCGCACATCCTCCGCTACGTGGTATTCGGAACGTGTCGCGGCGTGCGCGACCAGCCGAGTATCTCGGCGTACCGGCTCCCAGAGAGCTCCGGTTTTTCTGCAACGTCGCTGAGAGCTCCGAGATCAACTCTGCTCCCCAAGCCAGTCGGAGAACTGTCGGGGGGTGAAAATGCTCGCGCCTTCATGGCTACCAACAGCGAGCAGGTGGCGGTCACCGCTGACGATGAACTGGGCGCTCGCCGCCGCGGCCACAGCGAGGACCTCATCGTCCAGGGGGTCGTCCAGCAACTCTGGTCTCTTTGCAGGCTGCACGATCGTGGCCGAGGACTCGAGTTCGCTCCGAAAGGCTGCGACGACGGTCGGTGGGACGCCGAACTTCTGCAGGAGAACGTCTTGAAGCTCCGCCACAAGGGCGACGCTGGTGATGAGCTCGTAACCACCCACGGCCACCGGCAGCAGGATCTCTCGAGGCACTCCCCCGTAGAGGAAGGCGGAGACCAGAACGTTGGTGTCGAGAAGAACTCGCAACTACCGGCGCCCGTGCCGGTAGCCTTCGACGGCCCGGTCGACGTCGGCCTCAGTCCAGCCGCGCTCGCGTGCCAGCTCGTCACCGTAGGCGAACAGCTGCTCCCAGCGTTGCCGCCGGGCAATGTACTGCCGCACGGCTTCCCTGAACAGCTCGCTTCGGGTCCGACTCTCTTGTTTGGCGATCTTGTCGACCTCGCGAGCAAGCTTGGAGGGAAGCGAGATCGTGAACGTCCTCGGTGTTGCCACGTAGCCTCCTGTAAGACTCTTTGTTACAGATTGTACCAAGGGACTTGGCATCTGGTCAACAGCACGAGAACCGGCGCGCAACACCCAGAGCCATCAGTCAGGCGTCGGGATTGAGGAGACCATGCGTACAGGGAGGGAGATCGCCGCCTTCCCTAGGATATGGAAGTGGTCCCAACCGCACACAAGCCGAACAACACCGCGATCCTCGTCCGAACCGAGAGAGGTCGTGCTGGAGTTCGGTACTGATGCTTCGCCTGCAAGAGCACAATTCGGAGTGCCGGCGATTCCCAGCGCTGCGTGTCATGGAGCGCCCTTTGCCGTGCAACGGTTGCGCCAGTGTGGCGTCCAGCCATCTCGAGGTCGTTGAGTGAAGACCTTCGGTTCGTCAGAGCGAGTCGAATGTTCGGGTCGGCGGTCTGAAGCGGCTTTGGGCCGCGCGCGGGTTAGCTGACTCGTTCGGCCAGGACCCTCCTCCCAGGTCCGCCGGCCCACGGCCCGGTCCGGGGCCAGGTTCGCGCCGGCCCGGAACGCGCGGGCGGCCTTGCCTGGGAGCCGGACCAGCACGATCGGCCGGTGCTTGCGACGGGCCCGCAGGTAACCGCGGACCAGCCGGGCACCAGGCCGGCCGGCGTGCCAAGCGCAAGTTCCACGAGCCGGGCCGCCACCTCCCCGGAGTCGATCGGCTGGAACTGGAACACGGCCGGGACCGGTATCACAGGCAGCCTGGCCATCTGCCGCGCTGCCATCAAGAACAGGTCATGGAACTGGGTGGCGCGCAGCGTCGTCCATGGCAGGCCGGAGTCGGCCACGGCCCGCTCTGCGGCAAGCTTGGACCCGAAATAGCCGAACATCGCGCGGTCGATGCCGCTGGCGACCGGGATCCTGTCGGCCCCGACGACCGAGATGTACACCAAGTGCCGCGCCTCGGCCCGCGACGCTGCGCGGACCAGGTTCAGGGCCTTATCCTCGTCGCCCTTGCTGCTGCCCGCGCAGTGCATGATGAACTCAGCCCCCTCCACCGCGGCTTCGATCCCCTCGCCCGTGGCCAGGTCACCGGTCACGAACTCGATACCCTCCCCGGCCTCGCGGCTGCGCCTGCTGAGCACCCGTACCTTGCAGCCGGCATCCCGCAGCCGCGGGACGACGAGGCGCCCGAGCGTGCCCGTGCCGCCGGTGACCAGAATCGGACCGTTTTCGTGATCACGCCCTCCGGTGCTGCTCATCCCCATGCCCCGGCGACCTGCCTCGTGGTGACGTTGAGCCGATTGAAGACGTTGGTCGTGGCGATCATCAGGATCAGGGCCGCGAGCGCCCGCTCGTCGTAGTGCCGGGCAGCCTCGTCCCAAATCCCGTCTGGTACCGGGTCGGCTCGGTCGCTGAGCTGGGTGGCGGCCTCCGTGAGCGCCAGGGCCGCGCGCTCGGCGTCGGTGAGGTACGGCGCCTCCCGCAAAGCCGCGACCGCCAGCAGCCGCTCGTCGGTCTCGCCGGCCTGCTTGGCGTGGCGTGGCCCGGAGTCCACGCAGAAACTGCAGCCGGTCTGGCTGGCGCGGAGGTGGACCAGCTCGAGCGTCGCCGGCGGCACGCCGCCCAGCTGGGTGGCCGAATGCAGCGCCTGGATCGCTTGCATCGCCTCGGGGATGACCATCGCGGGGTTCCTCATCCGTGGTCGCAAGCCTATCGCTGTGCTCATGATGCTGTCCCTTCTGGCTTTCGTAGTGGTTCGGTCACATCGGCGTCATCTCGCCGGTAGCCCTATGACCGATCACGAGATAGGAATGTGACACGAGATAGGAATGTGACCAATGCACGACACCGACTGGCTGGCGCAGCGCTTCGAGGAGCACCGGACCCGGCTGACGGCGGTCGCCTACCGAATGCTCGGCTCGGCAGGCGAGGCCGATGACGCGGTCCAGGAGGCCTGGCTTCGACTCAGCCGCTCAGACACTGATTCGATCGAGAACCTGGGCAGCTGGCTCACCACGTGCTCTCGCGTGCCTAAACATCCTGCAGGCCCACCGCTCGCGGCCGGAGGTGCCGCTCGGCCCCGACGTGCCCAGCCAGCCGCCAGCCACGCCGAAAGGGTCTGACCCCGAGCCCGAGGCGCTGCTCGCCGAGTCGATCGGGCTCGCGCTGCTGATCGTGCTCGACACGCTCTCGCCCGCAGAGCGCGTCGCGTTCGTGCTGCACGATGTTCGGCGTGCCATTCGAGGAGATCGCGCCGATCGTGCGACGCAGCGCACCAGCAGCCCGCCAGCTCGCAAGCCGCGCGCGCCGCCGCGTCCAGCGAGAGGACGCAAGCCGCGAGACGAAGAGGCTCCGGCAGGCAAAGCTGGTCGACGCCTTCCCGCCGCCGCCCGCAACGGCGAATTCGACCGGCTGCTCGCCCTCCTCGACCCCGACGTCGTCCTCAATGCGGACCAGACAGCGGTGCAGATGGGCGCAGCGCAGAAGACCCGCGGGGCAGCTGACGTCGCTGAGTACTGCCGACGCGCACGCGGAGCAAGGCCAACGCTCCTGAACGGAACAGCCGCAGCCTTATGGATGCCGAGCGGGCAGCCACGCGTCGTCTACAGCTTCACGATCAGCGGCGAGAAGATCACCGCCATCGACCTGATCGCCGACCCAGCGCGTCTACGCCAGCTCGACCTGGTAATCCCGAACGACTGACCACCGCCCGATCGACAAAGGACCCGGCGTGTTCGGCGGTCGTGCGGGCGAAGCCGACGGTATCACTCCTCCTTCTGCTTGCAATGGGGAGCGACCATCAAGACGGCCGTTGCTCTCCCCTCGGACGAAATCCGAGAGCGAGACCCGGTTCCGTCACGCTATCGCTTGTCGCCGAGGAAGCAGAGTCCTCCGGAATCGCGGGCTCCGCAACTGTGCGCCCGCACAGTTGTAGACATCGCCGGCCGGTCGAGCTACGAGAGGTGGCATGAAATGTCGCTCGCGATGGGACGATCCGAGCTCTGACCGACCTTGCCAGCCGGTCTGACCGCGACTGGCAAAGCGGGTCGTGCCGATCGCGCGCTCCACCGCCACGTTCGCCCGCCTTTGCCCGCGCCCGACTCTTCTACCCCCGGATGTGGTCGGTCTGATGGTGGATGCTGCGAGGAGAACGGATGCCTCGCGGCGCGATCGGCGGACCCGCTCCGATCGGATCGCGTCGCTGTCTTCGCTTGACCTTCGCCTGCTTCGAATCGTCTCCGAGCATCGCGTCGCAACCCAGACACAGCTCGAGCTACTGGTCGAGGACATCCCCGCTCGAACGCTTCGCTACCGGGCCGCTCGCCTTCACCGGCTCGGGCTCGTCGGCCGCAGCCGTCCCTATCGTGAGCGCGGCTCGGCGCCGCATCATTTCTGGCCGACCCGGCACGGCGACGCCCTAGCTCGTGGCGCCCCTCCACCCCGTGGCGGCGAGCGCTCAGAGCCGAACCCGACCTTTATCGGCCACGCCGCGGCGGTCACCGGCTTCTACGTCGCCCTCGCCAGGCGCCTGGCCCACGGCGTCCGCCTCGCCTGCTTTGTCCGCGAGGCCGAGGCCAGGGAGCAGTTCCAAGGGCGGGACGGGCGCCGCCGGGCGATCGCCCCCGAAGCACGGGTCGAGCTAGAAGACAAGCAAGGGCGACGGCTCGTCGGCCGCTACTTCCGAGCCTTCGAGCAGGGAACGATGCCGGAGCGCGCCTGCGCGTCGCGGATCGCGGGGCTCACCCAGCGCCTCGAGGGTCTACGCGCCCGCCGCGAGGAGCTCGCGGTCGAGGGCCGGAGCCAGCGGAGCCGCTCTCGGACGAGGACCTCGGCGCACTCCAGACGCACGTCCGCGAGGTGATCGAAACGGGCGACCCGCCGGCGCGCAAGGCGCTCCTTCAGGCGCTGGTGGCCGAGAGCCGCGTGGTCAGCCGCGAGGAGATCTACCCGACCTTCTCTTTGCCCGTGGTTCGACCACCGGTCGGGTCAGTGGGGCCGGTCGGACTCGAACCGACGACCAACGGATTATGAGTCCGCCGCTCTGACCAACTGAGCTACGGCCCCCACAGGGCTTCGGAGCCATCTAAGCCTAGTGGCTCCGGGAAACCCGGGTTACGGGGCAGCGGGTTTCTTGGGCAGGGGTACCCACTTGCTGCGCTGCACGGAACTGCGGGAGCTCCGGGGGCGGTGTCTGGTTTCACCGAGGGCGGAGAGCTCCGGGGGGTGTCTGGTTTCACCGGATAGTGGACACCTGTCGCGAGACATCCTGGACACCTACCTGGGAGGTGTTCAGTGGATGTCGCTCGCTATGTGGTGGACGCGGTGGTCATCGAGGGTCGCAGCCTGCGGGCTGTGGCCCGAGAGCATGGGGTTTCCAAGAGTTGGGTCCAGGAGCTGGTGGCTCGCTTCAAGGCGGGCGGCTATGAGGCGGTGCGCCCCCGTTCCAAGGCACCCCGGTGCGTGGCCAACCGCATCTCGGGCGAGCTCGAGGATCGCGTCGTCAGGCTGCGCAAGGAGCTCTTAGACCAAGGCTTCGATTGCGGCGGCCACACGATCCACTACCACCTGAGCCTCACCGATCCCGCTCCGCCGTCGATCTCGACGATCTGGCGGGTGCTCAAGCGACGCGGCTTCGTCACCCCCGAGCCGCACAAGCGACCCAAGAG
>JACDCD010000033.1 GCA_013694625.1 Actinomycetota bacterium | reverse complement strand
TTCACCGCGGTGATGCAACCGGGAGTCAAGCTCGCCGATGCCCAGCAGATACTCGCCGGCAAAGATCAGATGGTGGCGCTCGACCCTCCCCTGCAGGACTCCGCGGCGACTCTCGGCGGGATCGTTGCGACCGGAGACTCGGGCCCCCTGCGCCACCGCTTCAATGCGCCGCGTGACCTGATTCTCGGGATCACCGTTGCGCTCTCCGACGGGACCGTGGCACGCTCCGGAGGGCAGGTGATCAAGAACGTCGCCGGCTACGATCTCGGGAAGCTCTTCGCCGGTTCCTTCGGCACGCTTGGGCTCATCCTCGAGTTGACCCTGAGGCTTCACCCGCTGCCCCCCGGGACCGCCACCGCCACCGCCGAGACCGACGACCCCGACGTGCTGGAACGGACTGCCTCGGCTTTGGCCCATGCACACATAGAGACCAACAGCCTGGACCTGGCGTGGGCCGCCGGGCGGGGGCGGGTGCTCGCCCGCTTCGGCGGCGCCGAACCGGCGCAGCAGGCGGAGGCCGCTCAGCGGGTGATCGAGGACGAGGGTCTGGACCCTGTGATGATCGAGGACGATGCCGAGCTCTGGGAGCGCCAGCGCGCCGGACAGCGATCCGACGGTGGTTTCGTGGTCAGGGTCTCGGGCCTCCAGAGGGAGGCGGCGCGCGTGATCCGGGCCGCCGAGGCACTCGGCGGGGCGGTCGTGGGCAGGGCGGGCCTGGGCCTCTACTGGGTGAAGTACGGCAATGCCGACGCCGCAGCTGGATTGGCGGGCATCGGGCAACTGAGGAGTGATCTGATCCCCTTCCCATGTGTGGTGCTCGACGCTCCCGAGGCGGTCAGAGCGGGGATGGACCCGTGGGGGTGGGGTGAGGCGGACGAAGGCGCGCTCAGGCTGATGCGCAGCGTCAAAGCGCGCTTCGACCCGGCGGGTGTGTGCAATCCCGGCATTTTCGTGGGAGGTATCTAATGCTTCGAACAACCGCTTTCGACGCCCATCACCCGCCCGATCAGGACCTGATCGACGACTGCGTCCATTGTGGGTTCTGCCTGCCCACCTGCCCCACCTACGTGCTCTGGGGCGAGGAGATGGACTCTCCCCGGGGCCGCATCGTGCTCATGAATCGGGGGCTCGACCCCGGCAGCGACATGTCGGCCGAGATGGTCACCCATTTCGACCGCTGCCTCGGGTGCATGGCTTGTGTGACGGCGTGCCCTTCCGGAGTGCAGTACGACAAGTTGATCGAGGCGACTCGTCCACAGGTCGAGCGCAACCACAACCGCAGCGTTATCGAGCGCTTGTGGCGCGGAGCGCTGTTCGCCGCCTTCACTCACCCCGCCCGGTTGCGGGCGATGGTGCCGTTGCTGAGCCTCTATCGACTGAGTGGACTCAAAGCCGTGGTGGGGGCGAGCGGTCTGCTCGATCGATTTCCTCGACTGGGCGCCATGGAGCGGCTGACTCCCCCTGTGTCGCCGAGCGCCATGGTTCGGCGCCTTCCCGAGCTCACCGAGGCCTCGGGTGACAAGCGGGCGCGCGTGGGATTGCTCCAGGGATGCGTGCAGCGCGTCTTTTTCCATCAGGTGAACGAGGCCACCGTGCGCGTCCTGGCGGCCGACGGGTTCGAGGTGGTCGCCCCCGCAAGCGTCCGTTGTTGCGGAGCCCTGATGCTGCACTCGGGCTACGAGGAGAAATCGTTCGCCCTGGCGAAGAAGATGATCCGCGCCTTCGAGGACTGCGACTACGTTGCCGTAAACGCCGCGGGGTGCGGGTCTTCGATGAAGGACTACGGCCACCTTCTGCGGGACGACCCCGAATGGTCCGCTGCCGCCCGTGCGTTCTCGGACAAGGTGCGTGATGTCTCGGAGCTGCTTGAGGACTTCGGACCGGTGGCGGAGCGCCACCCGATTCACTTGGCCATCGCCTACCACGACGCCTGCCACCTGGCGCACGCACAGGGTGTGCGGCACCAGCCGCGGGAGCTCCTGCGCCGCATTCCCGAGCTCACGCTGAGCGAGCCGGCGGAATGGGAGGTGTGCTGCGGCTCTGCTGGAATCTACAACCTCCTCCAGCCCGAAGCGGGCGCCGAGCTCGGACGCCGCAAGGCGGCCAATCTGCTCGCCACGAAGGCGCAGGCGGTTGTGGCCGGCAACCCCGGCTGCACCCTTCAAATCACCAGTCATCTCGAGGAGCAGGGCGAAGAGATGCCCGTGTATCACCCGGTTGAGCTGCTCGACATGTCCATTCGGGGGGCCCGCCCACCCGATTCGAGTATCCGGCGCGCCTCGGGGGGCGATGGGGCACACAGAGCCGCAGGCAGGTCGGCCAGCGCAGGCCCCGGTGGCCGGGAGGGCGATGGCGGGGCGACGCCGGAGGGTGGCGCCGGCGGAGTCGGCCGCCGAAGGGGAAAACCCACCGGAGAGGAGAAGCCATGACCGAGGAGC
>JACDCD010000023.1 GCA_013694625.1 Actinomycetota bacterium | reverse complement strand
GCCATGATCAAGGCACCCGCTGCGATCAGCCCGTAGTCCTGGGTGCGGCCGGCGGCGAACTGGTACAGGCCGGTCGCAAGCGGCCGATTCTCGGTTCCGGGCAGATACAGAAGCGGCAGCAAGAAGGTGTTCCAGGTCTGGAAGAAGACGAGCACCGACAGAACCGCGACGCCCGGGGCGGACAACGGGAGCATGACTCGGTAGAAGACCTGGAACTCTGTTGCTCCATCGACTCGCGCCGCCTCTGCGAGCTCGTTGGGGAGGTCCAGGTAGAAGCCTCGCATCAGGAATACCCCGAGAGGAATGCCGAAACCGGCCGAGCCGGCTACCGCGGGCAGGATTACCGCCCAGATGGATCCCAAAAGCCCCATGTCCCGAAGCTGGTAGAAGAGCGGAATCATTACCGACGTGAACGGAATCATCAATCCGAGAGTGAAGAGCAGGAAGACCAAGCCCTTTCCGGGGAAGTTCAGCCGCGCCAAGGCGTAGGCCGCCAGCACGGACAGCGCCACCACCAGGGCCACGACTGGAACGGTGATCTTCACCGTGTT
Source organism: Actinomycetota bacterium (assembly GCA_013694625.1). GTDB lineage: Bacteria > Actinomycetota > CADDZG01 > CADDZG01 > WHSQ01 > JACDDL01. The sequence continues at coordinate 15,577 of JACDCD010000023.1, read as the reverse complement.
GAAGAAGAAGCTGCCGAACTGGCCGATCTGCCATGCGTCGACGATGTTCTGAGGGTGCCAGGAAGAAAAGAGCTGAAAAGGGTTGACGGTTATCTGCAGGGGATCTTTGAGGGCCGTCGAGACGACCAGAATAAGGGGGTAGACGGTTATGAGTGCGAAGAACCCAAGTATGACGTACTTGAGTATCGTCCCACCGGCGCGCCGGGGGCGACCCGGAGGCGCAACGGCGGCCCTCGAGGCTGAGCGCTTGACGGCCTGTGCCATCTAGTGTTCCTGCGCGGAAGTAACGCCAGCATCCAGGGCGGCACTGCGCGGCGAGGGCAAGGCGCGAGGAGTCGTGCGTACCCGTAGGGTACGGGCGCGACGAGCAACGCCGCTATCGTCGATGCAGGGTCGTTCTGGGGCGACGGGACTTACGCAAAGGTGCACTAGACCACCTTAAGCGACAGCGACTCGGCGAAGGCGGAGTCCCAGCGGCTCCGCGCTGCCACCAGGGCCACTGCGAAGTCACCGAAATCGAGGTCTTCTCCCCCCACCTCGCCCAGCATGGTGAGCGGAACCCCGAGTTCCCGAGCCGCCAGGGCGAGCCGGGCCACACGGCCCGGTGCACACGAGACCACTGCGCGGGATGGTGACTCGGAAAACAGGGTCCTCCACGACTCACCCGGGGGCAGCTCCACGGTGAACCCCAGGTGTCCGCCGAAGGCAGCCTCGGCCAGGGCGACTGCGAGCCCCCCGGAGGAGAGGTCGTGGGCCGAACGCAGGAGGTGCTCCGTGGACGCACGTCCGAGCAGCCCGTGCAGGCTCCGCTCTGCGGCGAGGTCGAGCCTGGGGGGGCGGCCGGAGGGTTCACCGCCGCCCATGGCGGCGAGCTCGCTTCCGCCCAGGTCGAAACCATCGGTGGCCCCGAGCAGCAGAATGGCGTCGCCTTCGGCCCGGAACCCGATGCCGACCTGTGCCTGCAGGGAGTCGAGGACGCCCAGCATCCCGATGACGGGGGTGGGGTGGATGGGCCGGCCCTCGGTCTCGTTGTAGAAGGACACATTGCCGCCCGTCACCGGCGCGCCGAGTCCACGGCAGGCGTCCGCAATGCCGCGCACGACCTCGGTGAACTGCCACATGACCACGGACTCCTCGGGACTCCCGAAATTCAGACAGTTGGTCACGGCAACCGGGCGGGCACCCGTGCAGGCGACATTACGGGCCGCCTCCGCAACCGCCAGCCGAGCACCCTCATAGGGGTCGAGCCGGCAGAAACGCCCGGGACCGTCGACGGTGATGGCGACGGCGACCGCCGAATCGGGCAGCCGGATGACCGCGGCATCGGCTCCCGGGCCCTGGAGGGTGCCGAGGCCAATCATGTAGTCGTACTGCTCCCACACCCACCGTTTCGAGGCGATATCCGGCTGTGACAACAGCGTGAGGAAGGTGGCGGCCGGGTCAACGGGGGCATCGAGAGCCGTCCCCGCCTCGAATCCGTCCAGTGACTGCGGACGCTCCTGCGGCCGGTCGAGGATCGGCGCGTCGTCCGTCAATGAGGTCGACGGGATGTCGGCGACGACCTCGCCTCCACTCACCACCTGCAGGCGCCCGGTCGCAGTGACTTCGCCGATGACCTCCGCCCCCAACTCCCATCTGTGGCACACGGCCAGGACCGGGTCGAGCTTCGACGGTTCGACCACGGCGAGCATGCGCTCCTGGGACTCCGAGATCATGACTTCGAAGGGCGCCATGCCGGGCTCCCTCCGAGGGACTCGGTCGACATCGATTACTGCGCCGGTCCCGGCTTTCGACGTCATCTCGGACGCCGGACAGCAGATCCCGCCGGCGCCGAGGTCCTGGAAACCGGCGAGGAGATCGGCTCGGACAAGCTCGAGACAAGCTTCGATGACGAGCTTTTCGGTCAAGGGATCGCCCACCTGAACCGAGGGCCGCTTATCCGCAGCCTCGACGCCGAACCCGGCGGAAGCAAGAACGCTGGCGCCGCCGATCCCGTCGCGCCCCGTTGAGGAGCCGATGAGGACCAGTACGTTGCCGGGACCCTCGGCGCGCCCGTGCTGCAGGGCCTGTTCGACCACGCCGAGGCAGGCCACGTTCACCAGCGGATTGTGGGCATAGCAATCGTCGAAGATCGTCTCGCCGCCCACCGTCGGCACACCGATGGCGTTGCCGTAAGAGGAGATGCCGTCGACCACCCCTTCGACCAGGTAGTCCGTGCGTTCCCGTCCCGGGCGCCCGAAGCGAAGCGAATCCATCAGCGCAATGGGACGCGCCCCCATCGAGAGGATGTCCCGGACTATCCCGCCCACTCCGGTTGCAGCGCCGTTGCCCGGTTCGACGAAGGACGGGTGGTTGTGAGATTCGATCTTCCACGCCACTTTGACCCCGGGAGCGACTTCGACGACGCCGGCGCCCTCGCCGGGACCGACGACGACATGCTCCCCCTCGGTGGGCAGGTTTGCGAGATGGAGACGGCTGGATTTGTAGGAGCAGTGCTCGCTCCACATCACCGAGAACATCGCCAGCTCCGTGAAGGTCGGTTCCCGCTCGAGCCGCGCCCGGATGCCGGCGAGCTCGTCATCGGTCAGGCCGAGCTCTCGATGGAGGGTCGACGCGAGGCTCAAAGGTGGGCGTGCTCCCGCGCGGGGGCCGTGTCCAGCATGGAACCAAGGATCACGGCTCCATCCTGGGAGCCGGACGACGGCTCGCAGGCGCGCTCGGGGTGCGGCATGAGGCCGAAGACGTTGCCCCGTTCATTCGTCACGCCGGCCACGTCGTCGAGCGCGCCATTGGGGTTTGCCGTGTAACGCAGTACGACTTGATCATTGGCGCGGATCCGCTGGAGCTCGCCGGGGTCGCAGTACCAGCTGCCCTCGAAATGGTTGATCGGGATACGCAGCCGCTGCCCGGCATCTGCGCGGGCGGCGAACGGAGACTGGTTGTTGTCGACGCGCAAATCGACCCATCTGCAGATAAATTTGAGCCCCGAGTTCTTTCGCAACGCGCCGGGAAGCAGCCCGGCTTCACATAGGACTTGAAAGCCGTTACAGATGCCCATGACAATCCCGCCGGCATTGGCGTGGTCGCGTACTGCTCCCATCACGGGAGAAAAGCGCGCGATTGCTCCGGTTCGCAGGTAGTCACCGTGAGCGAACCCTCCCGGAAGAACCACGATGTCGACATCGGGTAGCGAGGTCTCCTGGTGCCACACATAAGTCGTATGAGCGCCCAACGACTCGAGGGCGCGCCGGCAGTCCCGTTCGCAGTTTGAACCCGGGAATACGACTATGCCGACGCTTCCGCTCACAGCAGAGTGACGTTGTACGACTCGATAACCGGGTTGGCAAGGAACCGGTTACACATCTCCGCCACCAACTCCCGCGCCTCCTCCGGCGTGCCCGCGTCCACCGTCAGCTCGATGCGCTTTCCGACCCTGACACCTTCGACGCCGGCGTACCCCAGAGCCGGAAGGGCTCGTTCGACGGTTTGACCTTGGGGATCGGCAATACCGGGTTTCAGCATCACGTCGACTACGGCGCCGAAATTCACCCGGCTCCGCCGATCATGCTGAGCACGACGAGAGGGAGGGCAACCGCCCCGACGAGGCAGAGGGCTGCCACCACCGTCGCCACCAGGGCACGCAGACCGTCCAAACCAGTCGCGGCTTGGGTTCCACGCACAAAGAGCCACCCCGACCACAGCGCGAAGCTCACCGCCAACGCAACGGAAAGAGCCGCCCAGGCGCGCCCCAGCGGATCCGTCAACCGGTCGGTTGTGAAGGTGGCGGGTCCCACGATGATGAGATCCAAAGGGAGGAGGAATACGAGGGCGAAAACATGTGGAAACGAGGACGCGCCCCACACGGTCCTCAGATCGCGCGCCAGAGCGGCGCCTCCCAGGGCGTGAGCCGAATATCTTCCGGAAATGCTCCAGAGCCCCTGCCCGATCAGGCTCATCAGGGCCCCCAGGATCAGGACGGTTCCGAGGTAAGCCCAGCGGAAGTCCGAGCCTGCGCTGTCACGCAACCCGATCAAACCTCCCACTTTCAACCACAGAACGAGCAGCGATGCGCCACCGAAGGCGGCCACAATGAAGGGTGCAAATCCCTCGGCGGGGTGGCGGCCGACACGCGCTCGCCGTTCGGCCCCGTTGAAGGCGGACTCGAACCCTGCAAGCGGGGCCACTAGGACCGAGCGAAGCGTGAGTCCCAAGCGGGCCGATGCGCGCGCCGTACTGCGATCAGAGGCTGCCCGGCTCATCCGTTCACTTCATCGAGCCACGTTGAGAAGGGGCGGTCCGTGATGCGCTCGTAGGCTTCGACGTAACGCTGCCTCGTTGCATCCACCACCTCGGACGGCAGGGCGGGAGGCGGGGGGCTATGGTCCCATCCCGTCGCATCAAGCCAGTCTCGCACGTACTGCTTGTCCCACGACGCCTGGGACCGGCCGGGCACATGTTCGCCGGCCGGCCAAAAACGACTCGAGTCGGGTGTGAGCACCTCGTCGATCAGGATGACCTTGTCCTCCGCCAAACCGAACTCGAACTTCGTGTCGGCGATGATGATCCCGCGCTCCAGGGCTATGGAAGCGCCCACCTCGTAAAGCTTGAGTGCCAGCTCGCGGGCTTCTTCGTAGTGCTCAGGGCCCACTATCGAGGCAGCCTGGTCTTCGGTGATGTTCTCGTCGTGTCCGGAGGTCGCCTTCGTGGCCGGCGTGAGAAGCGTGGCCGGAAGCTTGTCGGCCTCGCGCAGGCCCTCGGGCAGCCGGTGCCCGCAAACCGCGCCCGTTGCGCGATAGTCCTTCAACCCCGACCCTGCGAGGTAACCACGCACCGTGAACTCGACCGGAAGAGGGCGGGCGCGTACGCACAGCATGGCGCGCCCGGCCGGGTCGTCCACTCCGACGTCGGGAAGGTCGGTCGCCCTCACCGAGATCATGTGATTGGGACAAAAGGAGTCGAGCACATCGAGCCAGTAATAGGACAGGCCCGTCAGCACCTTGCCCTTGTCGGGGATCGCTTGGGGCAGGACGACGTCGTAAGCAGAGACTCGGTCGGTCGCAACGAGCAGGATCTCGTCCTCATTGACCTCGAACAGCTCGCGCACCTTGCCCGAGCCGACATGTCGAATTTGCGCCATCACAGGGTCTCCAGAGCATTGAAGATAGCGTCCGTGTTCCGAAGATAGCGCGAGACCTCGAAGCAACCGGCGATTTCCGCGGGATCGAGGAGCGCGGTGACGTCGGCGTCCGCCTGGAGGAGCTCCAAAAATGGACGGCCCTCGTCCCACGCCCTCGCCGCATTCCTTTGGACCAGCTCGTAGGCTCGTTCACGCTGCGTGTGGCCCTGGGCGAGAAGTGCAACGAGAACAGTCTGGGAGTGGACCAAGCCGAAAGAGGCATCGAGGTTCGCCCGCATCCGTTCCGGATAGACCTCGAGCCCCTCGATCACCCACCTCATCCGATCGAGCATGTAGTCGAGGAGAATGCAGGCGTCGGGCAGGCTCACCCTCTCGACCGAGGAATGCGAGATATCCCGTTCGTGCCACAGAGCGACGTTCTCGAGGCCCGTGGACGCATACCCGCGCAGCAACCGCGCCAGACCGCAGATACGCTCGGACACGATGGGGTTGCGTTTGTGGGGCATGGCAGAGGAGCCCTTTTGGCCCGGGGCGAAGGGCTCCTGCACCTCGCGCAGCTCGGTGCGTTGAAGGTGGCGGATCTCCTGGGCAAAGCGCTCGAGCGACGCGCCGGTCAAGGCCACGGCGCTCAACCATGCTGCGTGCCGGTCGCGGGCCACCACCTGGGTCGCGACCTCCTCGTGTCGCAGGCCGAGGCGGTCGCACACATAGCCCTCAACCTCCTGTGGCAGCTGCGAGTAGGTGCCGACTGCGCCGGACAGCTTCCCTACGGCGACCTCATCACGCGCGGCCCGCAACCGCTCCCGGGCCCGGCTCAGCTCGAACGCCCACCCGCCGAGCTTGACGCCGAACGAGGTGGGCTCGGCGTGGACGCCGTGGGTGCGGCCCGCCATCACGGTGGCCCGGTGCTCGAGGGCAAGCGTTCGGACCTGCTGGGTGAGCCGCCCCACGCCCTCGACGAGGAGGTCGCCCGCATCCCTCAGAGCCACCGCCGTGCCGGTGTCGACGACGTCTGAGGATGTGAGCCCGTAGTGGAGATGACGGCCCGGATCGCCGACGGTGGCGCGGACATTCTCCACGAAGGCGACGACATCGTGGTGGCGGACGGCCTCGATCTCTGCGATGCGGTCGAGGTCGAAGGCGGCGTTGGCCTTGATCGCGCCCAGGTCGGCAACGGATACCTCCCCCATTCGCACGCGCGCCTCGACCGCCAGCATCTCGATCTCGAGCCAACGCGAAAACTTGGCCCGCTCCGAGAAGATGGCGGCCATCTCCGGGCGGCTGTATCGGGGTATCACCCGGGTGATCCTAGAGCCAGGCCGTGCCGGTGGAGTTCCGTTGCACCGTGGACCCGGTAACCGGGCCCGAGCGTGCAAGGGACGGGCCGTTCTCCTAACTCAGGGGGGCCGCCCCCGAGGCGTACTCCCGAAGGCGGCTTTGTCCCTGCGCCGACAGGATCTCGATCGCGTCACAAAAGACCGTGCCGCGCGCCGAACGGAGGGCCGCGTCGCCGGGGGAGCCGGGTGCCGGAAGGTCGGTGGTCAACAGCACCAGGCGAAGGTCACCCACCTCCGATGACTTCAGCACCGCCGCCCTGCCAAGCGCCTTCCACAACGTGTCGCTTCTGCAGAGCCCGGCGCGGGTGCCCATGTAAACCCCCGAGACGTCGAAGAGCCAGCGGACCCCACGCCGGTCCTCGGCCTCGAAGCTGACTTCGACCCCGCATGGATAGCGGCAATCCGTCCGGAGGCCGGTGAAGCCACAGTCGGTCAGCACCGCTCGGGCGATCTCTTTAGCCTTGCCCCCTTCTCTTATGGCGCGCGATTGAAAGTCCTGGTCCTCAGTTGCGCGGCCGGGCACCGCAGGAAGCACGACGCGACGAGGGAGCTCGGCGGGCTGAGCAGCAAGTCGTCTCTTCTCGGATTCGCATCGAATCCGGGCTTTCGCTACGTACTCCCGGCTTGTGTCGTAGCCGACGTAGTGGCGCTCCGTGCGCACCGCAGCAACCGCCGTCGAACCCGACCCCATGAATGGATCGAGTACCAGGTCACCGCGGTAGGTGTAGAGCTCGATGAGCCGCTGTGGCAATTCAACCGGGAAGGGCGCGGGGTGCCCCACACGCGTTGCGCTCTCCGCCGGAATCTCCCATACGTCCGTGGTCCCCTCGAGAAAGTCCTCTTTGAAGATCGAGCCTTCAGACGGCAGACCGGCGGCGGCGCGCTGACGAGGAGATAAGGCGCGATCGAAGCGCCCCTTGCTTGCAACGATGACCCTTTCTGTTAGATCGCGCAGCACCGGGTTGGTAGGGCTCTGCCATGAACCCCAGGCACAGGAACCTGTAGCGCCGCGCGCTTTCAGCCATACGATCTCGCCCCGCAGAAGAAGCCCGAGGCGATCCTGCAAGATACCGATGATGTCGGCAGCTAGCGAACGGAACGGCTTACGTCCGAGGTTGGCGACATTGACGGCTATCCGGCCGCCGGGCTCGAGCTTCGCCGCACACTCGGCAAAGACATCACAGAGCATGTCGAGGTAGTCCAAATAGGTCGCAGGGACGTATCCCTCTCCGAGTGCTTCCTCATACTCCTTGCCGGCGAAGTAGGGAGGCGAAGTAACGACGAGGGCGACCGAGCCGGGGTTGATCCTGGCCATGCGGCGAGCGTCTCCACAGAAAAACTCATCCACCTTCGCCGGAGGAGTGATCGCATCGTCGGTCGAGAGCCTCGGTGGCATAAAGCGAGCGTAGAAACTGCGGGAGTCGTGGTTCTCGCGCCGGCCGGTGCCGAAACTGGAGGTCGAGGTGGCCTTACGTCGCTCGCTCACAGGCGATCTCCATGTTCGTGTTCGGCGCGCCTCCCACAGTCATCCTACGTTGGGCGCACTCCCAAGCCCGGTATTCACAGTTTCAAACCGTCCGCGAGATCCTCCTTCAGCACGTGGAGGCCGGCGCGTACCTCGGCATCAGAGGTCGCGAGTATTTGCGCTGCGAGCACACCGGCGTTCTTCGCTCCTCCGATAGCGACGGTCGCAACCGGGACACCGGGAGGCATCTGCACGCACGAGTACAGCGCGTCGGCTCCACCCAGTGCCTGCGAGTACAAAGGCACACCGATAACGGGAATGACCGTGTGGGCGGCAATCACACCCGGCAGATGGGCGGCGAGCCCTGCGCCCGCGATTATGACCTTGAGCCCCCGATCCTGCGCCGAGCGCGCGTAGTCGGCGACGCGCCCCGGTTTTCGATGCGCCGACATCACCTCGATCTCGTAAGCAATCGAAAATCGTTCGAGCACGGTCCCGGACTTCGACATCACATCCATGTCGGAGTCGCTGCCCATGACAATCCCAACGGCGGCTCTCATTTCGTTGCTCCCCTCCCCTCCCCAGACGCGGGATGCGCACTCATCGAACGTGACAACGACTCGGATTCGACCGCCCGCGCGCCGATGTCCGAGCGCATCTGGCGGCCGTCCCAGTAAATTCTGGAGGCTGCCTGGTAAGCGCGGTTGCGGGCCTGTTCGAAGTTGTCTCCGAGAGCGCTCACCGACAGGACGCGCCCACCGGCCGTGACCAAGTCCCCCTCGCGAACGGCGGTTCCCGCCTGAAAGACCTCCACGCCCGCAATCCCGGCGGCGTCCTCGAGTCCGTGTATGGGCATGCCGCCGACGTAGCGACCCGGGTACCCGGCCGACGCAAGCACCACCGAAACGCACGCCTCCTTACGCCACCTGAGCTCCGCCCCGGCGAGCTCCCCGACGGCGCAGGCGGCGCATAGCTCTCCGAAGTCCGTCCGCAACCTGGGCAGAAGCGCCTGCGTCTCGGGGTCGCCCCAGCGGGCGTTGAACTCCATCACCCGTGGACCGGATTCGGTCAGTACGACACCCGCATACAACGCCCCCACGAACGGTGATCCATCACTTGCCAGGACATCCACGACGGGATTGAGGACCTCCTGAGAGATCTCCTCGACCCGGCCGGGAGGGCAGGCCGGCACCGGACTGTAAGAGCCCATGCCCCCCGTGTTCGGCCCATTGTCCTCATCCAGCGCTCTCTTGTAGTCCTGTGCGGGATCACACGCGAGGATCGTTCGCCCATCGCTCACACCGATGATCGACACCTCCTGGCCGCTCAGAAATTCCTCGACCACAACCCGCCGGCCGGCGTCGCCGAAAACACCCCTGACGAGCCGATCCTCCAACGCGTCGATGGCCTCAGATCTGTCCTCGGTGACGACCACTCCCTTGCCGGAGGCGAGCCCGTCTGCCTTGATGACAAAGGGGGGGCCCAGCTCGTCCATGAACGACACCGCTTCCGCTACGGTCGTGAAGGTGCGCGCCGTGGCCGTCGCAATCCCGGCCTCGGCCATCACTGCCTTTGCGAAGCTCTTCGACCCTTCGATGAGCGCTGCATCTGCATCTGGTCCGAAGACCTTCATGCCCCGGGCGCGGAGCAGATCCGCCGCACCGTCAACCAGCGGAGCCTCTGGACCGATGACGACGAGCTGGGGGTCGATCCGCCCGGCCAGAGCATCCACCGACGAAGGGCTATCGAGCTCGACCTCCGCCAGCGCCGCGAATTCAGCCACGCCGGGGTTGCCCGGGGCGGCGATGAGCTCGGAGACAACACTCGAACGCCCGAGAGCCCACGCCATGGCGCTCTCACGTCCGCCGGAACCCAGGAGCAGGGTTCTCACGCGCTCATATCCACCAACTGCTCGCGAGCAGCCCCCACCGAGACCGAGCTCACCGGAGTCTGGACGAGCTCCTCGATTGTTTCGAGGTAAGCGACCGCGCGCCGGGGCAGGTCGCTCTTTGTCTGCGCGTCGCTGATGTCCTCTTGCCACCCGGGCAGCTCTTGATAGATCGGGCGACACTTGTTGAAGATGGTCTGGTTGGGAGGCAGAGCCTCGTAATGCCTGCCCTCGAACTCGTAGGCGACGCACATTTTCAGTGATTCAAACTGAGATAAGACGTCGAGCTTGGTCACTACAATCTCGGTCAACGTGTTCAGCCGGGCGGCATAACGCGCCGCTACGGCATCGAACCATCCACAACGGCGTTTGCGTCCCGTCGTAGTCCCGTATTCGGCGCCCAGCTCGACCAGCACCTCGCTCTCGGTGAGATCGGCCTCCGAGGGAAATGGCCCCGAACCAACACGCGTGCAGTAAGCCTTCGAGACTCCGATGATGCGCCCAATGTCGCGCGGTCCAACTCCCGCTCCGGCACACGCTCCTCCCGCAATCGGGTTCGAGGAAGTCACGAAGGGATAGGTTCCGTGGTCCAGGTCCAGCATCGTCGCCTGGGCGCCTTCGAAGAGAACGGTGTCTCCGCGGTCGAGTGCCCCGTGCAAGAACAGCGTCGTATCCACAATGTGAGGCTCGAGTCGCTCGGCATAGCGTCTGCACTGCTCCTGGATCTCGTCGCGATCCAGCGGCAATCGCCCGTAGATACGCGTCAACAACAGATTCTTCTCTTTGAGTGCTACATCGAGCTTTGCTGCGAAGATCTTGGGGGAAAGCAGGTCCTGCACCCGCAAACCGATGCGAGCAGCCTTATCCGCATAGGCAGGCCCGATGCCGCGCTTGGTCGTCCCAAGCCGGTTGCGGCCAAGCCGGCGCTCGGTCACGCGATCCAACTCGAGGTGATACGGCATTATCAGATGGGCATTCCCCGAAAGGAGCAATTTCGAAGTGTCGATGCCACGCGCTTCCAACGTGTCCATCTCCTCGATCAGGACCTCGGGATTGACCACGACCCCGGGCCCGATCACCGGCGTGCAATGTCGGTACAGGACGCCGGTCGGAACGAGATGGAGGGCGTAGCGTTCGCCGTCTACGACGATCGTGTGACCTGCGTTGTTGCCCCCCTGGTAGCGGACGACCGCGTCGGCACGCCGGGACAGCGCGTCGGTGATCTTTCCCTTTCCCTCATCTCCCCACTGAACTCCGACCAGGGCGATGCCCGGCATCAGAGGTCCACTCAGCGTTCGATTCTGAAGCTGATCCGGACCTGAGTCAGGTACTCGGAGATGGCGCCGCCGGCAACGTTGCAGGAAGTGCTTAGCACCTCCATGCCGGTTATGCCTCGGATGGTTCTCGATGCCTCGTCAAGGGCCTGATTGGCCGCGTCTCGCCACGATTCACTCGAGACACCCACCAGTTCGATGGTCTTGATCACAGCCACGGGGCATCCTCCCTCAGGACCTCTAAGTCGGCACCCGGGATTCTAGGGGGTCATTGCCGTCCCCCCGGCGCCCAATCGGCGCTCAGTTTCGGCGAGCGATGGCCGATACAAGGACACGACCGTCAGCCGACCAAGGGGAACCGATGCCGGAGATCAGTTCGACCATGTACCCGATCATCATCGCAGGGGCCGCGGCCATCCCGGTCCTCCTGCTCCTCCTCGTAGTCGCCCGTCGTCGCAGGTCGCGCCGAGACCAACCTGCAGAGGAGCACGACACCGGTCCGGCCGGGGCCGAAGACGAGTCGCCGGGCGTCAAGCTGATCGAGGATGACGACGCCACCCACGGAGAGGACGACGAGACCCGAAACCGCGCCGGGGGCCACGGGCACGTGACCGATGGGGCGGAGACGCCCCCTGGGGCAACGGCCGGATCACCGGGCGTGGTGGACACGAGCGGGCCATCTCCCGCCGGGACGGCCGGATCTCCGGGGGCCGGGGCCGTCCCGGCGGGTTTGGTGTCGTGGGGCCCCGACGAGACCGGGCCCGAGAAGCTCCGGGGCGTAGATGAGCCACACCCAGAGACCGATATGGGAACCGCGCGTGAGGCCGGGGCCGGGACACCCGCCGGCGCGTCACATTCCACTGGAGACAGGCCAAGGCCTGCATCACAAGCGGGGGAAGAACCCGAGGCGGAGTCGCATTCCGGGCCCGAGACGCCCCCGGCCGAGTCCGATTTCCCCGTGGGGACGGGACTCCCGCCCGCAGGGGGAACCGGCCATCCGGAGGAGGAATCCGCCTGCCCCGAAGGCCAACCGTTCGAGCGTGACGGACGCTGGTGGTTCAGGCGGGATGGGGAGCTCCTCGTCTATGACGACGCCACCTCGGAATGGAAAGCCGCTCCGGAAACCGGATCACCGCCCCCCGAGACCGGCGCGCCGGTTACGGCGGCAAACCTGGGCAAGGCGGCTCACGGAGAGACTCTTGAAGGGGCGGCGACCGTCGCCACCATCGAGTGGGCGGCCCACGATCCTCACGAAGGGGCTCTTCGTCCACCGACCGAGGGAGCGACCTTCTGGAAGTGCCTGACCTGTGGTGCGACGAACGGATCCGCCGCCTCAGGCTGCCGGATGTGCTTCGCGCCCCGGCCCTCATGAAGGCGGTCACCGGCCCGGCCGGTCGCTCACGCGGGTGAGCAATCTGCCCACGCCGGGAAGCCACAGGTCCTTTCCCAGCGCCGCAGAGGCCATCACCACCAGCCAGATCACGCCCATGACGACGAAGACGACCTGCGTCACGCCGGGGGAGACACGCGCTCCGGCGTACAGGGACGCGGGCCACAGGGCACCCAGAAGCGCTGCCTGCAGCCCGTGGAGGCGCACCCGGGGGGTACTCGCGGCGAAATAGGCGATCCCCCCCGAGATGGGCAACAGAAGATAAGCAAGGGCGGCCACCCCGGGAGCCTATGTGAGTGCCACGGAGGCCGGCGAACCTGTCGCCGCACGGTCCTCGGAGGCCGCCACAGGGGGGAACATGGGGTCATGGCAAACCGTCTTGCGGGCGAGACCAGCCCCTACCTGCTTCAGCACAAGGACAACCCCGTCGACTGGCTTCCATGGGGTGACGAAGCCCTCGGGCGGGCGCGCCTGGAGGACAAGCCCATCCTTCTGTCGATCGGCTACGCCGCCTGCCACTGGTGCCACGTGATGGAGCACGAATCCTTCGAGGACCCGGACACGGCGCGCCTCATGAACGAGCACTTCATCCCGGTCAAGGTGGACCGCGAGGAACGGCCCGACCTCGACGCGGTCTACATGGAGGCGGTGCAGGCGATGACGGGTCAGGGCGGTTGGCCGATGACGGTCTGGCTGTCGCCCGACGCCAAGCCGTTCTACGGGGGCACCTATTTCCCACCGCAGGAGCGGGGTGGGCTTCCGTCCTTCAAGCGTCTGCTGGTGGGGATCGCCGACGCTTGGGCCACCCGGCGCGCCGAGATCGAGGAGCAGGGCACGCGGCTGATGGGTGCGATGAGCTCCCTTGTGCGCCTCGAACCTTCCACGGAGGTCATCTCCGAGGCGCTCCTCGAGGAGGCCTTCGGGGGCCTGAAGCGGGCCTTCGACACCCAGATGGGCGGATTCGGCGGCGCGCCGAAATTCCCTCAACCCATGACGGTGGATCTGCTCATGCGCTTGGGCTATCGCGGCCGGCGGGATGCAACCGATATGGCGAGCCTCACGCTCGACGCGATGGCGGCAGGGGGAATATTCGATCAGCTCGGTGGGGGTTTCAGCCGCTACTCGGTCGACCGGGCGTGGGTTGTTCCGCACTTCGAAAAGATGCTGTACGACAACGCACAGCTCCTGAGGACCTATGCACGCTCGTGGCAAGCGGGTCGCCGTGCCCGGCACCGGACGGTAGCGGAGGCCACCGCCTCCTGGATGCTCGCCGAGATGCGCGACGAAGCTGGGGGCTTCTGGTCCTCCCTCGACGCAGACTCCGAAGGCGTCGAGGGCAAGTTCTACGTGTGGAGCCTCGACGACGTGAAGCAGGTGGCGGGCTCCGACGCCGATGCCGCGATAGAGCAGTGGGGTTTCTCCGAAGCGGGAAACTTCGAGGGGCTGAACATCCCCGTACTTCGGGGGCCGCCGGACGGGCCCGAACCCCCCGCAGTCGCCCGGGCGAAGGCGGCGCTCCTGGCTCGGCGCGCCGAGCGCGTGCTTCCCGGCACCGACTCAAAGGTGTTGAGCGCGTGGAACGCTCTTGCGGCCTCCGCGCTCGCAGAATCCGGAGTGATCCTGCAGCATCCTGAATGGGTGAGCGCTGCACAGGAAACCATGCGCTTCGTCCTCGATAAGCTCCGCGTCGAAGGGCGGCTCATGCGTTCCTACCGGCAGGTGAACGGTGGCGGAGTCGTGAAGCACCTCGGCTACTGCGAAGACTACGCCTTCGTTCTCGAAGCGTGCCTCGCTCTCTACGAAGCCACCTTTGAGCCGGCCTGGCTAGCGGCAGCGAGGTGGGCAGCAGACGAGGCCGTTCGGCTGTTCCTCGATCGCGATTCCGGTGGTTTCTTCACGACTGGCACGGATGCTCCGGCCCTGGTGACACGCTCGAAAGACTTCGTCGACAATGCCATTCCCTCGGCGAACTCGGTGCTAGCCCTTGAGCTGCAACGCCTGTCGATCTTCACGGGAAACCGCATATACGAACAGCACGGGCTGGCGATCATCCGCTTGATGAGGGACGCTGCCGTGCGCTCTCCGCTCGGCTTCGGACACCTTCTCGGGGCAATTGACTTCTACACTTCAATGCCGGCGGAGATCGTGATCGTCGGCGACGCGTCGGACACGGATACGGCGGAACTGCTCGGCGCCGTGCGCGACCGTTTCATCCCGAACAAGGTGGTCATCGTGGGCGGCGAATCAATCGAGGGTGCGACCTCGCAGATCCCGTTGCTTCGGGGACGTTCGAAGCGCAACGGCAAGGCCGCCGCCTATGTCTGCCACAGGGGTACCTGCAAGCATCCGGTGGAGACTTCTCAAGAGCTCGTGGCACAACTGGCGACTCGATGAACGGGTCCGGGTCACAGGGTGGCCTCCGCATCAATCGAACACTCACCATTCCGGAGGACGAGCTCCGGTTCAGGTTCTCGGCTTCCGGAGGGCCCGGAGGACAACACGCGAACAAGGCCGCGACGCGCGCCGAGCTGAGTTGGGACGTGGCGAGCTCCCGTGCCCCCGGCCCCCGGCAGAGACAACGCATCCGCTCGAAGCTCGCCAACCGCGTTGATGCAACCGGTGTGCTCCGCGTGGTGAGCGACACGCACAGATCGCAGCTCCGCAATCGTCAGGATGCTCTCGACAGGCTCGGCGAAATGGTTGCGGGTGCGCTGAAGCAGGAGAAGAAGCGCGTGGCCACCAAGCCTTCGAGGGCGGCCAAGGAGCGCCGCATCCAGTCCAAGAAGAAGCGCAGCCGCGTGAAGAGCTTGCGACGCTCGCCTGTCTCTGACTAGACGAGCTCGAGCAGGCGCGTTGCGGTTCGCTTCCATGACCACAACCGGCGCGCTACGTCGGTGACGGTCTCCCTTACCACCCTAAGCTCCTCTTCCGGCATCGACAGCAGGCGCTGAACGGTGCGCGCCTGATCCACAATCGGGTTGCCGGGATCAAACGTAAGGAGGCCTTCGACTCCGAGCTCGGCCTCGAGGGTCGCACCGATCTCTCCGATCCCGGAGTGCCGCGGGACGACCGGGAGCACGCCGCAC
>JACDCD010000018.1 GCA_013694625.1 Actinomycetota bacterium | reverse complement strand
TCGCCACGATCTGCCCGTGGTAGGAGGGGTCGGTCAGGATCTCCTGGTAGCCGGCCATCGAGGTGTTGAAGCAGACCTCGCCGGTCGCCGTGCCCGGGGCGCCGAATGCCTCACCGCGCCACACGGCCCCGTCTTCGAGCGCCAGAAGGGCCGGGGGCCGGGCCCCGATCAACCGGGTGCCTCCGATCGAGCCGCCCGCCGAGCCATTCCTCGGTCGAGAACCGCCGCAGGGTGCCACTTTTCGACCAAGGTATTGGATCGTGTGATCATCGGGCCGCCAGTTCCCTGTCGGACACCCGCCCGTCCCTGACCGTGGGACGCCCCTTGAACAGGGTGTGGAGGACCCGGCCCCGGAGCGGCCGGCCCGCGAGCGGCGTGTTGCGCGACTTCGAGTGGAATGCATCGGGGTCGACCTCCCACCGTGCGGCCGGGTCCAAGACGACCAGGTTGGCCGGCGCGCCGGTCTCGATCGGGCCACCGTGGTCGCCCAGCCCCAAGAGGCGCGCCGGAGCGGTCGACAGACGATCGAGCGCGTCCATCAGTTCGAGGTGGCCCGGCTCGACCAGCTCGGTCAGCGTGAGGCCCAGGGCAAGCTCGAGCCCCACCATGCCGGGTGGAGCGAAGGTGAGCTCCTGGTCTTTCTCCTCGAGGGCGTGGGGCGCGTGATCGGTCGCCACCGCGTCGAGGGTCCCGTCCGCAAGGCCGGAGATGACGGTGCGGCGATCGGTCTCGGTCCTCAGGGGAGGCTGGACCTTGGTGTTCGGGTCATAGCCCTCGAGCGCAGCATCGGTGAGGGTGAAATGGTGCGGGGTCGCCTCGGCGGTTACCCGAATCCCCTCCGCCTTCGCCTGCCGAACGAGCTCGACCGTGCGGGCGCACGAGACATGCAGGAGGTGCAAACGGCAGCCGGTGAGCCGGGCCAGCGCTATGTCCCGGGCCGCCATCAGCTCCTCGGCCTCGGAGGGGATGCCCCTCAGCCCGAGAACGGCCGAGCGCTCCCCTTCGTGCATCTGTCCTCCGGCCGCCAGCGACTCGTCCTCGCAGTGCTCGGCGTAGATGCCGTCGAAACCGGCGATGTATTCCATGGCACGGCGCGCGAACAACGAGCTCTGCACGCCATGCCCGTCGTCGGTGAAGATCCGCACCTGCGCGGCGGAGCGCGCCATCTCGCCGATGTCCGCAAGCCGGAGGCCCTGCCGGCCGCGGCTGATCGCTCCCGCGGGAACCACCTCCACGAGCCCGACGGCGCGCCCGGCCGCCCACACCTTCTCGACTATCGCAGCGCTGTCGGCCACGGGGTCGGTGTTGGGCATGGCGCAGACCGCGGTGTAGCCGCCTGCTGCCGCCGCTCTCGAAGCGGATGCAATCGTCTCTTCGTCTTCGCGACCGGGCTCCCGCATGTGGCAGTGGAGATCGACCAGCCCGGGGGCGACCACGGCGCCCTGCGCCTCGAGCACCTCGGCGTCCGCTGCGTCCAGGTCGTCGCCCACACCGGAGACGAGGCCGTCGCGCACCAGGACATCGGCGCGCCGGTCGGTTCCGGCGGCCGGGTCGACGACGCGCCCGCCCCTGATCAGGTAGGCGCTCATGCGGCGATCTCCTGGTTCGGCGCTCCGAGCATCAAGTAGAGGAGGCTCATCCGCACTGCGAGCCCGTTGGCAACCTGATTCAGGACTATCGAGCGAGGCGACTCGGAAACGTCCGCCCCGATCTCGACACCGCGGTTCATGGGCCCCGGATGCATGACGAGGGATTGCTCAGGCATCATTTTCATCCGCCGGGCGTCCAGTCCCCAGAGCGCCGCATACTCACGCAGACTTGGGAACAGCTGCTCGCTCTGCCGCTCCTGCTGCACGCGCAGCAGATAACAGACATCGGTTTCGGGCAGGATGGGTTCGATGTCGTAAGAGACCTTGGCGCCCCATGACGCCACCTGCGGAGGAATCAAAGTTGGCGGGCCCGACACTGTTACCTCGGCTCCCATCGTGATCAAACCCTTGATGTTCGAACGAGCAACACGCGAGTGCATGATGTCACCCACGATTGCGACCTTGAGCCCATTGAAGTCCTTGAAGTGCTCGCGCATCGAGAAGAGGTCGAGGAGCGCCTGGGTCGGATGCTCGTGGGAGCCATCGCCGGCGTTGATCACGCTTGCTCTCGCCCAGTTGGACAACTGATGCGGCGCCCCGGACGATCCGTGACGCACGACTATCGCGTCGACCCCCATCGCTTCGAGCGTCCATGCGGTGTCCTTGAAGGACTCGCCTTTGGAGACGCTTGACTTTGCGTCCGCCGAGAAGTTGATGACGTCGGCGGACAGGCGCTTGGCGGCCAGCTCGAATGAGATGCGCGTGCGCGTAGAGGCCTCATAGAAGAGGTTGCACACGGTCCGGCCTCGCAGCGTGGGAAGCTTCTTTATCGGGCGGTCGGTGACCTGCCGAAGAGATTCGGCGGTGTCGAGAATCCGTGTGATGTCGTCGGCGGAGAGCTGATCCATCGACAGTAGATGCTTGATCATGACCTCGCCCCCCGAAGTGTGTGCACCGAACATGGGAACTGGCCGCCAATCCTGTGTGTCATGAGTAACCTCCGATTACGACGGCATCCTCTCCGTCAACCTCCTGGACATGAACCCTGACGACCTCGTCCGCCGACGTGGGCAGGTTCTTTCCCACGTGGTCCGGCCGAATGGGGAGCTCGCGATGGCCTCGGTCCACCAGCACGGCGAGCCGTATGGCGCGCGGCCGGCCCAGGTCAAGAACGGCATCGAACGCCGCTCGTATCGTGCGCCCGGTGTAGAGGACGTCATCGACCAGGACCACGACGCGTCCGTCCACGTCGACGGGGATGGTCGTGGACTCGAGTCTTCTGGGCCCCCGCAGCGCGACATCGTCCCGGTAAAGGCTCACATCCAGAGCACCCGAGGGAAGGTCGGCGCCTTCGAGTGAGGCAATCGAAGCGGCGATCCTCTCGGCGAGCGGTGCGCCGCGGGTCCTTATGCCGACGAGCACGAGGTCGTCTGTCCCCCGGTTCGCTTCGACTATCTCGTGCGCCACGCGCACGAGAGCGCGCCGGATGTCGTCGGGCCCAAACACTTGCGCCTTGACGGTGAAGCGGGCGGCGGTCTCGGACACTAAAAAACGCCCACCCGGAGGGGGCAGGCGCGCACATGGGTTCGCAGGATAATCACACTTCCTTTCCGGCCTCACAGGGCCGAGTTAAAGGTTCGTCCGCACGACCGTACACCATCAATCGCCCGGAACCGGTCTCCATTCAAGAGACAATGTGATGAAAATCGGCTCCGAGACGTGTGCCCCGAGGACGAACCGGGCGTCAGCTCTCCAGCGTCTGATCGGGCAGGCCGACGCACGCCTTGACGAAGTGGGGAAACAGGCCCGCCCACCCCTTCTGGTTCATCTTGCGGCGTTCCGCCCCCGAGGCCCCAAGCCGCTCCCACCCTCGGTGGACAATGGTGACCATAGTGTCCTCCCCTTGACCTGAAAGGGTGACTTCGACCTCAGTCGCGTTGCTGCGGTCGCTTGCGATGTGCCACAGATAGATGATCCGGCGGGGCGGCTCCCAAGTAAGGATCTCCCCCCAATCGTGCTCGACTCCGCCCGCTGTGCGTTCGAAAATCCGCCCGCCCGGGCGAGGCTCGAACGTCACGGCGAGAGATGTCTCGCCCGACACCGAATGATCCCTGGGCCACCACAACGAGGTCTTAGAGGTCCACACCTCGAAGGCGTGCTCCGCCGAGCAGGCGACGGGAAACTCGAGCTCGATGGGCTCGAACGGCTCCATCACTTCTCTCTGCGTCGAGCCGGGTCCCGAAGGTTCTCGGCGACGAGAGTAAAGCGCGACCCGGCCTCACCCCACACAGCTCGGAGATAGTCCTGCACTGCCGCCACACCCTCGTCATGGAGCCTGTACAACCGGCGGGTGCCTTCGGCCCTGTCCGTCACCAGGCCGGCGTCCTTTAAGAGCCGAAGGTGGCGCGACACCGCCGGACGACTGATCGGCAAGCTGTCGGCCAGCTCCTGAACTGAACTGTCCCCGACGCGCAGCAGCTCGACGATGGCGCGCCGGTTCGAGTCGCCGAGGGCGTCGAATGGGTCACCGTGGCGGGCTTGCTGTCCGATTGCGACATCGTAACAAGGCTGTTACCGTAGCGCAACCGTTACCGACTGAGCTACGGGGGGAGCCCCATGAAGTTCTACGAAGCGAGCACCACCATCCAGGCTCCGCGGAGTGCGGTCTGGGCGATCCTGACCGACGCGCCGGGATACTCCCGATGGGACTCGGGCGTCGAGCGAGTCGAGGGCGACATCGCTCCCGGCGAGAAGATCAAGGTCCTGTCGAAAGCCAATCCCAGACGCGCCTTTCCGGTCAAGGTGACCGAGTTCACGCGGGACCGGAAGATGACCTGGACGGGCGGCATGCCGCTGGGGCTGTTCAAAGGGGTCCGCAGCTTCACGCTGGCGCCCCGGGAGAACGGCGGAACTGAGTTCGACATGCGGGAGGAGTACACCGGGCCACTCCTCCCCGTGATCTGGCGGTCCATGCCCGACCTTGGGCCATCGTTCAAGCAATTCGCCGACGGGCTCAAAGAGAGGGCCGAGGGCGCCGGCTAGGAGTAGGAGCCCGCGCGTCCGCGGAAGCGCTCAGTCTTCCCCGGCGGAGTCCCTCTTGTCGACGATGGGATCCCGGAAGGCTTCTACGTCGAGGTTGGAAGGATCGACTCCGTCCTTCCACCAGGCAAGCTCCGTCCAGGTCCCATCGGGGTCGATGAACGAGAAACTCAACGCCACACCGAAGTCGTTGACTTCGCCCTCGGTGGCGCCCTCCTCGATCAAGCGACGGCGCACTTCCTTGAAATCGTCATGAGAATCCACTACGAGTGCAAGATGGTCGACACGTCCTCGATTGAAGATTTCGCTGCCGAAGTCGCTGGGTTTCGTACCTTCGACCTCCCACACATGCAGCATCGCTGGCCCACCGATGGGTATGAAGGCGTGACGCCCGAGGGACGGGATGGTCACGTCCAGCACCATCTCTGTGTCAAATATCCGCTGGTAGAACTCGGCGAGGCGATCGAGGTCCTCAGTTATCGTGGCTACGTGGTGCACACCCGAAAGCATCGACATATATCGGCCTCCTGACCCCTCGCGTGATTTTCTCCCAAGTTACCCTGGAAGAAGGAGCCGAAAGGGCAAACGCACGGGGTCACTTCAAGAGATGTTGGTGAGGCTTGTGTTCGTGCCGAACATATGGACGGGATGAACCTGAATCACTACGAGTTTCACAGTGACTGGCACATCGACGCCGACCCAGGCGAGTTGTTCGATGCCCTCAACGACGTCATGAGGTATCCGCTGTGGTGGCCCGAGATAAAGGAGGTAGTCGACCTCGGCGACGAGCGCCGCATGATCGTGGCCCGGTCGCTACTCCCCTACAGCCTGCGCTTCGAATCCAGGCCCGGCGCGGTCGACCGGGCGACGGGGACACTCGAGATGATCATGACCGGCGATCTCGAGGGCTACTCGCGCTGGAGGCTGGCACCCGACGGGGACGGGACCAGGGTGATCTTCGAAGAAAGCGTCGACGCGAACAAGAAGCTCCTGCGCCGCCTGGCGCTGATAGGGCGTCCGTTCTTCATCGCCAACCACTCGCTGATGATGCACAGGGCGCGCCGGGGCATGGCCGTCTACATGGCCGGCTGGCGTGCGGCTCGGAGCGGCGACCGATGACCGCCGACGGGACGCGCCGCTACATCAGGCCGGGCTCCTTGGTTACCAGGGTGGGCAACCCATTGATGAAGATGCTCGGCTTCGCGCCCACGCTTGCGGTGAGAGGCCGCAAGAGCGGGGCATGGCGGACGACGCCGGTGATGCCGCTGAAGATGGGCAAGGTCACCTACCTGGTATCACCGCGCGGCGAGACCGACTGGGTCCGCAACCTGCGCGCCGCCGGAGAGGGCGAGCTCCGCCGCTTCACGAGACCCCGTGCGTTCCGGGCGGCCGAGGTCCCCCCGGCGGACCGAACCAGATTCGTCGACGCCTACAAGAGGCGCTGGGCCCGGGCGGGCCCGATCAAGCAGCAGTTCGACAAGCTGCCGGACCCAACCGACCACCCGGTCTTCCAACTCACCTTCCGCTAATGGGCCTGTATCGCCTCATGGGAGGGGTGACTTCTCAGCCAGCCGCATGGCCACGCCTACGAGGAGTCGGTCGCGTGGCTGTTGGAGGTGCGGGCGGTGGCCTGATAGCTCGCATGGCCCCCGACCCTCCAGCCGGTTAAGCACGTACACAAGCTATGGCGATCCTTGGCGGCTTAGCTTGTCCCGGACAGATAGCGGGCGCACGCTGGAAGCGAGTGTCCTGGGACATGCTCCAGACTGCGATGTTCCCCGTGTCACAGTCGATGGCACCCTTGCCGAACGCGATCGGGTCAGAGCTCGGGAGGTCGTCGGCGGTTCGTTCGACGACGTATGCGACGTGCCCGAGATTCCTCTGTCGCTCGTATTGGACGTCGATCTCGAGGAGATGTAATTGTTCATGCTGCTCGGCTCGACGCTGGAAGTAGGACTCCAACTTCTCAGGGTCATAGCCATAGCTGACGAAGTGGCGCTTACCTTCTTCGCGGCTCCACTCGCTAAGCGAATACCACTCCATGTCGGGAGCGAAGAAACTCGACGCTTCTACAACCTCCTCATTGATCGCCGCGAAGAAATCAACGACCAGCTCCCCAACCTCCTGTGGGCTGCAGGTCGCCGGACCGTGCTGTCGATCGCGAGTGACAAACACCCGTTGGGCGGTGACTCGGGTCCTCGGCGAGGCTGTCGCTACGGGGTTCTCTGAACTTGTTTCAGGCCGCCGGGCCTCGTCACAGGCTGACTGCAGCGCCAAAACCACCATCACAGTAGCAAGTCGGAGATTCACCTCACCTCCTAGTACACCTCATGAGGCGAGTGCGTTCCATCCACGAGTGACCTGTGACGCGGCCAGGCCCTGGTCTCCCCACGGTGCCCGAGCGCCAGGCTCTAGCCAGCGTCCCGTAACAGACCTTCTCTGCCTCCTGGTCGACGGCTTGGCAGTTAGATGCGTGGGGCATCTAGCACCCCGCCGGGAACCAGAGTCGCTCAAAGGCCGAGCACATTTAACGCGCTCGGCGCCGGATAGTGCCGGACTGGCCACAGCCGGCTGGCGTATGCTCGAACGCATGTTCGATACCGACCAGGCAAGCTACCTAGCGGCCCTCAATGAGCCTCAGCGGGCCGCGGTGACCCACGGGGACGGCCCCCTCCTGGTGATCGCCGGCGCAGGAACGGGCAAGACCAAGACGCTCGCCTGCAGGGTCGCCCACCTCATCGCCACGGGCGTCGCCCCCGAGCGCATCCTGCTGTTGACCTTCACCCGCCGGGCGGCCGGCGAGATGCTCGGCCGGGTCGGCCGCCACACCTCGCCCGAGGCGGCCGCGCGGGTGTGGGGCGGGACCTTTCATTCCGTCGCCCACCGGCTTCTGCGCATTTACGGCGCCGCCGCCGGCCTCGACGCCGGCTTCACCGTCATGGACGTATCCGACGCATCCGATCTCATGAGCCTCGTACGCAACGAACTGCGCGTCGACACCTCGGCGCGCCGTCTCGCCAAGCCCGAGACCCTCGTGGCGATCTACTCCCGCACGGTGAACTCGCGCACCAGGCTCGCAGATGTCCTGGCGGCGAACTTCCCCTGGTGCGCCGCCGATGCCGAGCCCATAAAGACCGCCTTCGAGGCCTACACACAGCGCAAGCGCGGACAGAACGTGCTCGACTTCGATGACCTGCTGTTGTTCTGGAAAGCGATTCTCGGCGCGCCGAGGATCTCGGCGGTATTGCGCGATCTGTTCGATCACATACTCGTGGATGAGTATCAGGACACCAACGCCATCCAGGGCGACATCCTGCGCTCGATGCGATCAGACCCTGCCAACATCACCGTTGTCGGCGACGACGCCCAGGCCATCTATTCGTTTCGCGCCGCCACCGTGCGCAACATCGTCGAGTTCCCGGAAAGCTATCCCGGCACTCGCAGGGTGATGCTCGAACAGAACTACCGTTCACTGAACCCGATCCTCGAAGCTTCCAACGCGGTCATGGCCGGCAGCCGGACCGGGTACGCCAAGATGCTGTGGACCGAGCGTTCTGGAGGCACCCGGCCTCTGCTGCTCACCTGCACCGATGAAGCGGCTCAATCCGATGCCGTGTGCGCGCACGTGCTCGAGCAGCGCGAGCGGGGTATCGAGCTCAAACAGCAGGCCGTGCTGTTTCGTGCCGCACAACATAGCGCGCATCTCGAGATCGAGCTGTCCCGGCGCAACATACCGTTCGTCAAATACGGGGGCTTGCGTTTCATCGAGGCCGCGCACATCAAGGACATTATCGCTTTGCTGCGCGTGCTCGAAAATCCCTGGGACGAGCTTGCGTGGTGGCGCACACTCCAACTACTCGACGGCATCGGGCCCTCCACGTCCTCGAAGATCATGGCGGAGCTCGGCGTACGCCCGAGATCCCAGCGGTCGCCTCTCTCGGCCATTCTCGAGACACCCCCCAAAGCCCCGGCGCCTGCAGCTCCCCATCTCGAAGAGCTCCGCACTGCGCTCGGAGATTGCACGGCCAAAACCGGGCAACCGGCGGTGGAGATCGAAAGGCTGACATTGTGGTGCACGCCCTCGTGGCAACGCCAGTACGACAATGCCGCCGCGCGCGTGGCCGACGCCGAACGGCTGGCTCAAATCGCATCCGGATATTCGTCGAGAAGCCGGCTGATCGCCGATCTCTGTCTCGATCCGCCTCAATCTACCGGTGAGCTCGCCGGCGCGCCGATGCTCGACGAGGATTACCTCAACCTCAGCACCATCCACTCCGCCAAAGGGTGCGAGTGGGAGGCGGTGCACGTAATCCATGCCGCCGACGGGATGATCCCTTCGGACATGGCCACCAAGGACGCAGACGAGATCGAAGAGGAGCGCCGCCTGTTCTACGTTGCGTTGACGCGCGCCAAACAGAGCCTGTTCGTGCACTTCCCGCTCCGCTATTACCATCGCCGGATGGGCCTTGACGACGCTCACGGCTATGCTCAGCTCACGCGTTTTCTGCCGGCGCAGGTTCGAGGTTTGTTCGAACAGAGAGCGTGGGGAGCGCCGGAGGAAGACGATGCCCGCAACGGGCCTTCGCTCGGCGGCGCCGAACGCGTGGACCGCTGGCTGAGCGATCTGTGGGGTTAGCGACACTACAAGGGGCGGTTTATGGGAGTGCTGAAGCGAACTTTCGCCGAGTACAGAGATGACAATCTGACCGACTGGGCCGCCGCGCTCACCTACTACGCCGTCCTGTCCGTCTTTCCAGGCCTCATAGTTCTTGTCGCGTTGCTCGGGCTCATCGGCCAGGACCCGCAGATGACCAACAGGCTCCTCGACATCGTCGCTCAAATCGGCCCCGACGAAGCGGTCTCACTATTCCGCAGCACTATCCAAAGCCTTGTGTCGAACAAGGCCGGGGCCGGCGCGTTGCTGGGCTTCGGGGCTCTGGGCGCACTGTGGTCGGCGTCGGGATACATCGGGGCGTTCATGCGTGTCTCGAATCTCATCTACGAGATGGGAGAAGAGCGGCCCTTCTGGCGAAAGCGTCCGCTCCAGATCGCCATCACGATCATCATGGTCCTGGGCTTGGCGATCGTGTCGGTGGCGATCGTCCTGACCGGCCCGCTGGCGGAAGCGGTGGGCCGGGCTATCGGGTTCGAGTCCGTCACAGTGACGATTTGGGACTACGCCAAGTGGCCGGTGCTGGTGCTGCTGGTCATGCTCATGGTTGCGGTCCTCTACTACGTCGCTCCGAACGTGAAGCAGCCCAGCTGGCGCCTGGTGACACCGGGAAGCGTGCTGGCGGTGGCTTTGTGGATCGCGGCTTCACTTGCATTCGGCTTCTACGTCTCGCAGTTCGCCACCTACAACGCGACCTACGGGAGCCTCGCCGGCGTGATCGTGTTCCTGCTGTGGCTCTACATCTCGAACAATGCGTTGCTGCTCGGCGCCGAGCTGAACGCCGAGATCGAACGGGGGCGCGAGCTCAAGCAGGGGCTGCCGGCGGAGGAGGACATCCAACTCCCGCCTCGGGCAACCAAAGCCTGACAACCTCGCCGAGTGGGTGGCGAATGTGCATAGTTCACATCTCTGACCCACTCGGCGGTCTCTTGTAAGTGACGCGGAGGGTGTTACCCGGCGTCAACCCGGCGACAGCCTCATTGTGGACACCGTCGCCGCGGCCACCGCCGCGCGCGACCAGGCGACCGGGACCCCGCCGCCGCGCCGCCAGATCTCGAACAGGTCGTCGTAATGCGGTGACAACGGGTTCCCCGACTGGCCTCCCGCCAGGACGAAGCGGGTGGTGTCCCACTCCCCCACCTCCACGGCCATCCGCAGGGTCGCCAAGACCTGCGGGCTCGAGTCCGGTTCCAGCGGGGGGGACCCCGCCGGGCTCACCGTGTTGGGATCGCCACCGCACGGCCACGGGCCAAGGTTGAAGACCCGGTCCAGGGGCCGGCGCCCTCCCAGAGGGTGATGCAGAGTGGCGCTCCGCACCCTCCCCCAGGCCCAACCGGCCGGATCGTCACCGTGCTCCGAGAGCAAATGGCTTGTCACGGCCGCCAGGGCGCCGGCCATCTCCTCCGGCCAGCCGCCCTCGAACCAGCCGGCGGGTTGCTCGATGAGCCGTCGCTCGACCAGCCCTGCGTAACGGTAGCCAAAAGAGGACATCTTCGTGAGGGGGCCGAAACCGGCCCCGAGCGCCCACCTGGCGGATTGGGGCGCCTTGGCTTCGACCACCCGGCGCGCCATCTCCGCCAGGAAGAGCTCGAAGACCGCCGCCCCTGGGGATTCCGGGCCCACGTGGCCGTTCCACCTCGCCAGCAGTGACCGCGCCCGGAGGGAGGGGCCGCTCACGGGTGTCGCAAGGACAACGTCTCGCAGCTTCCGCCAGGGCAGAGATTCCAGGTCAGTCTGCAGAGCGGCCACTCCCGCAACATCCCAGTCGCTCCGGACATCGAGCACCTCCCCGATCCGCTCCACTCGGTAGGGATCGGCCCAATCGACACCGAGCCATGCGCCCTGATGGCCCTGTGGCTTGTTGTTCGCCGTCGCAAACCAACCCCTCACGGGATCCGCAATCCCAGGGAGCTCCTCGAAAGCCACCGGGTCGTGTTCCCAACCCGCACCGGGATCCCACCCACGCAGTGGCAGCACGCCGACGCCCGATCTCCGTCGCGGAGCGTCGCCCATGAGCTGCCATCCGATCGATCCGCCGGTGTCGGCGAAGACGAGATTGAGCGGCAGGGTCGGCCAGTGATCCATCGCCGCCCGCAGTTCGGCGCTGGTGCGTGCCTCCGGCGCTTTGAACAGGCCCGTGATGGGACGCGCTTCGAGCCATGTTGCACTCATCGATATAGCCCAGCGCTCCATCTCGAGAGCGGCGCCGACGATCGGTCCGCGCGGCGTTATGAGGACCGACTCCTCCAACGGGCCCGAGCCCTTGACCTCGATGATCTCGGGGCGTACCGGACATGCAATGAAGCCGTCGGGGCCGCGCACGCTGCCCCCGTCGGGCCCCACCTCCTCGATGAACAGGTCGGTGTTGTCGATCAGACCCGCCGTGATTCCCCACGCGACGTCGCCGTTGTGCGCGGTGGCGAACGTGGGTGTACCGGCGAGCGCGGCTCCGGCGAGCGCCCAGCGCGGCGTGCGAACGTGGGCGAGGTACCAGTGGTTCGGGAGGATCGGCTCGAGGTGCGGGTCGCTCGCCACGATCGGGAGGCCCGAGGCGGTTCGCGCGGGGGCGATGACCCAGTTGTTCGAGCCGCCGCCCATACCCGTCAGGGAGGTCAGCGCGCCGATGTCCTCGGCGAGGCGATGCAATGCGGCCGTGGCGCCGGCGGGCTCCGGAGAGAAGAGGCCGGCCCACTCGCCGTAGGCGGGGTCGACACAGGCAAGGGCCCCAGGGCCGTCCCGGCTCAAGATCGCGAGTCGCGCCAGCTCGACGTCCCAGTTGGACGACAACACGAACGCCATCAGCTTCGAGATCCCGAGGACGTCGGCGGCCTCGTACGGCGTTGGCGTAGAACGCAGAAGGGTGAACTCGTGTGCCCGGCGCGCCGCACCCAGGTGCGCTCCCTGAGTGACGCCGGCGGCGAATGCCTCTATCACCGTGCGCTCGGAATCCCCCAGCACTCCGAGTTGGCTCTGCGCCGACCGGCGCCAGCCGATCCTTCGCGCAACCCGATCCACGGGCACGCCGTCGGCACCGACCAACGCAGCAAGCGTACCTCGCACCACCCGCAGCAGCGCTTCGAGCTGCCAGGCCCGGTCCTGCCCCTGGCAGAAGCCGAGCCCGAACCATGCGTCATGATCCTCCTGCGCTTCGATGCAGGGGATGCCGAAGCGGTCGCGCCGGATCAGCACCGGGCCCTCGATTCCATGCGTTTCGATCGTCCCGGAGACGGTCGGATGTCGCCGCCCCAGCAACAGGCCGAAAAGAGCACGCGCAGGATTCACGGCCGCAAACATTTCGCGTACACGTCCCAGCGGCGGTGCACGCCCATACCGGCGCGCCGGTACATAACGTCTATGCCGGGGATATCGGATATCGGCCGGCAGCACGGGGGCCTTTTCGAGATCATCCGGCGCCGCCCGGCGGGGGTCTGTAGCCGGCACCGTCGATTCCCTGCACGGAGAACTCGTAGCCCGCACCCGGCAAGAGCCCGGCTACTGCACTTCCTGACTCTTCGACAAGCGCCCCAGTATTCCGTTGATGAACCTGCCCGAGCTCTCGGTGGACAGATCTTTGGCAAGCTCAACCGCTTCGTTGATTGTTACCGGCGCGGGGATGTCGTTGCGCCACAGGAGCTCGAAGATAGCCATGCGCAGGAGGGTCAGGTCGATGATGGGCATTCTTTCAAGCTCCCACCTCTCCGCATAGGAACCGATCAACGCGTCCACTTCTCCACGATGGCAGTCAACGCCCTGAACCAGCTCGAGCGCATAGCCGATCGCCTCCGGTGACGGCTTGTCGGAATGCTCGGTGTCCTCCTGGCTTTCTTCGTCTGCGGGGCCGAGCGTCACCCAGCCCCCCATCTGATGCCACGTGAACACCTCTGTAGGAGAACCCCCGCGAATCTCGGCTTCGTATAGTACGTCGAGCGCAAGACGCCGTCCGGCGCGCCGACTCTTCAACGGGAAGTGCGTAGTTTGGTCGAAAAGTGACGCTGAGTGCGCGTTCTCGACCAAACTTTCGATGAGAGACGCCAGAGACTTCGCTTGGGCACCACTAGGCGCGCGACATGTACTCGCCGGAACGAGTGTCGACCTTGATGCGCTGACCGGGCTCGACGAACAACGGGACATTCACCACCGCGCCGGTCTCGAGCGTCGCCGGCTTGAGAGCGCCGGAGACGCGATCCCCTTTCAGGCCCGGGTCTGTCTCGGTTACCTCGAGCTCGATAGACACCGGCATATCGATCCCAACCGGCGTGCCGTCGTAGACCGGGACCATGCAGATCGTTCCGTCCTTCAGGAACTTGACCGCATCACCTAGCATCCCCGGATCGATGTGCATCTGGTCGTAGGTTTCCTCGTCCATGAAAACCAGGCCGGCATCATCGGGATACAGGTACTGCATCTCGCGCTTGTCGAGGACGGCGAGACCGACCTTCTCATCGGCGCGGAAGGTTCGGTCTACGACGGCACCGTTCTTCACATTCCTCAACTTTGTCTTTACGAATGCCTGGCCTTTGCCCGGCTTTACGTGCTGGTAGTTGAGGATCGTGAAGAGCGTTCCGTCCAGATCCAGGGTCTGCCCCGGGCGCATGTCGTTGGTGGAGATCATCTACGTTCCCTTCATAACCGTACGAATACACAGGACCATGCCGAAAGTCCTCTAGAGCTCGATTAGATCTTCCTTAGGCGCCCTGCCCAACACCTCACACCCTTCGTCGGTCACCACCACGCAGTCTTCGATTCTTATGCCGCCGAAATCCTCGACGTAGATGCCGGGCTCGACGGTGACGACATCCCCCGCCATCAGGGTGTCCTCCGTTGTGCGCGACATGCGGGGCGCTTCGTGGATCTCCAGCCCCACCCCGTGCCCGAGCCCGTGCTCGAACGCGTCACCATAGCCCGCGTCCTCGATCACCCGGCGCGCCGCCGCGTCGACATCTCCGCCCAGGGCGCCGGCCATGACCGCGCCGATTCCGGCCGCCTGCGCGGCGAGCACCGTGTCGTAGACCACACGTTGTTCGTCGCTTGCGCCGCCGAGCACGACCGTCCTGGTGAGGTCCGAGCAGTAGCCCTGCCAGCGGCATCCGTAATCCATCAAGATCAGATCACCCTTGCCAAAGCTGCGATCGGAGGGTGTGTGGTGGATGTGGGCGGACAGCGGCCCGGACCCCACGATCGGTTCGAACGACACCGCGTCCGCCCCCGCCTCGCGCATGTGCACTTCGAGCCCGAGAGCGACCTCCTGCTCGGTGGCGCCGGGGACGATTCGATCCCGCACCCAAGCAAATGCCTCGTCCCCGATCCGCACCGCCTCCTTCAAGAGCCTAACCTCCTCTGGTTCCTTCGTCCGCCGGAGAGCCTCCACAACACCGAAGGTCGTCACCAGCTCGGCCGGCGCAAGGCGCTCGCCGAAATCGTTGCGTTGGGCGACCGTCACGGAGGCCGCCTCGAAGCCGAGCCGCTCGAACTTGTCCTGCGATAGGCGATCACGGAGCACGTCGGTGAGGCGCGCCTCGTACATGACGATCTCTGCGTCCCGGACGAGCTCCCGTGAACGCGCCGCGTACCTTGGGTCACTGTAGAAGACGGCGCCTGTCTGCGTGATGAGAACCTGGCCGTTCGTGCCTGTGAAGCCGGTGAGGTAGGCGACGTTGTCGAGGTTGGTGACCAACAAAGCCTCGACGCCCAACTCTTCGAATCTCGCTGTAACCCTGGCGATGCGTGCTGCGTAGTTCATCTGACCTCCACCAGTCGCTTGAGGGCATGGAGCCCCGCAATATACGAACCCGGGCCGAAGCCGGCAACAATCCCGGCGGCTTCGCCGGCCGTGACCGACCGGGCGCGCCATGGCTCACGGGCATGGATGTTCGAAAGGTGCACCTCGATCACGGGGAACGACACCGCACGCATCGCATCGGCGATGGCCCGGCTTGTGTGCGAGTAGGCGCCGGGATTCAGCAACACACCTGCAACTCTGTCGATCCCGGAATGCAGCAGTTCGATGATCTCTCCCTCACGCGCGCTTTGGTGCGCGTCGATCTCGATGCCGAGGGCATCCGCTTCCGTCACTATTTCGCGATTGACCTCGTCGAGCGTCGCCGGCCCGTACACGGCCTGCTGGCGGGTGCCCAACAGGTTCAGGTTCGGACCGTGGATAACCATGACCTTCATCTACGACATCCTCTCGAGAGCCCGGGCGACCGCTTCACGGGGCGCCTCTACGCCTGCCTCGGGCACACCGATCTCGTTCAGCAACACGAAACGGACGCCCTGCCGGTACTTCTTGTCAAGTTGCCACGCAGGCTCGAGCTCGTCCACGCCGAGGGACGCTTTCACGGGGAGCCCCACCGCATCCAGCACCCTCCGGTGTGTCTCGACCGCCCCGGCGTCCAAACGTCCCAGCTCGGCGCTGAGGTAGGCGGCGCTCATCATACCCAGCGCCACCGCCTCGCCATGGCGCACCCCGGGGGGCGGAGCAGCACGGCGGGCATCCTCGTCCCCGTCCACCCCCAGGCCCGCTACCTGCTCGATCGCATGGGCGAAGGTGTGGCCGTAGTTGAGGTGGGCGCGCACGCCCTGCTCGCGCTCGTCTGCGGCGACGATGTTCGCCTTGATCTCGACCGAGCGCCCGACTATGGCCAGGAGAAGGTCTGGGTCGCCGGCCAGGATCGAGCGCGCATTCTCTTCGAGCAACGGCAGCAATCCGGGCTCGGCGATGAAGCCGTATTTGGCGACCTCGGCCATCCCGCTGCGGAGCTCGGCCACGGGCAGCCCGGCGAGGACATCCACGTCGCACACGACGGCACAAGGCTGGTGGAAGGTCCCGACAAGGTTCTTTCCGTGGGGCAGATTGACCCCCGTCTTGCCTCCGACGCCCGCGTCCACCTGCGCCAGCAGGGAGGTCGGGACAAGGGCTACAGGTAAGCCTCGAGCATAGGTCGAGGCTACGAACCCGGTCAGATCACACACCACTCCGCCGCCAACGCCGACAAGGAGGTCGGCCCTGTGTGCATGCGAGCGCGCCAGCCAGTCGTAGAGGGCGCCGGCGACGTCGAGTGACTTCGACGCTTCGCCCTCGGGCACGAATGCCACGTCCGCCTCGAATCCGGCCTCGTCGAGCGACCGGAGCGGGCCTTCGGCGAGGGCGGCGAGGTTCGGGTGGGTCACCACAAAGGCCTTCTCGGCGCCGGGAAGCTCCGGCAACCGCGCCGCAAGGTCGTCCTTCAGGCCTCGTCCCACCTGGACCTCGTAACGTCCGCCGGCGGTGTCCACGACGACCCGGTGCACCTCCGCCTTTGCGAGGTCGATCACCACGAGGTCGATCAGCCTCTCCACCACCTCTTCGGGAGTGAGGATGTCGGTGTCAATGGTGCGGTCGGCGACGGCCTCGTACAAGTGGGTTCGGTCCCGGTACAGCCCCTCGGGATCCATCGCCAGCATCGGCCTGTCGAGGTCCGTCCCCACCCTCGCCATCGCGTCCCTAAGGCTCGCCTTTAGGTATACGGCCGTGTGCCCGGTGAGGGCGGCGCGCGTGCCGGGGTCGGCGAGGGCTCCACCTCCGAGAGCGAGCACCCCCTCGCCCCGATCCAGCGCCTCGAGAATGGCGTCTCGTTCAAGGATACGGAAGAGCCCCTCCCCCGATCCGCTGAAGATTTCG
Organism: Actinomycetota bacterium; assembly: GCA_013694625.1. Taxonomy (GTDB): domain Bacteria; phylum Actinomycetota; class CADDZG01; order CADDZG01; family WHSQ01; genus JACDDL01. The sequence goes on along the minus strand of JACDCD010000018.1, from coordinate 8,929 downwards.
GAGATCGAAAGACCCGCCCGTTCGGCCACCATCTCGTCCGAGTCGGTGAACGGAAGCCGTACGGCCTCGGCGAACAGTCGCCCGACGGTGGACTTGCCTGCGCCCATGAAGCCGACGAGAACGATCAACGATCGGAGCGCCCCTCGATGCGCCCTACGTAGCGGTCCCGCGAGGCGCTCACATCGGCCATCGAGTCACCGCCCAGCATCTCCAGAAGGGCGTCTGCAAGCGTGAGGGCAACCACCGCTTCGCACACCACTCCGGCGGCGGGGACGGCGCAGACATCGGTGCGCTCCTGGAACGCCTCTACTTGTTGACCTGTCGACATATCTACACTTCGGAGTCGTTTCTTGAGCGTGGACAGGGGCTTCATCGCCGCCCTGACCCTCAAGGGGCCCCCGGTCGTCATGCCCCCCTCGGTCCCCCCGGAGCGGTTCGTCGCCCTGGACAGGTCCGACTCGATCTCGTCGTGAGATTCGGAGCCCCGCCGGGCGGCGGTGGCGAAGCCGTCCCCCACCTCGACGCCCTTTATGGCGGGAACCGACATCAGGGCACCGGCGAGCCGGCCGTCCAGCTTGCGATCCCAGTGGACGTGGGACCCGACCCCCGGCGGCAGGCCGAAGGCGATGACCTCGACCACGCCACCGAGCGAATCACCCTGCGCCCCCGCCGCGTCTATGGCCTCGACCATCGTCCGGGTGGTTTCCTCATCGAAGCAGCGGGTCGCCGAGGCGTCGATCGCCTCCTGGCTCCCGGGCTCGGGCAACCTCGACCCGGGGGGGACGGCTGCTGCTCCGATGCGCACCACGTGGGAGATGATCGTGACGCCAAGCTCGGCCAACAACCCCTTTGCGAGGGCCGCTATCGCCACGCGGGCGGCGGTCTCGCGGGCGCTGGAACGTTCGAGCACATTGCGGGCATCCCTGAAGTCGTACTTGAGCATTCCGGGGAGGTCCGCATGGCCGGGTCGCGGCCTGGTCAGCTCGCGCCCCCCCGGCGCGCCCTCGACCGGCATGACGTGGGCCCACTTGGCCCACTCGCTGTTGTGGATCGTCAGCGCAACCGGACTGCCCAGCGTGAACCCTCCCCGCACCCCGGAGGTGACCTCGAGGACATCCTTTTCGATCTTCATGCGGGGGCCGCGACCGTAGCCGTGGCGGCGACGAGCCAGCTCGTCGGTGATCGCCTTGACCGAGACCGGCAGCCCCGCAGGCAGGCCCTCGATGATGGCCACCAGGGCGCGCCCATGCGACTCGCCTGCGGTGAGGAACCTGAGCCTGGTCATGATCACATCCTCCCACCCCGGCGCCCCCCAGCGAAGCCGGGGAAGCTCACCGTTAGACGGGCGCCCTTGTCGGCCAGGAGCGCCTGAGTCAGCGTGGAGGCGAGCCCCTTGCGATAGCGGTCCGGCGCCCACCCCCGCTGCACGACCAACATGTCGTGGACCGTATGCGAGTTGAGGGTCCAGAGCAGTCGCGGGCTTCGTCGACGGATAGCCCGGGTCGTAGCGCGCCCTCATTGGCCATGATCTGCGCGAAGCGTCCCATGCCGGCGGGCCGGAAGTCCTCCAATTGCCTCCCCACATCCGCAAGCTACGGGTCGGAGGCTGCCGCACCGCCGAGCAATTTCATTAGAGGGCGCATCCATGCATGGATTCCCGGCTGCGTTCTCGCGTACAGCTCGGGCCGGCGGCGCGGGTCGGGCTCGTTGATCACCCGCTGGATCGCCGGACGCTCCTCCGGTGGGACCGAGGCGCGTGCGGCGTCGCCGGCAACCCGCTCCTTCCACGACGGCCCTGAAAAGGCCAGCCTTGCCACCGAAGCTCCGGTATATCGTCTCCACGACCACTCCACCGGCCTCGGCGATCCGGGTCATGGTCGATCCGGCATAGCCCTTCTCGAGGAACACCAACCGAGCGGCGTCCACGATGACTTTGCGCGCCTGTGCCGCCTGTCTTCACGCCACCTGGATTCGTAACGCCGACGAGGCTTGACATTGTCGTGTCGCTACACCGGCTGTAGGCCCTCCTGCTGCAGGGCGAGGTGCAGGTCGTGGGGGTTGCTCGCCGCTCTCTTGGCCTCCTCGAGCTCAACGAGCCCGGCGCGGTACAGCTTCAGCAGAGCTTGGTCGAACGTCTGCATGCCGTAGAAAGCTGAGTCCGCAATGATGTCGTGGAGCAGGTGTGTCTCCCGGCCCTTCAGGATCAGGTCCCGTGTTCGCCCGTTCATCACCATCACCTCGACCGCCGGCACTCGGCCACCTCCCACTTTGGGGAGAAGGCGCTGGGAGATGATTCCATTAGTGGCTCCCGCCAGCGCCACGCGGACCTGCTCTTGTTGTTCCATGGGGAAGAACTCGATGACGCGGTTGATGGTCTCCGCCACGTCGGTCGTGTGCAGCGTCGCAATAACGAGGTGACCGGTCTCGGCGACTTGGAGTGCGGCTCTGATGGTTTCCGCGTCCCTGATCTCGCCGACGAAGATAACGTCTGGGTCCTGGCGCATCGCAGCCCGGACCCCAGTGGCGAAATCCGCCGTGCTTCGCCCCACCTCACGGTGAGACACGACGGCCCGGCCATTGCGGTGCACTATCTCGATGGGATCTTCGATGGTGAGAATGTGACAGGGCCGGGTCATATTGATGTGATTGATCATTGCAGCCGCCGTCGTCGTCTTTCCCGATGAAGTTGGACCGGTTATCAACAACAATTCCCGCTGATGCTCCGCAAGCCCCTTCACTGCGTCCGGCAGTGTGAGAGCATCAAAGGAGAACGGCACCGGAGGCAGGAGACGGGCCGCTATCCCCAGACCCGACAACTGACGGTAGATGTTGACTCTGAAGCGTCGCCCCGAGTGCGGTTCTGAACACGCGAAGTCGACTTCTCCGACCCTGTCGAGCTCTGCGGCCTGGTCCTTGCTCATCATTGCCCGGCCTAGCTCGGTGCACTGGCTTTCTGTCATCGAAGGGAAGCCCGAACGAACAAGAGAACCGTCGATCCGCACCGAGGGAGAAGCATCCGGTTGGATGTGAAGATCGGATCCCCGGTGCTCGACGACAAACCGAAGAAGGGCATGTATGTCAGTCATGTTCACACCGTCACTTTGCGTTTGTTGGGTTCAATGGTTTGGTCACGGCCACGATCGGGCTGCCCGGGCAAAGCGCCGATTAGGTCGAGGAAAACAGGGATGAGCTCCGGATCGAACTGGGTGCCGGACGCTTCCTTGAGGCGCCTGCAGGCCTCGGCCATCGGCAGTCGCTTGCGGTACGGCCGGTTCGAGGTCATGGCGTCGAATGCGTCGCAGACAAGGATGATCCGAGCCTCGAGAGGAATGTCCTTTCCCTTCCTCCCGTCGGGATATCCATTTCCGTCGTAATCCTCATGGCAGTTCCGGACTATCCAGGCGACGTCCTGCAACCGCTCTATGGGCCGCAGGATCTTCTCCCCAACCTCGGGATGGGTCTCGATCATCTTTCGTTCATCCTTGGTGAGCCGGCCGGGCTTCAACAGGACATCTGTGGGTATCCCGATCTTGCCGATGTCGTGAAGGAGGGCGGCTATCTCGAGCCGCTTGAGCTCCTGACCCCCCAGTCCGATCCGCGCGCCCAAGGCCGACGCCTTGTCCTTGATCGACCGGGCGTGTGACGAAGTATCTTCGTCCTTCGCTTCCAAGGCGCTGGCCAGGGACTCGATCGTCGAAAGGAATGTTTCCTCGAGATCCTCGAACATCCCGGCCTTCCCCATCGCAAGCGTAGTTTGGTGTGCGATGCCGGCCAGCAGTTCCATATTTCCCCGCGAGAAACGATGCCTGCCCAAAACCGGCGCGCCGCAGACGATGACCCCAACACGCCCCTTGTCGAGGCCGAAGGGCGCCACCGCCCAACTGCGCTCGTGAACTTCCTCTCGAACTCCGGAGTCCCTAGGGATGAGGCCTCCATCGATCACGAACGGCTCGGTACGATGCAGATACCTCTGCATGAAGTCGGCATCGAAGTGAACGCTTGAGACGCGAGTCCGTTCTTCGTCCGAATGGCCGCAAAGGGCGAACGGGTGAAGGGTGTCAGACCCTGGTTTCTGCACCCAGACAGAGGCGTTGGAGACTTCGAGGAGCTCAGTCGACAGCCCAGCCACGAAGGACGCAATCTCGCCCTGTCCATCTGCGGTCGCAAGCGTCCGGCTGAACTCGAGCAACGCCTTGGCGTGCTCGGCTTCTCGCTTCTGTGCTTCGAACAAGCGCGCGTACTCCAAGGCCACGGCAGCATGTCCCGCCAAGACCTCCAACAAGCTAATTTCATCGGAGTCGAACGACCGGCTTCCGCCTTTGGTGATCACAACCACCCCGACACATCGCCGTCCGTAGGTCAACGGGACGGCCATCATCGATTCCTCGGTCTGGGGAGGGCCGGGAACCTTGACCCCGTAGCCGGATTCGACGGAATTGTCTATGGACAGTGTCGTTTGGCTCTGGGCGGCTTTGCGGCCGAGTTCCTCTGCAACCTCGCTCCTCCACGACTCGCTGTTCCCTTCGCACAAGCCACCCGACTCGCCCTCGCAAGAGACCAGGGTCAAGTCATCGGCTTCGCGTGTGTAGACCCAACAAGTCGAGTAGCCAACCAACGTGCGAACTTCCTGTCCGATGGTGGACCCGAGCTCCTTGACGCTGCTCAATCGGTTGAGCTTTCTGGCGAGGCCTTGGAGCATCTTTATGTGGGCGATGGACCGGACACCGCGCTGGTCCGAAGGCACCCCGGGACGTTCGACGACGGCACTGTCGTAGATCAACACCCTGTCCTTTCCCTGTGCCTTCGCCGTCATCATCGCATTCTCGGCATAGGCCGTAAGCGTCTTGGCGTGGGTTGCCTGCTCGGGCCCCTCGGAGATGCCAACTGAAACCGTTACCTCGCCGACATCGTCAAAGGACGACGGCTGCCCTTTGAAGCGTTGGGCGAATGCATTTGCTTCCTCAGCCGAAGAAGAGGGCATGATCACGCCGAACTCTTCACCGCCTATGCGGCATACGACATCAGAAGCTCTCTTGCAGGACTCGAGTTGCTGCGCCAGCATCACAAGGATGTCGTCACCCACGTCGTGGCCGTAAACATCGTTGATCCTTTTGAAGTTGTCTATGTCCAGCATCACCACCGCAAGTGAGTCGCCCACGCGCATTGAACGCGAGAGCTCGCTGTGCACCCTGTCGTGGAAAAAGCGGTGATTGTAGAGTCCCGTCAGCGAGTCGGTCTTCGCCTGGTGCTCGAGTGCTGCATGGACCTCGGCATTGTCGAGACTGAGGGCGGCCGCATCGCCGAACATTTTTGCGAGCTCGAAGTCCTCATCGGAGAAGATCCCGCCCTCCTCGAAGCGATAGATATTCAGGGCGCCCTTGATCGAGCCCTTGACGAACAGGGGCACCGACACGAGTGCCTCGGCCTCTCCATCTGGGGTTCCGGCGACCGTTTTCCGGCGCGGATCGAGATGAGCCGCATTGGTGCGGACCGCCTCCCGATTCTCGACGGCCCACCCGGTGATACCTTCCCCGAAGTAGGTTCGGTCGTTGAGGATCTCTTCGGCCCACCGGTCCCGGGCAAGAACGGGAATGAGCTCACGTCGCCGTTCATCGGCCCGATAAACGGTAAGTGAGTCGTAGGGCACGAGCTCGGCCAGCGAGTCCGCAATCAACTCCAGCAGCGCGGCTGAGTTGGTCTCCGAAAGAACCTCATGGAATACGTGCGCGAGGAGACGCTGAGAAAGGAGGCGGTCTTCCTCGTCCCTGATCTCGGACACCATGCGGCGGCCGTTCGCAACTGCCATGGGTTCTCCTCGTTGGCTTTGGTCTCCTATCGTCAAAATCATCGGTTACCTGAAATTGCCAAAGGGAATAGCCCCCGTCCGAGGCGGGCGGAGAACGGCCATCGGGAGCCGGGCAGGCCCGGGAGGGAGAGGCAGACCGGGGGAAGGGGGAGGCGCCCAGCGGCTTGAGGGTTTCGGAGGGGAATGCCGGACCTATTTGAGGACGTGCTCTCCCTCGCACAGGGTGAACTGGTCGTCTCCGAAGAGCATGGTGGCGCACTTGCCGTAGACCGTGACCAGCTTGAAGTTCTCGGCGAACCTGTCCCCCGGCAGGACGTCATAAGTCACACCATCGACATTGACAGAGGCGGCTTTGTCACCCGGTTTCGTCGAGACGTCCTCCAGCTCCACCTCGCGACCACCCACGCCCTGGGTGTTCCCGCCGCCTCCACCGCCAACGGAGCCTCCCGTCCCATCGTCCTGGATGGGGGTTTCGTCTACCCCCGGATCGTCCGAGGTATCGGTGGTGCCCGAGGTATCGGTGGTGCCCGAGGTGTCGGTAGCTGTGGCGCCTACGGGTGAGATCAGCGGTTCGAACGGGTCCTTGGGCGCAAACACCTCGGTGGTCTCCTTGGGGCCCTCTCCTGGGACCAGAGGCTCACCCGCAGGGTCCTCCACCACTCCCTCGTCCGCGGAGGGGGCCGGCGTCGCCTCGGCCACCGGCGGTGCATCGGCGACCACCTCTGGTTCGGCGTCCCCTTTGAGGAAGAAGAACCACACCGCGCCGAGAAGCACGACGACGGCCAGCGCCACTAGCGCTATCTGGATGCCGTTGATGTTGCGCCTGGTTTCTGCTTCGAAAGTTTCCGGTGCGGTCGCCATCGTTTTCTCCTTAGGGCGTCGTGGTCGCCGGAGCAGGGGCTGCCGCAGCAGCACCCTCGGGTGGCTCGAAGAAGATGCGGGCGGTCACGTCGAGGCGCAGCTTGTTCGCAGTCGCCGGATCGGCAACCGTGTCGGTGGCCGCTGCCTCCCCCGCAGGGGCAAGTGCCATGAGGTCGACCCTCACCGCACGATCAAGACTGTAGAGGCGTCTAAAGAAGTCCTGTATCTCGAAGTAGCCGCCCTCGGCGCCGATGACGGTGCGGATTTCCGCAAGGGGAGCACCCTCGGGCGGCGGCTTCGGGAGCTCCGGGGTGACATTCACGAAATCGATATCCGCCTGGGTTGCAGCCTCTTCCACCAGAAAGATGTAGTTCGCGACTTCGTTCTCCGAAGGGATCAGTCTCCGGGTCGCAGCCAGCTCCGCCTCGAGGGCCGGAGCGTTCGCCTGCAGCTCCTCGAGCCGGTCCAGCTCGGTGTGCAGGGCCACCGTCCTGTTCTCTTCCTCGACGGTGTCGGCGCGGACCTTCGCGAGCTCGGCCTGGCGGGGGCGGATGAAGAAGAAGAACCAGGCTGCGCACAACGCAACGATACCGACCACCACGAGGATCATCCTCAGCCGGTTGCTCACGGCGTCTTCTCCTTGCTGAGGTCCAGCTCAGAGGTTCCGGCGCCTTCTTCGAAACGGCGGCTGGCGGCCGTCTCGCTCAGCTCGAGCGTACTGTCGAATGTCGTTAGAGGAACTGCGCTGGTGGCTTCGTCCGCGGGCGTCTCGGTCGCGCTGTTGAGCCACACCGCCGAGAAGTCGTCCACGCTCTGCTGACGGATCAGCCACTTGGCCACCCCCGGCAGAGAGAGCGACGAACCCTGGAACTGAATTCGTCCGAAGGGTGTGTCCTCCGAAATCCTGACGGGTGCGGTCTCGGTGCCTGCGGGGGTGGCGCCTTCGGCTGTACCGGCCGATGCGGTCATGTTGGTCAGCCACACTTCTCCGGGCACCACCATTGCCACCTCGGTCAGCAGCGAAGGCCAATCGACGTCCCCCGCCATCACGGTCTGCAACGCCGTCCTCTTCTTTGCGACCTCATCGGAGAGCTCAGCGAAACGCTGGAGCTCGTCGATGTCTGCCTGTAACGACGCATTGCGGGACTCGACGACGGCAAGCTCACGCTCGGCGTCGACAACCTGGCCTCCAAGCAGAACCCACCACACCACCAGCGCAGCCAGGACAGCGACACCGCCCAGCGCAACAAAACCGATGTTGCGGCGTGCCCGGCGTTTCAGCGCGTAGCGCGGGGGAAGCAGCTCAATTCGCCGCATCAGGCCCTGGTTCTGGGGGGCGCGGGAGCGCAGTGCGTGCACTAAGGCTGCCTCACGCTCGTGCCAGGCCCACCGCAGCGGCGGCCACCGGCTCGACCTCGGCAACCTGCTCGTCGGTGAGGCCCGACTTCTTTGTATTCATGTCCACAAGCGCCGCTCCCCTGCTGATGTCGCTATGGAGCACCTGGCCCAAGCGCTCGGTGAAGCCTGGCGTCAACGACCCTCCCCCGGTGACAACGACCGACGAGATGGACTCGCTGTTCTCCTGCGAGAGGTAGTAGTCGACAGAACCGCGGATCTCGTTGACAAGGTTGTCGACTCGGCCGGAGATAAGATTCTTCATCTCCTCGGTCCCGACACCATGTGCGAGATCGAGCTTCATCGCCTCGGCCTCTTCGAACGGGACATCGAGATCCTTGGCAAGGGACTCGGTCGCATCATCGCCACCAACCAACAAAATGCGTACGAACCTCGGCTCGCCGTTGTGATGGACGACTATGTTGGTCACGGTGGCGCCGACGTCGACCACCGCCTCTGCTCCCGCAGCGCCGGACTCTCCGCGAGCATTGGGGCTCACTGCTCGGGCAATGGCGAATGGCGCCAGGTCCACCCCCGCCGGCGACATGCCCGCTGCCGATGCGGTCTCGACGAAGGATTCCACCATGTCGCTGGCGGCAGCGACGAGCAGCACGCGCATCATGCGCTGTCCGTCCTTGTCCGTGTAGTCGTCGATGATCTGGTAGTCGAGCTCGGCGGAGTCCACGGGCATGGGGATGTGATCGGCCACCTGAAACTGAAGCGAAGCCCTGAACTCTTTTTCCTCCAGGAACGGGAGCTCGATCTGTCTGACGACGACCCTTTGGTTGGCGATGCCGAGAATTACCTTCTTGGACCTGATCTTGACCCGCTTCCACAACTGGGAGATCGCCTGGGACACCGCGCCGG
>JACDCD010000008.1 GCA_013694625.1 Actinomycetota bacterium | reverse complement strand
GCCCTAACTGCGGTGAGGACAACCCGGACAAGGCCAAGTTCTGCTCGGAGTGCGCCACGCCCCTCCAAACCACATCCCCCTCGCAGGCCGAGGAGAGAAAGGTCGTCTCGGTCCTGTTCGTGGACCTGGTCGGCTTCACCGCCCGCTCTCATGAGGCCGACCCCGAGGACGTAAGGGCGGCTCTGGCCCCCTATCACCGCCTGCTCAAGAACGAGATCGAACGCTTCGGCGGAACCGTCGAGAAGTTCATCGGCGATGCCGTCATGGCCGTGTTCGGGGCTCCGGTGGCCCATGAGGACGACGCCGAACGGGCGGTGAGAGCGGCTCTGCGGATCACCGAGGCGATCGAAGAGTTGAACGAGGCCACTCCCAACCTCGATCTCTCCATCCGGGCTGCGGTCAACACCGGAGAGGGGTTGGTGAGCATCGGGGCGAGACCGCAGGCCGGTGAGGGCATGGTGACGGGCGATGTCGTCAACACCGCCTCCCGCCTCCAGGGGATCGCTCCCGTAGGTGGCGTCGCGGTGGGAGAGATCACCTATCGCTCGACCAAGGACCTTATCGTCTATGAGGAGATGGAGCCGGTCAGCGTCAAGGGCAAGCCGGAACCTCTCCTGGTATGGCGAGCGGTGTCGGCACGCAGCCGCTTCGGAGTCGATGTCGAGACCCGCTACCGGACGCCGTTCATCGGACGCGACTTCGACCTCGCTACCCTCAAGACCGCATATCAACGCACGCTCCGGGAGTCCTCGTTGCAGATGGTGACCGTGGTTGGCGAACCGGGAGTGGGTAAGTCTCGCCTACTGGGCGAGTTTGCCTCCTATGTTGACGAGCAGTCGGAACTCGTCACCTGGCGGCAGGGTCGCTCGCTTCCCTACGGAGAGGGCATCACGTTCTGGGCCCTGGGGGAGATCGTCAAAGCGCAGGCGGGCATAAACGAGTCCGACTCGCCGGACGTGGCCACCAACAAGATCGCCGCAGCAGTTGGCGCGCTTGCAGTTGACGAGAGCGACACGGCTTGGCTCCAAGCACGGCTCGCTCCCCTGGTGGGCGCTACCACCATTATGGGTGGGGCAGCCGAGAAAGAGGAGTCCTTCACCGCCTGGGTGCGCTTCCTGGAGGCGATCGCAACCAAAGGACCGCTGGTGCTGGTGTTCGAGGACCTCCATTGGGCGGACGCATCGCTGCTGGAGTTCATCGAGCATGTGGTGGAGTGGTCCACGGGTGTGCCCCTCCTGATCGTCTGTACAGCCCGACCGGAACTGTTCGAGAAGCAACCAAGCTGGGGTGCCGGTACTCGTAACGCGGCGACCATCTCTCTGTCACCCCTCACCGACTCCGAGACGGCTCAGTTGATCTCGGGGCTTCTTTCCCAGGCGGTGCTACCCGCTGAGATACACGCCGCTCTCCTCGAACGAGCCGGTGGAAACCCGCTCTACGCCGAGGAATTCATCAGGATGCTCTCCGACCGCGGCGTTCTGCAGCAGCGGGGCCGGGTTCTCACCATCGATACCGAAGCAGACATACCGCTACCCGATAACGTCCAGGCGCTCATCGCCGCACGGCTCGACACGCTTCCTGCGGAACGCAAGTCGCTCCTGTACAACGCAGCAGTCGTGGGCAAGGTGTTCTGGTCTGGAGCGGTCGCGGCCATCGCTGAAATAGATGACGGGGTCGTGAAGGCGGGCCTGCACGAACTCGTCCGCAAGGAACTCGTGCGACCGGCGCGAGTGTCCTCGATGGAAGGGCAGCAGGAATACTCCTTCTGGCATGCGCTCGTAAGGGACGTGTGCTACGGCCAGATACCGCGAGCGGTGCGTGGGCGCAAGCACGAGGCGATGGCTGGCTGGGTCGAGAGGATGGCGGGAGAGAGGGTCGCGGACCAGGCCGAGGTCCTTGCCCATCACTACTCGGAAGCCCTATCCCTGGCCTCGGCCTCTGGCGCTGAGGACGATAAGGGGCGGCTCCTTGCGCCGACAAAACGGTTCGCTTCTCTGGCGGGCGACAGGGCAGCCAACCTCGACGCCCCGCGGGCGGTCAGCTACTACGAGGCCGCTCTCGCACTCATGCTCCCTGACGACCCGGCGAGGGGACGAACCCTGCTGAACTCCGGGCGGATCTTGGAAGCGCTAGGGGACTTCGCCAAGGCGGAAACCCATTTGCGTGAAGCAATCGAACACCTTTCGCGCTTCGCCGGACCTGTAGAGCAAGCCGACGCAATACTGACCTTATGCCCGCTGCTGGGGAATCAAGGCAGGGTCGAAGACGCTAAGCGGCTGCTTGATGATGCACGCGTGCTGCTGGAGCGACATGGTCCTAGCCCCGAGTTGGCAAGGACCTATTCGGTCCTCGCTGTCTTTCACAACCGCGAGGGTGCGTTCAAGGACGGGTTGATGTGGTCGAATAAGGCAATCTCTGTTGCTCGCGGCGTCGGCGCAGAGGATCTCGAAGCCGTCGCCCTCAGTAGCAGAGGGGAGGCCCGCTGTGGACTGGGAGATTCCGGCGGACTTCAAGACTTGCGAATTGGAGCCGCCCGTTCCGAGGAACTCAACGCCCACCCCAGGGGAGTGAGCGTAAACTACGTAAACCTCGGGGATTGGGCGTGGCTCTTCGAGGGACCAAAGGAAGGCCTCGAAGCAAAACGACACGCCTTTGACTTCTCGTCGCGCAGAGGTATGGCCGGTGACGCCATGTGGGCCAAGGCGGAGAGCCTCGCTATGCTCTTCGATATGGGCGAGTGGGACCAACTCCTTAGCGAAGCCGACGAGGTCCTCGGCTGGAGCAGGTCTCAGGAGGCTAGTTCAGTTGAGATTAGAGCGCTGTCATACAAGTGCTTCGTGCTGGCCTTTAGAGATCATGTCAAAGAGGCCCTTGCAGGAGAGGAGCGCCTGCGGCTCATCCTCAACCAGGGAGTCGACTCGTGGGGGATGTTTCAGGCTCTAGCGATCGCCGCTAGCATCCGGAATGCTGCGGGAGATGGATCGGAAGCCGTTCGACTGGTCACCCAATTTGCCGAAGCCACGGAGGGGATGCCAAGTCGGCGCGCCTTGTTTCTGCCGAGTGTGATGCGCGTCTTGGCAGCCGGGGAGGAGCCTCGGTTGGCAGAAAGGATCATGATTGAGGAAGCAGACGTGGGTGCCATCCGAGACAAGAACTCGGCTCTGACCGCCAAGGCCATCCTGCTGGAAGCACAAGGACGATCTGAGCAAGCCCGCGACCTGTACCATGAAGCCGCTCAAAGCTGGGCCGGCTTCGGCTTCGTACTGGAAGAAGGCCAAGCCCATCTTGGCCTCGCCCGCTGCCTCATCGCGCTTGGTGATCGCGACTCCGCCACAGACCCGTTGCACAAAGCCCGAGCCATCTTCGAGCGTCTCGGTGCAGTCCCGCTCATCAACGAGACCGACTCAAACCTCCAAGCGGAGGCGGCTTCTTAGGGAGAGCGCCCTCCAACCACCCAACGAATGTAAGTGGCTAGGTCCGCTCTTTCCCGCTCGTCCAACGGTCTGCCGTGAATACACACTCCCGGCTCAGAGGCCACGGGTTGCACGTTCCTGTCACGAAGACTCGGCCGCGTGCCTGGCGGTTGGAGAGATTCAGGAGCGCTTCTCGTAGACGCCAGCATACTCCGGGATCTGTGGGAGAAGCACAGTCACCAGAGGGGAGGGCCGCCTCGATGCCTGTCCGCGCTGCGGGAGTGAGCTACAGGAGCGCGAGGAACGCAAGCAAAAGTGGGCCTCGAGCCACAAGCGCCAGAAGGATGCTCAAGCCGCGCTAAACACCGTGCTCTCCCAGGCGCAGCAGGGCACCTACGTTGCTCCGAGTCGCCAGACTCTTGCTCAATTCGTGAGCGAATGGCTCCCGGCGGCGCGGGTGACGGTGCGAGAGTCCACGTGGGCCTCATATCGAGCGAATCTGACCCTCCACGTCCTGCCGCAGCTCGGCCACCTGCAACTACGGGAGCTGTCGGCGTCGCAGTTGAATGCGCTCTCCGCCCGCTTCTCAAACTTGACGCTACGGGTCAGCCAAACATCCTCGAGCTAATTGAGAGTGAGGGTTGGCGGCTCGAGAATACCGGCTATGTCTTTGAGAAGACGGGGGCAGATGTTCGCAGAGGGCAGGTGCCAGACCGAAGCCAGCGGGTGGGAAGACATGTTTGATCTTGACCCCGACACGCCGTTGGGCGTGCCGGATCAGGATCTCCCCGCCTAGCCCGGGCTTTACCTCACTTCTTCGAGCGCCTCTTGGACTCCTTGGCTTCGGCCTCCTTGACGTAGCCCGCCTGAAGGAAGCCACACATGTGCTCCTCGGAAGCCTCGAGGACCTCGCCTTTGGAGTACATGCGATCCCCGTAGGCGACCGGCGCGTCCTGCACCTCGTACTTCATGCCGCCGCCACCCTGCGCGCGCCCTTGGCGTTGCGGACGTGATAGAGCGCCTTGACCTCGAGTCGAAGCGTCGTGAGGTTCTTGGCAAACCCGGTGAAGGGATCTGCCTCGAGGCGAAGCGTGCCCATGTAGAAACGACCCAGCATCTCCGGGTCGAGCAGATATGGGGCCTCGGTTCCTGCCCCGATTCGCTCGACCACTCGCAGGCCCCACAACGGCGA
>JACDCD010000004.1 GCA_013694625.1 Actinomycetota bacterium | reverse complement strand
TAGCGACGGGCGTAGCTGGGGGCCAGGCCCACCCTCTCGAGCATCTCCCCCACCTTTTGACCGGCGTCTCGTCGCCCCTTCACGAGGCCGTGGAACAGGGCCGGTTCCGCGACCAGCTCGCCCACAGTCATGCGCGGATTGAGGGATCCATAGGGATCCTGAAAGACGATCTGCATGTATCGCCGCAGTAGCCGCAAACGGCTGCGCGTGCAGCTCAGCAGGTCTTCGCCGCGAAATACCACCCTCCCCGAACTAGGCTCGATCAGACGCAGGATGCAGCGCGCCAGCGTCGACTTCCCGCAACCCGACTCTCCGACAAGGCCTAATGTCTCACCGTGTCGGAGGATGAAGGAGACGTCGTCGACGGCATGCGCTCGCCCCACGTTGCGGCGGAGGATGGCGCCCTTCGTCACGGGAAAGAACTTCTTGAGGTGCTCGACTTCGAGCAAAGAGTCGCTCACGGCGCGTTGTTCCCGGTTCGCTGGGCCACGATTTCGTCTGCGAAGTGACACGCGGCCATATGATCAAATCCGCCCACGCGCTCGAGGGGAGGCGCCTGCTCCCGGCAGACCGTCTGGGCGTATGGGCAACGGGGGTGAAACACACAGCCGGATGGCAGCAGGACGGGCGAAGGCGGGTTCCCGGCGATCGGCACGAGGCGGTCGCGCCTCGCCTCGTCGATGCGCGTTACAGACTGCAGGAGCCCCAAGGTGTAAGGATGCGCAGGCTGGTAGTAGATAGAGTCCACTTCGCCCTGTTCGGCGACTCGTCCCGCGTACATGACCACGATTCGCTCGGCGAAACCGGCGAGTATGCCAAGGTCGTGTGTGATGAGGATGACCGCCGCCCCGTATGTCTCGCAGGTCTCGGCGAGCAGATCGATGATCTGTGCCTGAATGGTGACGTCCAGAGCCGTCGTGGGCTCATCAGCAATCACGATCTGCGGTTTGCAAGCGAGCGCGATGGCGATCATGACCCGTTGGCGCATGCCGCCCGAGAAGTGGTGAGGAAACTCCTGGGCGCTACGGCTGGGGGACGGGATGCCCACTTGATCCATGAGCTCGAGCACCCGCTGCCTCGCCTCGTTCTTGTCTGCGCCGGTGTGGGCGAGCACCGCCTCCTCTATCTGAGCACCGATCTTCATTGCGGGATTAAGACAGTGCAGGGGGTTTTGGAAAACCATGCCGATGCGCCCGCCCCGCACGCGTCTCATCTCGCGCTTCGAAATTCGCAAGAGGTCGATGCCGTCCAGCCGCGCCTCGCCCGAGACGCGCGCGTTCGACGGCTGCAAGCCGGTGATGGCGTGTGCGGTTACGCTCTTTCCCGAGCCCGATTCGCCCACGATGCCGATGCGCTCTCCTTGCTTCAGTGTGAAGGACATTCCATTCACGGCCTGGATCAGGCCGTATGGGCTCTCGAACCCAACGGTGAGGTCGCGTACATCGAGAAGGGATGTCTGCTCCACCGGGTCAGTGCTCCATGGTCGGGTCGAGGACATCTCGCAAGCCGTCACCCAGGAGATTGAACCCGAGCGCGGCGATCGTGATCGCGATGCCCGGATAGACCATGAGCTGAGGGGCACTGGCAAGATACTGCTGGCCCTCGCTGAGCATTGCGCCCCACTCGGACGTCGGCGGTTGGACGCCGAGGCCGAGGAACGACAGTGCCGACAGGGCCAGCAACAGGCGCCCGGTCTGTACCGTTCCCAGAACGATCACGGGCCCTACGATGTTGGGCAAGACGTGGCGTGCAGCGACCAGAGGGCCCGGAAGTCCTACGGCTCGAGCCGACTCCACAAACGGCCGCTCGCGCATCGACAGCACGAGTCCCCTCATCATGCGGGCATAGTCAGTCCACCACACCGACACCATTCCGATCATGAGGTGCAGCAGTCCCGGGCCCAACATGCCCGTGATGGCCAGCGCCAGTAGCAGGCTGGGAAACGCGAGCAGAACATCGACGATCCTCATCAACAGGCCGTCTACGAAGCCGCCTGCGAATCCGGCGATCGACCCAACCACGATGCCGATGGCGAGGATGGCAACTCC
>JACDCD010000003.1 GCA_013694625.1 Actinomycetota bacterium | reverse complement strand
GACCCGCCAGCCACTCCCGCACCTGCGGTTCGGGGAGGGCGCCGGTGAATTCTGCAACCTGGCGTCCGTCCCGGAAGGCGCGCACCGCGGGTATCCCCTGCACCTGGGCGGCCGCCGCCAGCGACCCGTTGGCGTCCACATCGACCTTTGCCAGCACCCACTCGCCTTTCGCCTCGGCGGCCAGCCGCTCGAGCACGGGGCCCAGGGTGCGACAGGGGCCGCACCACTCCGCCCAGAAATCCACGACCACCGGCCGCTCGTGTGACCGCGCGAGGACCTCCTCGGCAAAGGTTGCCTCGGTCACATCGATCGCAGAGGGCAGAGCCTCCTGCCCGGGGTAGGTTGACATACTGTGGTCAACAGTGGAGTGGGCGGCGGTGTTCCGGCGTGATCGCCCCCAGGGCCTTGGACGCGCTGCGGGTCGTCTTCGCCGAAGACAACTACCTGGTTCGCGAGGGCACCAGTGCCCTGTTGAGGGAGGTCGACTGCGTGGAGCTCGTCGCAGTTGCGGCGGACCTTCACGGGTTGCTCGATGCGGTCGCCGCCCATGCCCCCGATGTCGTCCTGACCGACATAAGGATGCCGCCCACCAACACCACCGAAGGAATCGACGCGGCCAAACGAATCCGGGCCGAGCACCCTTCCATCGGCGTGGTGGTTCTCTCCCAGTTCGCGGACGAGGACTACGCCTACGAGCTCTTGAAGGGGGGCGCAGCGGGCCTGGGTTACCTCCTCAAGGAGCGGGTGGCCGAGATAGATGAGCTGGTTCGTGCGCTGAAGGAGGTTGCGGGTGGAGGGTCCGTCCTCGATCCCAAGGTGGTCGAAGGTCTGGTCGGGCGCAGGACCGACAGCAGGAACTCGCCCCTCAAGCGCCTGACCCAGCGAGAGCGCGAGGTACTCGGGCAGATTGCGGAGGGCAAGAACAATGCCGGGATCGCAGAGGCTCTGTATCTCAGCCCCAGGGCGGTCGAGAAGCACATCAATTCGATCTTCCAGAAGCTCGATCTGTCGGAGGAGCTCAACGTCCACCGGCGTGTCATGGCGGTGCTCACTTTCCTGAGGGGAACCACGGGGTCAAGATCCGGCGCCGGGTAACGGGGCCGGCCTCACGGCCCGAAGGTGGGTCAGCACCCTTCCTCTCAGCGGGTTAACACCCTGACGGGCGGGAAGTGGATGGCGGACAATGGGCCCATGACGCGAACCAGCATCGCCGCTCGACGCCGGTCCCGGTCTGGCTCCACCGGAGGCATGGGTGAGAGGACCGCCCGCCGCTTGGCGTGGACGAGCTTCGGCGTCATCAGCCTGCTGTTCGCTTTTGCGTTTCTCGGCGTCGGCGCGGCTGCACCCTCGGGCACCGGAAGCGGCGACGTGCTGTTCGTACTGATGAGCTACTCGTTCCCACTGGTCGGAATACTGATCCTGGCACGGCTGCCCAAGAACACCATCGGCTGGATCCTCATGGGCATCGGCTTCACCTGGGGGCTCAGCAACGTTACCAACAGCCTCGTCCTGTACGCTCTTGGCGCCGGGAACCGCAAACTGGCCGCACTGGTGGACGCCTTGAGCTCCTGGCTGTGGGTGCCGGCGATCACCATCATGGGCACCTATCTCATTCTGCTCTTCCCGGATGGGCGCCTCCCGTCGCCGAGATGGAGAATCGTCGGGTGGCTTGCTGCCTTGTCGATCGCCGGCACGTCCCTGGCGATCACCTTTGCGCCGGGCCCCATAGACGGCGTCACCAGGTCCGAAAATCCTCTCGGCATCGAGTCACTCGAGACGGTGCTGTCCGTCCTGATCGTGTCGATCGTTCTTATCCCGTTGTGTATCGTCGCCTCCGCCGTCAGCTTGATCCGGCGCTTCCGCCGGTCACACGGCGTCGAGCGCCTTCAGCTCAAGTGGGTGACCGCAGGCACGGCCGCGGTTGCAATCCTGTATGCGGTGGCGATAGCCGTCTCGTTGAACACTTCGTGGGGCATGGCCGATACCCCCCTGTACGCAGACATTGCGCAGCAGCTGGCCACAGCCTCCTTCTTCTTGATCCCGGTGTCCATCGGCATCGCCATCCTGAAGCACCGTCTGTTCGACATCGTGATCAAGAAGGCCGTCATATACGGATCCCTCGCCGCCTTCATCACCGCGGTCTACGTCGCCATCGTGGCCGGTGCGGGAGCACTTCTGGGAGCGGGAGGAGACTCCAATCTGGCCCTGTCGATCTTCGCCACCGCGGTGGTTGCGGTCGCCTTCCAGCCGGTCAGAGAGCGGGTACAGAGATTCGCCAACCGTCTGGTGTACGGCAAACGCGCGTCCCCCTATGAGGTCCTGTCGAGATTCTCGCAGACGGTTGCGTCTTCCTACGGGGCGGAGGATCTGCTTCCGTACACGGCAAGTACGCTGCGGGAAGCAACCAGCGCGTTGCGCTCCACCGTGTGGCTCCATCAGGCCGGCCGGCTCGTTGCGGCGGCGGCCTCACCT
>JACDCD010000221.1 GCA_013694625.1 Actinomycetota bacterium | reverse complement strand
GGCCATCGGCAGGTCCGCCGCCGAGGCGGAGGGCGGCGCAGTCCCCGCGGAGGTGAAGCGACTGATCGCCACCCCGACCGGATGGCAGGCTGCATTCGCCTTGAACGGGATCGCGCTCGGCATCCTGTGGGTGATGGCCATCAAACCTGGGCTGACCCACTCGATTGTCGTCGTTGTTGGGCTCGGATTACTGGGTGCACTCGCGGGTTATCTCGTTGCCCGTCCACGTAGTCGATAGGCGCGAACGCGGGGACACGAGATCAGAACCACGAGGACCAACGGCTATCTTCATCCGGTATGGATTCCCCAGCCAAAGACCGGATGTCCGCGGTCATCGCTCCCCTGGAGATCTCAGACGCGCCGGCGTTGATTGACTACGTCATGCGCAACCGCGCCTTCTTGCGTCCCCTCGAGCCACTCAGGCCGGACGCGTATTTCACCATCGAGGAACAAATCGAGGACATCCGGCGTGCCCAGGCCAAATCGAGGGACGGGAGTGGTCATACGTTTGGGGTGTTCTCGGGGCCGCTCTCGTGGGCAGAATCGCGCTCAGCAACATCGTCAGGGGCGCCGCCCAGTACGCCACCATCGGTTATTCCGTCGATCAGAGTCACAACGGCAAGGGTTACGCGACCGAGGCCGTTCGGCAGGCGGTTGCCTTCGCTTTCCGAGACGCCGGCCTGCACCGGGTACGTGGCGCCGTGATGCCGGACAACCCTGCGTCGGCGCGGGTGCTGCTCAAGGCGGGCTTCCGCCCGGAAGGGCACTTCCTGCGCTACCTGCGCATCAACGGACGATGGGCCGACCACGACATATATGCGATCACCGAGGAGGACTGGACTGCCGCCGGACGCCCGCGCGAGGGGAGGGTGCATCCGTGATCGCACCATGGGCTCGAACTCTTGCAGGTGTTGTTCTGCTGTTGGGGATTGGTTGTGGTGACGAGGCACCGGCGCCACCTTCCTGCGCCGAACAGTCGTTCACCACCCAATCCGGCGTCAGTTACAGGGACCTGAAATGCGGGTCGGGTGCCCTTCCTGAGCGCGGTTGGATTCTTGCGGCCGATTACACGGGCACACTTGCGAGCGGTGAACGGTTCGACTCGACCCGCAGCCAACCTGAGCCCTTCCGGTTTTCCCTCGGAGGCGGTCAGAACATCCCGGGATGGGACGAAGGAGTTGCAGGGATGAGGGTGGGAGGTGTCCGCCGAGTCGTCATCCCGCCGGAGCTTGCCTACGGCGAAGACGGGCTGCCGCCGCGCGTGCCCCCCGGCGCAACCCTCGTGTACCGCATCGAGCTCCTGGGGGCACACGCCCCGTGACCCGATCCAGCGTGTATTGACCTCAACCGCATCTCGTGCTGGAGCTTCATTGCATTCTGGGGACCGCTGCCCGGGCTCGCGAGTGCAACGAAGCGTGGACCCCCTTTGAAGACCGAGCTCGCCGCCCTCAAATCCAGCACCACCCCTGGGGCGATCCGTTCTCGACTGCGTCCGAACCCTCTTTGGGCGCCGGTTTGTCGCAGTTGTCGAAAACCCAGATGCGGCGGTCCCATTGCTCGAAAGGCAGCGGTCTTGCGGCGAGCAGCGGGTAATAGAACGCGAAGGTCAAGACGCATGCCGTCCCGAACAAGGTGACTGCAGCCCGGCCCGCGATCGAGCGGACAAGATCGGCCATTACGTAAGCAAGCCCCAGGCACATGAAGGGCAACGTCGGCAGAAGGTAGAACAGAAAGACAGCCGACCTCCCCGTTGCAAGCACCAGCCAGGGACCATAGGTGACCAAGAAGCCGGCCAGGATGAAACCTTCGGGGCGTCCGAGGCTGTGACGTCGCACCCATCTGACTCCGACATAGAGCAGGGCGAAGAGGGAGGACCACCACACCAACGGATTGCCGATCGCGGCGATCTCTCTGTAGTCGCCGTTCGCTGCATGGGTGAAGTAGTAGGAGACGGGGCGCCTGATGAGTATCCACGACCACGCCGGGGACTGGTAGCTGTGCATCTTGTCGAGGCCGAGGTGGAAGTTCACCATGTAGATCTGCCGTTCGAGGAAAACGCGCATCCACGACCCTTCGGACCACGGCGCCGCACGCCATGTACCGTCCAAGACCCCGGCATAGCTGAAGGCGTAGACGATGACCGGCGTGAGCATGAGCCACACGAATATGGAGGCGCCTTCTTCGGCAAGCGCCCGGCGCGCCGGTCTGGGTTTGCCGTCGGCGCGCCGCGCCGCAACCTCCCATGCGAGGGTCAAACCGATCAGCGCCACGACCACGAGGGCACCGGACCACTTCGAGGCGGTCGCAGCCCCCCCAGCGACGCCGGCGATCACCCTCCATGGTCTATTCACCAACGGGAGCCGGGCATCGTGCCCCGTGCGCAGGAGCCGCCTCCGGTCCAAGAGCAGGAAGTAGAACGCCGCAAGACCGAAGAGTGGCACAAAGATGTCCAGCATCGCGACGCGTGATTGCACAAAGTGCAGTGGGTCGATTGCGAGCAACCCCGCGGCAAAGGTGGCGCCGATGGTGGACCTCAACAGTTCGCGCGCCAAGAGGTAGAGAAGCGCGATGGTGGCGGGGCCCGCCACCATCGCCGCGAAGCGCCACCCCAGGGCGTTGTAGCCGAAAACCTTGATGCCCACTGCGAGAAGCGACTTCCCCAGGGGCGGATGGACCGTTGTTATCTCGGCCGCGCTTCCACACAGTGACGCGGGAGCT